>NZ_FXTU01000003.1:0-481462 GCF_900182735.1 Laceyella tengchongensis | reverse complement strand
TCGATACGCACGCTACAGGGGGCTTGCAAAAATTCAAGAGCAATGCCTCCTAACTGCTGTGGCTCAAAACATAAAAAAGTTGGCTATGCTGCTTTCGAGAGCAGGTAAGGGAGGTGGTTTTAAGTTTATATGGGTTGATATTCATCCATTAATTGTTTATATCCCTTTTATATACAAAAACCCTGCGATCAACAAAGTTGATTCGCAGGGTTTGTCAACATTCTCAGCCTGGCATAGCCAGGCTTTATAAGAAAAGAGCGGGTTAAAATGAAGTTATCATTAACAAATAATAAAATATACCGAAAGTTATTAAGTGCATTGTTCACTTGGATTTTGTTTTTATTAGGTTATTCTTATGTAATTATTGAATCTACGACGAGTGAATTTATGTTTTTTTTAGCCATTGCAAGTTTTTTTTCTTTTATTGGTATTTTTGGTTATGGATTAATGGTATCAATATTTTTTGATTTTATAACTAAAAAAATAAAAGGTGTTACAAGGTATATTGTTAAGTTTATTCTCTATGTTATTTCTGGTTTGATTGGAAGTGCTATTATTTCAATTGGTCAAAATGATCTGGAACAATTTTATATTTTCACTACAATAATTGCGATTGTATATTTTTTAATTGATGAGTTGAATGCAATGTTTATAAATAAAAATTAGTGTACTTTTTTGTGGGAAGATTAATCAAAGTTGATAGCCTAGCAATTTGCTGGGCTTTTTTATATTAATGGTCCGTGAACCTCCTGGCATTTTTGCACCATTACGGTTCACAGATCGTTTTGTTTTTTTTGTTTTAATGAAAATACTTAAAATGGCTGAAGTTCACATACAGTTTTTAGCTGAATCCATAATGGATTGAAAATCAGTGGGTAACCTTTAGAGAAAATAAAAAAGGACGACTTCACTCGTCCCGCCTTAATCATGACTAATTGAAGCTCCTTCCCTTCAACCAGGAAGGGGTCTTTTCGTTTGCCGTTGAAGATGATTAGGTATACATCTTCTCATAAAATTTCATCTTGTTATGGCACACTTCGCAATCGGGAGCGTGGCCGTCGTTGTTCGTGTCTTTGTATTCTTCCCAGCAAAATCTGCACTTCCAGCGGTAGATGACTCGACCGCCGTCTTCATCTTGGTCGTCATTGCTTGATCCCCAGAAGAATGAAACGCTTTCACCCAAACCACCATTCAACGCAACCACCGAGAATGGATTAAGTACGAAACGGCGATGTAGCCATGGTTTAAACATGTAACTCCCTCCAATTAAAAAATGAATGGTTGTGATCATGTGACGGACATCGATGCCTTTATAGCAGGCTTGAAACCGGCATTAATTGTTACCAAAACACATCCGGAAATCTTTTGGCTAAAGCGGTACCCTCACGTAGAACTCCCAAAAGCCATCGTTTTTTTTCGTTCGATCGCGATGTGCAGAGAGTTTTCTGCTAAGATCAATGGTGTTGATATTCCCTCACGTGAGTATCATTACCAGCTTGGTCTAGTCTCCGGCTTTCCTCCCATTGCGGTCGAATTTTTTTGTGATTTTTGCGAAGATAACAGCCTTGAAGTCCAAGGGGCCATGTTTGAATATGCAGGGCGGTATTTCTTTGGGCGATACAATGACGCAAAAGCGATTGCTGCATGGTTATGGTCCCAAGTGCCTATCTCTCCATCAGAAGTAAAAATTGACTATCATGGGCGCAAATTGAGCATGTATCCGCCCAACGATACAAGAGCATAAGGTTGTAGCCCTGATGTTGGACGCCTTACCAAACCCGGTAAGGCGCTATTTGTTTAGCTCCAAGGTGGATCGGCGATAAAGCGCATGTAATCACCTCCATTCACTATGATAACTTTATATTACCATGTTAATTAAAGATATACAACATCATTTTCAGAAAAGGGTCACAATCCTGGCATTGGCTCCCTTTTATGTGTTAATTTAAGAATGACATGTTATGAAGAGGAGCTAGACAATGGAATATCGATACACTAAAGAAGTTGCGGGAAAAATTTATCCTGAGCCATACAAAGATCACTCTTTTCTTTTTCGTCTGGCTGATCTGTTAGAGAAAAAAGGATACAGCCAACGCCAAATCGCACGCATCATTGATGTGAACCATCCCTTCATCAATAAGATGGCAAATGGGAAAATAGAAGAATTGCCGTTAGGACATGCCCTGAAACTGTGCATAGAACTGGAGTGCACGCTGAATGATTTGCTGCCAATTGTGAAATTGAATCAACAAGAAGAGAAGGCTTGAGGTGGGTTGCTTCCACTTCAAGCCTGTTCTTATTTCACACAAAAAATCGAAGCGTAATACAAAAAGTCATACAAAATGATTGAAAAGTAATACTTTTAGTAATACAATATGGGTGTCAGAAAAAACAGAAAGGAGCATGTGCATTGGAAACTGCACAACATTTGACACAAAGCCATCCAGCCATAGAAAAGCAGTTTATCGGCCAAGATGGTCGTCCGGTCATCACCCTTCGTGGCCGATCGGCTGCCATTGATATTGGGAACACCGAAGTCAACTGCATCTTTGGTAGCGAAAAGTCCCGCTTTGTCTTTCCCAATGTTATTGCCGAAATGCCATTCGATGATGTGCTGGAGCAAGAGAATGACATTCTAGAAGGTCTGCGCGTAAAAATTGATTCACCGGCCCTGAACAGGAAATGGGGAACTCTCGCCGTTGGCCAGTTAGCCGCGAGGCAACAGGATGAACGTAGAGAAATCTCCCCCGGCTCTATTAAAGCCAACGAAGATCAGTCATTCATCGTGTTTCTAACGGCATTGGCAGTCGATGCGGTGAAGCATTTTGCGGTGAAAAATGGCGTTTGCTTAGCTACATATTGCTTAAGTGGTGGATTGCCGATCAGTGAGTTTAAGAACAAGGAGCTGCGCAAGCAATTTAAACAGAAGATGACAAGTGGTGTGCATAAGGTGACGTTTTTAGAAACGGCTTCCCCCTATCGCCACGTTGAAGTGCATCTTGAGGTGTTTGATGTGAAGTTAAGCTCGGAGGGGCAGGCAGCTAATCTGGAGCTGACGACGGATGCCTTTGGCGGCTACAAACCGCTACCGGGGACGGAAGGGAACTACATGATTTTGGACAATGGAGGAGGCACCCTGGATTGTGCGGTGATTTTGGCTGGTGGGAAGACGGACAACGAACGGTCCAAAGGGGAACAGAAACTGGGCATTAACAAGACGCTGGATTCTATTCTGGACAGCATATATGCCAAATACAATGTCACCTTTGAATCGAGAAAGCAGTTGGCTGATCATATCCTGGCTTCAAGGAAAGGTTCGCCGCTATCAACCCAAGTTAAAGATATTCTGGTGCAAGGGAAACCAAAGCAGATTCAAGATATTGTCGATGGCCATTTGCGCAGGTATGCGCAGACCATTTATGAGTACATGAAGCGGAAGTGGAGTGAGGTTTCCAACTGCCAGTCCGCATACTTTATCGGGGGTGCGAGCAACCTGATCCGACCGTATTTGTCGGAGTTGAACCGAGGGGAAGGGATGGCTGGCGAATACGTGATCTATTTTCTTGATCCCAATCAGTCGTTCTGGATCCTGGCGGAGGCGTATCACAAAATTGGTGTTTACCATCGTGAACACGGGAAAAAACGCAAGATTGTGCTTATTCCTCCTCAAGCGCCATAGTGAAAAGGAATGATATAACGGGTTATAATAGAGACCTCTGAAGGGGTCTTTTGTTGTAGGGAGGGAGAAGTCCATTGGTTGAGAAGAAATACGGTCCGGGTACGCAATTACCCAACACCCGATTAAATAAAAAAACGCCGCAATACGTGTTTGACTATTTGGAGAAGCATCAGCCGAAAAGTGCCGATTTGATGCGTTTGATTCAGCTGGGAATCGAAGTGGAGCTCAATCGGGAGCAATACGGGTTATTTATTCCCTATGCCCCATTGTCTAAGGAGCAGATTCGCGAATTGGAAACCAACGAAGTGTTGAAGGTCAAGTTCATGCAATTTGCCAAATGGTTCTTTTTTACGGAGGGCAATGAGCCGCCGCCATTTGTTTCTGCTACGGTGAAGGCGACAGAATCGATGGCAGTTCATCCCGTTGATTCGAAGAATACGTCCGTTGTCACGGAAGAGAAACAGATGGACGAAGAGCAATGGCTTTTAACCAATGAATACATGCATCTTGCCATGCAGCATCTGGATGATGATGATGACTGATGAAGTCAGTTAGACATCGTTGCCCATTGTTTATAAGGATGAGGGGATTAGCATGTAAAATGATTGTAATCTTCAGTAATAGAGGGGGGATATATGAGTCAATGGAAGTAGCTTTGCATTTTTAAAACAGGAGGATATAGTAGATGAGGTTCAATAATGAGGGTATATATCATTGTAATTGCCTGTGGATTGGCTTGTGTCATCTTGTTGAACCTATAATAGTTTTTCCAGAAGTGAAGGTTGTTTAAGATGAAGGAGGAATATTATTGACTATGGGAAAGTGGAAGATACCTACTATTCTATTAATACTATTAATCATACATATAAATATCCCCCATCTAGCATTAGCGCAGCCTCATACATGGTTGGACACAAAAACAGAGAAGATATTGCTTGCAGAAGGCATTGAAATACCAACGATTCCGAGTAATGACCCGATAGAGATACCGAAAGTGAAGATACCGGAAAATAAGATTGAGGTACCGAAGGCGGAGATTCCCAAAGCCCCGGTGCAAGAATCGACCGGCTTTATTGATCAGTTGCTAAAATGGCTACAACAGCAGTTATCCTTGATTTTGGCGCTGTTATGTATGGGACTGGGTCTGTTTTTTCTAAGTACCAACCCCCTTGTGGGTATTTCGATCGTGATGGGAATGGCGGTTGGCGGATTTGGAGCTTGGATGGCTGATAAGGATGTTCCCGGTATTGCGCAAGAGGCGATAATTGGTGCATTAGCTGGTTTGGTCGGATTGGGGGCCGGAGCGCTCGCATTTCGATTGATCGGGGGGAGAATTGCAACACTGGCTCCTCCTTGGCTAGGAAAATGGCTTCCGTCCGTTGGCTCAGGTGGTGTAGCAGGAGTGGCGGACAGTGCCTCTTTTGATTATATGCGTGATGGAAAGGTGGATTGGAAAAAAGCAGGGCTTGTTGGGTTATTAGGTGTCGCGATCGGTTTTGCTTGTATGGGGGTTGCTCAATATGGAGGCAAACTCGTTGCTCCTACCATTGTGTCCAAAATTAATGATATTCCATTAACGTCCGTTTCTGTTTTTAAGGACGGGAGGGCTTTTCCAAAGACTGTTGGGGATACACCGTTTGGTGTTTGGTTACAGAAGTTTGCTTCGAATGGTAACAATAATACAGTAAAATTCAAAAGTGGATTTGATACTCACTTTACCGTTGGAGAAGGAATAGGGAAAGGGAAAAAAGGGATTGTCGGGGGACATAATATGCATGACTTCTATAAAACATTGGAAACAACAGGTATGGATCCGAGCGATTTAATAATTAGTAAACAGCAACATCCTACTTTTCCCGGCTTGTATGAAGTACGATACAAGATTCCATCCTTAACTTATGGTCCGGATGGAAAACTAATTCCCTCTGGTCAATTTAAGACAATACGATTTCCTAAAACTGTATATAACCCTAATGTTTATACAGATGCTCAAATGATTCAATGGGGAAAAGAGGCGATGGAAGAAGGTATCAAAGCGAAAAGGATTACTGGGAGAGAAGTAGAGGGCTATAGTTCCAATGGGATGAAATTTAGAGGATATATAAATGATCAAGGGGAAATTACAAATTTTTTCCCTACGTTTAAATAATAACTTGGTTATCGGGAAATAGGGAGGTTTTAATGTATGTACAATCATAAGGAGCAAACATATAAAATCTTTTATGATGATAAAGAGAAAAAGGATTTTATGAAATATTATTTTTGGCATATTGGAGATGGTTATTTCATTGATGCATTAAATAATTTTAAAGATAAATCAGGTTTCGGAATAGAATGTGTTGGCATTCTATTTCGTGATGATTTTGATGAATGGGAGGAATATCGTTGTAAAGAAGATGAAGTATCTTTAATTAAAGATTATCCTGCGGCGGAAGAAGATACAATGGGCTATTTGAGTTTTAAGGATTTTTATAATTGCCTTATCGATCACAGTAAAGAATATATCAAAAAATATCCAGAGCATGAGGAAGAGGTTTGCAAACTGTTAAGAGAAATTAAGGTGAGTTTGGATATAAACACATAACGTAGCGGTGCCAATAGTGCGTTTCTCGGAACTCAATCCGAATATTATCCATAACAAAAATCCTCTGACTGAATCAGAGGATTTTTGTTGCTTAATTCCAAAGTGGGCTCAATATGGTCAAATAGAATGTAATACTTGTACGGGTATGTTGCTATTCTAATTCGAAATTGGATTCAATTTTAGGGAGGTCACCAAACCCTTTGGATACCAAAGGGTTAATTGAGGCTTAAAAGTGAAAAAGTATTTATCTTATAAGTTATCTGTCATTTCAATACAGATGGCGATGTATATACAGGGGTATTTATATTCCATCAGGTATAACAGGTTATACAGGCGGAAGAGATGTTTGGTGCGGTAATGGCATTTAGGTGAAAAGTTGGTATTGGAGGTAGTTTTACAATGGAATGGGAGTATAAAAAGCCCATTGATGAAAAGCGGATTCGGGAAGTTGAAATGGAATTAGGAGTTCATTTTCCAAAGTCTTTTTTTGATTGTGTATTAAAAAATAATGCGGGACGTCCCAAAACAAAAATTTTATTTGATTTGGGGAATGAGAAAGAGAAAGTCTTTGGAAATCTGTTTAACTTCAACGAGGATGAAGATCATTTTTCATTCTTGGAGGCACATGAAGTATTGATTGGAGAACACAAGGCTCCAATAGAACTTGTTCCTTTCGCTGATGATCCGGCAGGAAACTTCATTTGTTTTGATTATCGTACACTTGTAGCCGGGGAGCCGATTGTTGTTTTTTACTATCATGAGCGTGATGAAGACAATATTAAAAAGATTGCCGATTCCTTCTCTCTGTTTCTAGATATGCTATATGAGCCGAGAGACTAGCAAAGAAAATATTTTTTAAGAAGAGCCTACTTGAGCGGGCTCTCTTTTATTTTGTAATTGAACAAACAGGAGGGATTTAAAATGGCTAAGTGGGAAGCAGTAAAGTAGCCGGCTACAGATGAAGACATCCAGCGGATTGAGGAGTTTGTTGGTCAGCGTTTGCGAAGGTTTATTGCTTTTTGGTTTAGTTCAAACTTGGTTTTGTAGATAAAAATCTTTTAATTGGCTATAATCAAAAGGGATAAATATATAAATTTAACGGAAAATTGTTAGTAGAAAGGAGGAGCTATGTGGCTTGGTTTAAGACCAAAAGTGGGATAGGGAGCCTATTAGGTCTCTTTTTTTTGTTGATTGTTTTCTGGAACTCACTCTTCGGATTTTATCAAGGAGTTGGTAAAAGCATGGAGCCAGCCTTAATGGAAGGGGAAGTGTATCTGGTTAAAAAGAATCCCGATACCATTAAGCGAGGGGATATAATCGTTTTTCGAGCTCCAGGAGTCAAACAGGTGCATACGAAACGAGTTGTTGCTTTTGGAAATGAGACAGTCGAGATAAAGGAAGGCCAGCTATATATCAACGGGCAAATCTTTATGGAACCGTATGGTCCACGCTCGGACAAAAGGATTAATCAAGAAACCGTGGTGGTGCCAGCCGATCATTTCTTTGTTCTCGGAGATAATCGTTTAACGAGCTATGATAGCCGCCAGTTTGGTGCCATTAAGAAAGACGATATCATTGGAGTAGTTGTGAAGTAGAAAGGGTGTAATGCTTGTGTTAGATGTTTTGCGAGTGTATTGGGTTCAGCTCATAAAGCAACCAAAAAACACCATTCGACAAGCAATGGAGGAAACGTCAACGAAGTTGTTATTTGTGTTAATTTCACTGTTTGGGATTACCTTGTGTCTGGAACAAGCAATGAATCGAGACGCAGGGGATACCACCTCTATACCAGTGATTCTGCTTTTATCCATGGTGATAGGTCCCATACTGGGAGCGGTCGCCTGGTTTTTAGGAAGTCTTTGTACATTCGGTGTGGCCAGGTTATTCGGAGGTGTAGCAACATTCAGGGAGACGAGTGAAGCCAGTGCATGGGCGACGGTGGCATATACGACAAAGATGGCCTTGTTCATACCCATGTTGCTGATCTTTCGGCAAGAGAACTTTACTTCTAACACTCCTGATATTGATTCTTCCATGTTCCTTGCCTTATTGTTTTTTCTTTGCCTGACAGCAAACTTTGTCATGACGATTTATTACATCATTGTCCATTCCAAAATCATTGGAGAAATTCATGAGATAGGCTCTTGGAAAGGTTTTGCTTCGATCATTCTTGTTCCTCTAGTACTTATTTTACTTCTATTTCTTCTGGCTTTGTCACAGTAACTAAGGAAGGGGAAGGAATGATGAAGCATTGGCTTAAAAGAGTTAAACAGCATTTACATTCAAAGCGAGGGGCTTCAACGGTAGAGTATATCATCATCATTGTAGCTGGTGCTCTTTTAGCTGGGTTGCTTTTGACTGCAGTAAATAGTTCAGAAATCCAACAATCTCTGCAAGAGAAAGTGGAAGAGGTACTAAGTGACACACCCAACCAGGACGTAAATAAGCCAACCGAACCAACATCACCCCAGATTGTAACGAGTGATCATTCCAAGCCCCCCAGTCTTTCTGATGTGCAGCCAATGAAGTCTCCAGGCGAAAAAGAACCAAGCCTTCTTGACCGGTTAAAACAGAAGACTTTGGATGGTATTGATTGGGCGGGAAATAAAATTGATCAAGGCATCAATTGGTTAGGTAAACAGAAGGATCAGATTTTAAATGAGGATATTAAACGTGCTATCAATGAGCCAGGAGCTTATTTTTCTGAAGTATTTGGATTTGAGGACTATAAGGCTGCTTGGGATAAGTTAACTTCTGATCCTTTAGGCTATGCCAAGGATTCATGGGATAATTTGAAGGCTAGTGTAAACGACATTATTGAGAATCCAGAGAAACTTATTTTCGATAAAGAAATGTTCATGGAAGCGTGGAATGGGAAGGACAAGAATGGAAAGTCTATTCCGCTTCCAAATCGCCTATGGAACATGGTCGAGAGCCTACCGACACCTGTTAAGTTGGTTAAAGTCGGTCGGATAGCTAAGGATACGCTGGTACCTGACAGTTGTCATTGTGCCATGAAAAATCCAAAAAAAGATAAAGTTAATAATAAACGAGTTAAGCAATTTACCAAAAATGGTGAAGAGAAATTTACCAAGGAAATACTTGCAACAAAGCCGAAGAATTCACCTAACCCTGAAAAGTGGTTAAATAAAGGTGGAAGTATCACTATAGATGACAAGGGGGTTTGGACTTATACAAATAGTGAAGGTAAATCAGTAAGCTACCCTGATGGATATCCTGATTTTTCAAAATATATTCATCCGAAAGTTAAACCGGTTAAAATTAAGTTTTCAAATCCTGAGGATCGCCAAAAAGATTTCAGAGAAGCCAACGCAAAAGCGGGTTTAGATAAAAATTCTGATCCACCTGTTCCAGCAAGTCATAGACCACCAAAAGGATATACTTGGCATCATCATCAAGATGGAACGACAATGATGCTTGTAGAATATTCTATTCATAGACAGTTTACTCATGTAGGTGGAATATCTGAAATGAAAAAGTGAGACCTATCAATATGGTTAAAAGCGCCATTAGGCGCTTTTTTCATTCTTCATATTCTTTACAATTAACCAACCCATTTATAAAGGTTTTAAAATCCTTTGCAAGGACAGTGATCGTAGGTTCATCGGGATTTCCAACATCAACATGAATAACTCGGGGCTCACCATTTTTTCCACATTGGCTATAATCTAACATCACTGCATCGTGACCTGCTGATGGACAATCACATATTACAAATCCTAGATGAATAGGATAACCCCAATCTTCATCAATACTTCGGAGTTCTTCAGAGTCAATACCGTCAGTTCCTCCAATGCCACGAATATTTTCAATCGCAATATGATTCTCTGCCCAAGAGGTTCGAACGGTTGTTGGAAAGCAAGAGTTGGCAGGAATTCCGCCATTTTGTGTTTTGATTAGCTCTATGTAAGAACTAGGAAGTTTGAAATTTAGCTTTTGTTCAGCTTGAGCTATCATTTCATCTGTTACTGGAATGGGACTAGTATATTCATCTAATGGTAGCCAAAACCCTTGGAAATCCTTTTTCATTTCATTCCCACCACCAAATCTTAAAAAATAAGGGAGCCTATTGAAGATCAATTTTGATGATAATGTCTCAAGTTTATTAGAGATATTATAACATATACAAAGTGTTGTTAAAACGCTTATCAGAAGTCACTATCTCTAAGAGGAATTTTGTTTGAGGTGCCCTAATGGGTATTTATAAGCAACTTTACAATGGAATGGGAGTATAAAAAGCCCATTGATGAAAAGCGGATTCGGGAAGTTGAAATGGAATTAGGAGTTCATTTTCCAAAGTCTTTTTTTGATTGTGTATTAAAAAATAATGCGGGACGTCCCAAAACAAAAATTTTATTTGATTTGGGGAATGAGAAAGAGAAAGTCTTTGGAAATCTGTTTAACTTCAACGAGGACGAAGATCATTTTTCAATCTTGGAGGCACATGAAGTATTGATTGGAGAACACAAGGCTCAATAGAACTTGTTCCTTTCGCTGATGATCCGGCAGGAAACTTCATTTGTTTTGATTATCGTACACTTGTAGCTGGGGAGCCGATTGTTGTTTTCTTCTATCATGAGCGTGATGAAGACAATATTAAAAAGATTGCCGACTCCTTTTCTCAGTTTCTAGATATGCTTTATGAGCCGAGAGATTAGCTAAAATAGAGCCTACCTGTGTGGCTCAATCAGGAGGGGGAACAATGACTAAATGGGAAGCAGTAAAGCAGCTGGCTACAGATGAAGATATTCAGCGGATTGAGGAGTTTGTTGGTCAGCGTTTGCCTAGTGCTTATGTAAAATGGGCGAAGGTTTATCATGGAAGCAATCCCGGATGTTACATTGATGTAGATGGTGAACCCTATTCTTTCGATCGGTGGTTATCTATTTCAGAAGAAGTAGGGGATGATGATGGCTTTTGCCATGTGATTGGGGAATATAGACAGATGTATCTCACTGATGACTCTGACCCTTCCCTTCCTACAGGGTTTGTTCCCTTTGCATTGGATGGACAGAACAAATGGTATTGTTTCGATTATCGAGGATCAACTGAATCTCCCTCAATCGTGCTAATTAATTGGGAGGCTCATTATGAGGATGATCCAGATTATGTCGTTACTAAAATAAAAGGATCGTTTAGCGAATTAGTGAATAGCTTGTACTATCCATCTACTTAGACTTGTTTCAACTTTGCTTTAAAGCAGGAGCAGGGGGGAGGGGATTTGTTACATGATTACTTGGATAAAGCGAGAAGAAAAAATGCCTGTTGAACAATTTGATGAAGTTGAAGCAAGACTAGAAGTGCAATTTCCACAAGATTATGTAAATTGGGTTCAACAATATAGACGACCAGAAAGCGGCCATGGACACATTCTATCAATGAGGAGCATTATCATTTTGATGAGTTTTATGATCCGGAAGAGATCTTCGATGAAGTTGAGGCCCTGTATTTTGGTGAAGAAGAATTTAAAGAAAAAGGACTGATTGTTCCCTTTGGATTTGATTCAGCCTTAAATCGCTATTGTTTTTTTTATGATAAAAACAAAGAAAATCCAGTGATCATCTGGTTTTCCTCTGATGATGCTCTTTCGGAGATTTTTGATAGCACGGGATTTAATTTAGATCGTGTTCGGGTAGTCGGATCTTCTTTTACAGAGTTCATTATTTCTTTATATGAAAGAACCGATTACTAACTTTTTATAGCGCCAATATGGCGCTTTTTTAATTTTGCGCTGTTTTGACATATTGATCCCTTATACTGTTAATGGGGGATTATGATGACTTTTACCACGTGATGGGGGCATATAGGCAGATGTATCTCGCTGATGACTATGATCTTTCATGCCAGAAAGAAAAAATAAAGTGAGGTTTGTTTCCTATGAACATAAAGGGTTTTGGTAAAGCAACAAAAGAAATGATACAAAGTCTTGAGCAACAAATTGGGTTTTCGCTTCCGGAAGATTATAAACACTTTTTGCGAAAGTATAATGGAGGCACAGCCTTAGTAAGGTACAGTACTTTTTATGTAAAAGAACTAAATGAGACCATTCCGCTGGATGTAATGTATGGACTGGGAGTGGAACGTTCTTTTGATTTGGTCATGTGGCATCATGAGTATAGAGATGATTTGTTGCCTAACAGCATAATCATCGGCGATTGTCCTGGATCAGGGAAAATTGTATTAGTTACTGATCTTGTCAATGAAGGAGTTTACTATTGGGATTACGCATTCCATTTTGCACAGTCAGATGAAGATGCAAACACTTTTAAAATTTCTGATAGTTTTCGAGATTTTGTTTATGGGTTGAAACATCCATAAATCTCAATCACCCCTTCATAACGAATACCCACTTGCAGTAAAAACGCAAGTGGGTGATGGCTATTTGCTCGCATCCTTAGCAATCTCATAGGTATAAGCAAATTCATGTAATGAAGCATTGGCGATAATGCGGCTGTATTCAAACAAGATTTCTTCATCGTGATCGCCGTTTTCAGGTTTGGCCCAGATCCAGCGGTCCATTTCCACGATTGGTTGGTTTCTTCCGATATGGAGGAGGGTGGCCTCATCGGCTGATGGCATGCGACAGGTGAGTTGTTCATGCGTGCGGATGGGCAGCAGTTGTTTATGCTCACGGAGCCATTTGAACAACGGAAGTTGGTGATCTTCTTGCCCAACCAATTCGCCGGCTACGGAGGCGAGCAGATGGTGTCCAAGATCCGGTAATGAACGCGGTCGACTAGTTGCACACGATAGCGACGCAATATGTTCTCATGCTCCGGTATGTTGAGCTTAGCGCCAATCTCTTCGCCGGCGGGGCGGATGGAGGATGGTTCCAGATAGCGGATGAGTATATCCCGACCAGACGCACGCATGGAATGGATGAAAGAACCGACTTGCTGCAATTCAGGGCCTTTGTTTTTGGGAGTTCCGCCACCCATTTTTACTTTTGGCGCATGGGAACGGACAAAAATGCCACCGCGAGGCACAATATCGATGAGATTGTCTGATTGAAGGCGAAGGAGCGCTGTCCGGATGGTGGGGCGGCTAACCCCCAATTCATCGGCTAATACGCGTTCCGCTGGCAACCGCTGCCCGGCCACATATTTCCCTTCTATGATCCGTTTATGGATGATTTTTACGACCTCGTCTATTTTGGAGTTGCTCATCTGGTTCACCTCATTCACCGGATAAAGGCTTTTTCCTGATGTTGCAGATAGTCTTGGATGCGAACGCGTTGGGCGGGATGCATCGCAAGCTGTTTCGTTTCTTCTACGGTGAAAAATTGGACTTCATACGACTCCGAACTAATGGATAATTCACCACCAATAATTCGGCATTCAAAACAGATGGAAAACTGTTGGCGCACTTCCCCATCTGAGTAGGCGATGATGTGCTCAGGATCAGTGTAAATCCCGATACATTTTAAAACCTCCACCTCAAACCCCGTTTCTTCTTTCACTTCCCGGATGATCGCTTGTTCGATGGATTCGCCAAGTTCCAACGCTCCACCTGGCAAAGACCATAGTGCATTGTCTCTGCGCTTATAGAGCAAGATTTTTCCGTTTGAATCCGTGACCACTGCCGAGGCAGCCGGAACAATGGAGTTGGATTGGGGGGCGTTTGGTTGATGATAGTAATCTTTTCGTGCCACAGTAAAGGTTCTGAAGAAACGGTGGAAGGGCTGCTCGTGCGATTGTGCGACAAGCTTCAAATTCCGGTGGAATATAATTTGGCTGAGCTGATGATGGTCTTACGTCGCAAAGGATTGGTACAGAGGAAAGAAATAGAAATGATGAGTACAACACAAATAAAGCGAATGAATGGATAAGAGAATGGTAGTCATGTCATGCTACGGTTCTCATTTTTTGATTCTGATCTATCTCAAGTCTTTGAGATCTATTCTGTCAAACCCTCTCCCATTGTACAAAAGGATTGATCAACTCCATCAGTTCACTCTTTGCTTCTTCATGATCCGCTGACATGAAGAGTTGGCCTGTTTCTTCAAAAAGTAAGAGGCGGCAACCCTTATAACCAAAGCGATACCGGTGAACAGTGAAAGCAAGGCGGGTGGTTGGCTTTTCCACACACTGAGCGCGTAAGATTTGCAGAAATGCTTCTTCACATGAAAATTCCCCGGTTTGAAATGACGGACTATCCATCAACGATACATCCCAGGCATTAGCAAAGATGAAGTCACTTAGTTTCTCGCATGCAAGGATTTGTGCCTCATCATAAAGAGATTCTACGATCACGGGTGGGTCTTCGGTCCCATTTAACAAAACCCACCATGACCAACATCCTTGGCACTCAATAAAGAAATAAATGCCTTCATTGGCCTTTATGTTGTCGGGAAGGTTCAGGAACTTTAACCCCAATTCCAGCTCCCAATATTCGCGCGTTTCCAATTCGATGCGTTGAAGGGGGACCAATTGGTCCCCGTTTCCGTCTTCAAACCATTCTTCCACTCCCTCCACGGCATAAAGTTCTTTTAATGCTAGTGGAAGTGTGCGGTTAATCTCTGCTTCCTTTTCCGTGATCAACTGCAAACGGTGAGGTGAATAGACAGGTGAAATGCCCATTAATTTGAAGGATTCCGTATGAAACTTGGTAGTCTGTCTCATTTTTCCTCCGCAGTTGTGTCGTCTGACTCCACCCGTTCCAACACCGTTGTCAGCAATTCCAAAGCCAATTCCCGTTGCTTGGGGGTTAAAGGCTTTCCGTTCCAATGGGCTGTTTCATTGGCCAGGATGGTTTTGAGATCCGGATTGTTCTCATGCGTGGGCGTGGGAATGTGGTCTTCCCCGGTCAAGTAGTCCAATGATACATTGAAAAAGTTAGCGATTTTTTTCAATGTATCAATGTCGGGTTTTCGTTTACCTTGCTCGTAATTGGCGATTTGTCCACGGGTGAAGTTGAGCTGCTCAGCCAGTTCGTACTGGCTTAATTTTTTCGCTTTTCTCAATGCAATCAAGCGTTCATTGAACATAGTGATCTCCCCAATAAAATTACCTTGAGTTCATTATAAGCAACATTTTGTGTCCATTCCAAAAAGGAAACAAAATGTTTCCTTTTTGTGTTGATAGAAACGGATTGTTTCTATAAGAGTGATGACACAAGCCAAAGGAGAGGATGTTCATGCGGGTGGAACGCATTACGGGATTTATGGATAACGGCAGAGCGAAATTATGGGTAAGGGTGGATGGAAAGTTGAAGATATTGAATCGTATTACCGTTCAAGAGATCGATCCATTGCTCATTAGAAAGCCGGCTGCTCCGGATGGCTCGCTTCATCTACATTCACTCCCTCAAACATGGGGATGAAAGAGATGGGGAGGAAGGGCTCGTGGCTATATACAGACAAGTGCATGTGGATTTTTGGCAGGATGGTTTTGTCTTGGACTTAACACCGGAAGAAAAATACTTCTTTCTTTATTTGATGACGAACAGCAAAACCACGCAATGCGGCATTTATGAACTGCCTAAGCGGATCATTGAAACGGAAACAGGCTATAACCGGGAGACGGTGGAAAAGCTGCTAGACCGTTTCTCTGATTATGGCAAGGTGGAGTACAACAATGATACGAAAGAACTCATGATTTTCAATTGGATCAAGTACAACAAGATCAACAGCCCCAAAGTGAAGCAATGCATCGTCAAAGAACTGAAAAAGGTGAAGCACCAGCCGTTTGTCGACCGTTTCTATAGACTTTGCAAACAGTTTGGATACCCCATGGATACCGTATCAGTAAACTATGGGGAAGAACAAGAAAAAGAAGAAGAACAAGAAAAAGAAAGAAAGGGTCGTCAGAGAGGAATTTGAAGAGAAGCATTCGGCTTATATCGGCGAAGTGCCAGAATGCGACGAAAATCGGAGTGGGTGGTGAAGTGCATGTTTGCCATGCTATTGTTTTCGTGGAAAATCGGATAGCGTGCAAGAAATGGTTATCAAAACAATGGATGCGCGTCATTGGCTACAAGCGGCTATGTATCCGGAGCAAAAGCAAGGGGAGAAAAAATCATATTGGGATGATGAGTGGTGAGACGTGTCACTGGGATGTCAAATGGTCTACAGAACACGTCTCTTTCATTTTGCCTCATATTGGGGTTCGTTGAGCGAAGGGATTGGGTGTTGATGATCGAAGAAGATTCCTCTGTATTAAGCACATTGCATTTAGGTGTTTCGCTGGAATTGGAAAGGTTGGAAAAGCGGATCGCTTTGTATCAACGAACGAAGGACAATCGCACGCTCTACTGTTGTGTGGCCAGTTGGTACCGGGTGCAACAAAGTTTGCTGTATTTGGCAAAGCGGCTTTATCCCGTGCATGACACGCAAGCGCGCTTTCAATATGAGACGCAAAAGATGAAACGGCTACATATCCCATTGCCTTTGCATGCGGAAGAGCTGAAACAAATGAAGAACAAATATTTTCGGTGGTGAAAACAGATGGTGGACAAATTGATGGCAAAGCAACGATTGATTGAACATCGGATTGAATTGCTTGAAAGGTCTAAAACGCATTATTTGGAGGGGAAAAGCGCACGGTCTGCAAGCAAACTCATCAATGCGAAACTTCGTATTACGGGCCGGCCAGATGAAGTAAAGGATTTTGTGCGAGAGCTGCCCACGCATTTTCACGTATTGCAGGTGTCTCAGCCATATAAAAATCGGAACAGTCAATATGTGCGCGTTTATGCGGAAGTCACCAAAAAGAGTTGAGATGTTGGTGGCTTTTTCTCGTTTGCTTACTTTTCAAACGTAAAAACGGGAGGGAATGAACATGCAAGTTTTTGCGGGATTGAAGGAGCCCATCAATACCTTCGGCCAGATCGCGCTGGGAGTTATTCTGCTGGTGGCTTTTTATAAAGTCACCATCGCATATATTCGAGATCAACCCATCAAGTCCATGGTGAAAAAGTTTGTGGGAGCTTGTATCTTCATCGGAGCCGCAGCCGGACTGGTCGATCTGTCCGTTTTTGTCGGAGAATATCTTGTCGCCCCCATCAAAGCCATTATTACGGGTTTGGTTGATTCAATCGTAGAACCTTTAAAACAATAGGAGGGATGGGGGATGAAGTTATTCGCTGGGATTGTGTTTATGAGTTTGCAATATGTTAAATGGCTGTTACCCTTCCTCTTTCTGGGGAGGATCCTTGCTCATTTCATGGTTTACCGCGAGTGGAACCAAGTCATTGTAAAGGGGACTGCCTTTTTAATTGCCATAGCTTTAGTTGTGGGCATGCCATTGGGTTTGCTTGAGCTGATTTATCCAGAGGATATCAAAGCGTTTGAAAAATCGCTGGCCGACAAGGAGGAATAGTAATCATGATGACGATGGTGATCAGCCTGGTGGGTGCTGGGGTGCTGCAAACATGTTGAACGCAAGTTGTCGATCAAAAAGAAACAACAAAACAAGCTGGATCAGCTTCATTATGATCGGGACCAACAGGCTAAGTTGGTCTTTTTTGATGGGGAGGAAAGAGGATGATGAGAAAGAAACAAGCAGATCAGACCTTATCTATCGCTTCCGATTGTTTTCAACTGATTCCCGTTGTGCAGGATGGCGATCCAGTTGAAGCCACCGATGTGAAGAAGATCATCAATCATTTATGTCGCATGAATGCTCCCTTTCTAGAGAAAGGAGCTGGCGAAACGCATAAGGATCAGGAAACGCAAACCACCGTTTATTTTGATGTGCCGCATGTCAGCTACAAATTATACAAGCAGGATGGGCAGGTGTATTCATACGTATCGATTCCGCGAGCTGAGGAGTTAAAGCAGAAAATACAAGAAGCTTTGTTTTTGGATGTGGGAGGTTGTCGGTTTGTCCCTGCCAAGCTGACGCTGGATGATCAACATCTGCACGCCTTTGCCATCAAGGGAAGTCCTCATTTAGCCGTTGATCTGGAAGGCGATTTTGCTGAACGGATTATGCAACTTTTTCGGTCGGTGGACAAAGGAGAGCGGTTGCTTTACAGCCTCACCTTGAAAGAGGCAGAAGACCATGGTGCGTTGCGAAGAGAGTTTGCCAAACGTCTTGCAGGCATGAATCCCGATGATTGGAGATCGGTCTTATGGCATCATGCCAAGATAGGACTGATCCAGCTTATCCAGTTTTGGCTTGAAGAAGAAACGAAAGGCAAGATGAAGTCCTTGCTTAACAGGCTGACAGGTTATGGGCATGACAAGGCGGAACGGGCTCCTTTTTCACAACGGAAAATTCGATCGGATGCCAACCGATACATGTACACAGAGGCAATCTTTCTATTTTGGACAGAGCAAGAAGGACGGGCAGCTTCGTTTCAAAAGAAGTTGCAACGGCTGATGACTGATATGCAAGGGGAAAATCGCTTGGAAGTGGTGAAGATTCAGCCCGATTTGACCAAGGTAGAGAAGGGGTACATCGATTATCGGCACCCCCTCCTTTGTTTGTATCAGAAGGAACTAGTCCAGTTTCTCCATCTGCCAAGATCGGCTCACATGGATGGGGATTTTTATGTTGAACGCAAACAAAAGACGGAGATTCCAGCCGCTATGCTGACCAAGAAACCGGGTGCGGTGCCGTTTGCAAGATGTTTGAACACCAATCAGCTCATTTCCTTGCCGGCACCCAAAAGCAAACAGGATCTGGATGATCGGGTGAAGGCCACTTTGCTGGTTGGGGAGCAAGGCGGAGGGAAGACGACGGCGCTGGTAAACATGATCTTGGAAACATTTCATGTGAGGGCGGCTAGCAGGGAAGAGTGGCGCCAACATGCTTGCTCGGTGATCAGTTTTGATGTGGCTGATGGCGCAGTTATTGCCGAAACATTGCAACATATCCCTGACTGGTTGCTGGACCGTGTAGTGATCCTTAATCATGCCGACACCCAGCATCCGATTCCGGTCAACTTCCATGATATTTTGCAGCTGACGGGAAACCCGACGCAGATCGCTGAATTGGAGACGCGGATTTTGCTTGATTGCTTAAAAGATGATACCAAGACGATCGCCATTGAACGCTATTTTAAAAACGCGCTGAAAGCCAGTTACGCCGCAGGTCAGGGAATATCTTGGATGCGATGCGCATATTGATCGACACCGGTTACCGCAAGGAAATGCTTCAAGAGTTGGAGCGGAGCATGGGTATCTGTATGTAGAGCTTTTGCAGATGGAGCAGGAGTTTGCAGATGATCGCAACACCTTGAAGACGATTGAGAACCGCATTTCCGCTTATCGGACGGATCCATCCTTGATGGAAGTAATCGCCCAAGAACCATTAGACAGCATCAACTTCTGGAGATGGATGAACGGGGATGAACAGGGGGCATATCTCGTGTTGATCTACCTGCCCAAAAGCAATGACACAATCTCAGAAGCGTGCCGTAACTTTCTGTTCACCCACTATTTCATCAAAATATGGCGGATGATGTTGGCGCGGGAGATGTTAGACCCGGAGAAAAGGTCGGAGACGTTGGTTATCGTGGATGAGATCCATCAAGTCTTGGGGCAAAGAGCAGTGCAGGCGATGTTTGGCGACATCTTCAAAGAGCCTCGCAAATACCGGGTACGCTTTGTCTTTACGTTTCATGGCTGGTCCTCGTTGGAAGAGGCAGGACGGAAGAAAGAAGCGATCATTAAAGCGATGAAAGAAGCTGGTTGCAATCTGTTTTTGCTTAAAGGAGGCGACGAGTTTTTCAAATCCCTTGCCGGGATGTTGCATCCTTACACGGTTGCAGATTTTCATGCCTTGATGGGAATGCCGTATTGCGGCATCTTCCGCGTTGCTGTAAATAAGCGGGGCCATGTGTTCCAGGCGAGGTTACTGGAGCCAGCAGAAATGCGGTTACCAAAGTACCGGAAGATGCGATTGGGAGAGATACGGAAAATGCCTAATCAGCTTGGGCGACCAGGTGAGTTGGTTCAAAAGCGCATTTATAAAGAGTTGAAACAGATGTATCAATGGCCGGCGAAAAAGGAAAAGAAGGCTGCCAAAACGGTCGAGATTGATTTTTAAGGGGTTGGTGCGATGGTGATCGATGTTTTGCGCAATGATGAACTGGAGACACAGGAGAAAATGATGTTGCTCCTGTTTTACTTGGGCATGGCCGATCGTTACCAACTCGCCAAGCTGTTGGCAAGATCCGTTCATACTGTAGATCAAACCATCAAACGGTTAAACAAAAAAAGCAAAGAGGAAAAGCATATCCAGTCATGCACTGCCCCATTTAATAAAGGGCCGCGCATGTACCAATTGGGGCCTGCTGGTTGGAAATGGGTGATGGGCTGGCTGGAGGAAGACCGCCGTTATTATGAGCGAAGCGAGTCGCAGAAACGGCATTATCGCGGAATGACGGAGATCTTGATCCGGCTTATGCACGCGATGGGTAGAGATGAAGCGCTGGATCGGCTCCGTTTTTACAACACTTATGAGGCCACGGAGATGTTTCGTTATCCGTGGGAAGTGGTGAAATGGCAAGAGTGGCAAGATATGAAGCTAAGGCAGGAGGAAGAAAAGGAATTGCCCCGCCCTGATCTTTGCTTGGAGATCGATGATAGCTCTTTCTGGATTGAATACGACACAGCCAACGAAAGCCCAACCAAAATCAAGGCCAAATACCGACGTTACTACCGAGCCTTTAATCAGTTGGCTACCCGATCCAGCTCGCGTAAGCCCGTTGTCTGGGTGACCACATCACGAAGCCGGGTGGAGTTGATGAAAAGCTGGTTGGAAGTGGTGCGGCGAGAATGTGTACCTATCACACAAATGTGCTGGCACCGATGAGAAAAGGGATGATGTGTGATTTTTAATGCCGACTAATGATACCTATTTCTTTTGTTTTCGTTTGAATCGAATGATTGCTGTCACTTGGCGAGGCGGGATAAAGTGAGTGAACAGTGGTGAGGTGGCTTGATACCGAACTGAAGGGATCAGGAACACCTTTTTTATTTTGCAAAAGAAAGGGCGATGGTGTTGTTTGATGAGTTCGTTGCGCACACATCTATTGTCTCAATCATGCTTTTGGTGGGAACGACCAGCGTGGTGTTCCTCTATTTGCTCTTGCAAATCACATCACTGATGGAGCGGATTTTGACTGGCCAAGGTAAGCAAATGGTAGCAGATATGAAAGCCAGATTCATGCCTATGGGGCAAGAGGGTGTGAATAAACCACCCTTGAGAAAAAATCATAAGGCGTTTTGGCTTGCAGTTGGCATCGGGTATGGATTGGGAGGCTTGTTTTTGTTTTTGCCAGTGATCTTTGTGTTGTTCATTGTTTATTTAGTTTTTCGCTACATCATTTTCAGGCTTGTCTAAGTGTTACGGGAGTGTGTACCAAATCTCAAGGAGTTGACGGATGGGATGAGTAAACAACGTGTAAAACAAGAAGTGATTGAGCTGGAAGATGTTATTTTGATTATCAATGGTAGTCCCACACCGACTGCCTGTGAAAACTTTATCAGGATGGTAAACCAGATGAAAGTATCTCAAAAGAATGTTACTATACGTTGCAAATGATTTTCTTCACTTGTATTGCCTACCGAAACGAGATGAGAATGGCAAGAGACGGGCTTGTATGTTCAGTTGATGTTGGCAGCAAAGATATGCTAAAAAGAATGAGGACGAAGTGGATATTGGACATCTACCATATCCTTTAGTGAGCTAAAAAGTCTGTGAACCTCCCGGGGTTTTTGCATCATTAACGGTTCACAGATTATTTTGGTTTTTGATATAATGAAAATGCTTGAAATGACTGATGTTCACATACGGGTTTAGTTGTAACCATAGTGGTATTGAAATACCATTTTCATTTATCCATCTCTCCTTTTATTCGAGTTTAGTTGTAACCATAGTGGTATTGAAATAAAGTTCAAGAGATCGCCAATGGCATCAAAGCCCGCGTTTAGTTGTAACCATAGTGGTATTGAAATCTGGGAAAGTGGGTTCTGACGCTTCCCTACAGCTCAGTTTAGTTGTAACCATAGTGGTATTGAAATATAAATCAATATTCCACTTCGCCCTTTGTTGACCGGGTTTAGTTGTAACCATAGTGGTATTGAAATGTTTTGACGCAGGTAAAAGCCAAGCGGAAACCCACGTTTAGTTGTAACCATAGTGGTATTGAAATCCCATGCCTGCACCCATGAATTTGTCCGCCTTGGTGTTTAGTTGTAACCATAGTGGTATTGAAATTCATTCGCTTGGCTCAACTTGTACAAGAAATTCCCGTTTAGTTGTAACCATAGTGGTATTGAAATTCGCTTGATAAGCTAGCTGATTATCAAGCTACTATTGTTTAGTTGTAACCATAGTGGTATTGAAATTTTTCTTCTATGATCTTGGCATAGAAGTCTGCGTTGGGTTTAGTTGTAACCATAGTGGTATTGAAATATGAAAGAGCAGGCGCTTATCGCATGGGAAACTATCGTTTAGTTGTATCCATGGTGGTATTGAAATTTTCAGGAATCCGATTTGGCAAGCTGGCTTGTTTTTGTTTTAGTTGAATTCATAGTGGTATCAAATGTGTATCATGAACGTTCGTTATTGTTGCACGATTACACCATCTCATGTGAGCATCTTTTACTAGTTCCCACTTGACAATATTGTTATCATGAGGTGATCACCCGTCAAAGGAGAAAAGATAATGGCTAAAATCTATAAACAAATCCCATCCGCAGCACTCCAATATCTTCAATACGCCATCCATGAGCACCGCGAGCAACAGATCACCCATACGGGGGCGGGTTTAGTTGAATCCATAGTGGTATTGAAATGTCGTTCCGACCCCGGCTGTGTTTTAATGGGCGAACTGCTTAAAAGTGATAACAAATTGCGTCCGCTGATTAAAAAAGAAGAAGCTCTTTTTGATGAGTTGAAGAAAATCGCCGCCCAATGAGGCGGTTTTTTGCTTGCAGAAAAAGGCCGACCAGTAGCACCGGTGCCTTTTCAGGGATAGTGTGAAGAAAAGGAATTGACGAAGTTTTAGTTGAATCCAAAGTGGTATTGAAAGCATGACAAGGGATACCACAAGGAAAAGTGGTGCAACATCCAATCTGCCAACTAAGAGTCCTACGCCTGGGATTGCCAAAGGAGAACCTAATCTCAGTATCCCTGATCGTGACTATAGCGATTTTAAAACGCAAAAGGAAGTGCAAGCCTTCTTCGATCAATTCGCGCCTAATGACCTCACGGCTTAGATCGAGATGGAGATGCGTAGCTTGTGAGAGTTTGTCGTAATTGGAGCTATCCTTTCCGTGTGATAAAAAGTCTGTGAACCTCCCGGGGTTTTTGCATCATTAACGGTTCACAGATTATTTTGGTTTTTGATATAATGAAAATGCTTGAAATGACTGATGTTCACATACGGGTTTTAGTTGAATCCATAGTGGTATTGAAATGGGTGTTGGATGGAGTGGTGGAGGATGACCGCTTTCTGTTTTAGTTGAATCCATAGTGGTATTGAAATTTTTGGATCCACTCTCCGATTTCTCGCCCATATGGGTTTTAGTTGAATCCATAGTGGTATTGAAATTTCTTCGCTCGGATCTTATGCGGCTTGGTCTTGCGTTTTAGTTGAATCCATAGTGGTATTGAAATGGATCATGTCGCCGATCCCGATGGCGAACCCGGCACCAGTTTTAGTTGAATCCATAGTGGTATTGAAATGGGGAATCAAGACTTAAACTACTTTGAGTTGGACGTGTTTTAGTTGAATCCATAGTGGTATTGAAATCAATAAAAAGGGTGGGAAAATCCCACCACTCAATAGTTTTAGTTGAATCCATAGTGGTATTGAAATTTAACCGCCGCCTCGATGCATTCTTCCAGCTTTCCGTTTTAGTTGAATCCATAGTGGTATTGAAATTGGTGAGGGTGTCCATTTCATGGTCATTGACGAGGCGTTTTAGTTGAATCCATAGTGGTATTGAAATAGTGAAAGACGTTCAACCTTCCTCCCGGCCTTCTGCGTTAAGTTGTTACCATAGTGGTATTAGAATGGGTGTATGACCCAAGGGAACAGTTCCGGTTCCAACACCACAAGTTGTTTTGGATCAGCATGGGGGCTGCCTATGTCTTAGGGAAACTCCTCATCTTCTGGTACATCATCTTGATCCTAATTGTCTTACCCTTGGTCGGCAAAGCATTTGAAAAGTTTATTTCAGAAAAATATGATATATTGCAGTCTAGGTTTTTGCTTCTGAGGTGTTAGTATTCAAAACTGTATGAAAAATTGATATGATAGGCACGGAGGTGAGACTGTGAGAATCAATATAACCTTTCAAGACCCATCACAAGCAAGAGAGAATGCATTTTGGTTGGCCATTTTGACATATGTAGAGCCGTTCGTATTGTGGTTTGGCATCATGGAGATGTACTCGTTGCCCCTAACCGACTTCGGCTCAGTCGCGTTGCTAACAACATTGCTGATTTTCCTTTTCATGTACACCGCCAGGACATTTACATATCCGCTGGTGTGGGGTGTATTTTTATATGCCTTCACGGATGGTCAACTTCTTCCTTGGTGGATCGATGTGTTGGGGATAGCGCTGGTCGTGGGCGGCAGGTTCTGGATGCTATTTTTCCGAGGGAGATGAGCTTTATGTTATTGGAAATTGTTGCTATACTGAGAGAAAGGAGGTCGGACGATGGAGGAGTTATTAAAGAAAATTCTTTCCAAATTGGACAATATGGAACAACGTTTTGAGCAACGTTTCAACGAAGTTGATAAACGCTTTGATGAGGTTGACAAGCGCTTCGACCGTATTGAAACGGAGCTAGAGGACGTGAAGCGCGTTGTGCGCATGTCAGCGCAGGATACTCTAGAGAATCAAATTGAGTTTTCAGAGAAAAGTGACCTTCTTGATCAGCGCATCTGTTTGTTGGAAGAGCGGCAGAACTACACTGACAAGCGGGTAAGTCGCTTGGAAAAAGAGAAACGCGCCAACGAACAATAAAAGCCAGCCCTATCGCATGATGGAAGCTGGCTTTTTTTATTTAACAACAGCAGTGCGGCTCTGTTCTCATGACCTGATATTGAATGATCACGGATAATCAGAAAAGAGGGGATGTTATTTTCAATATCTAATAAAACAATATAGTTAACACAGAATGGCCAGGAGGGGTAAGGCCATGGCATCAGTTGCTATTGAATACGCTTTGCTTAATGATAAGGAGGTTGTTTTAACCTAACACGAGCTTGATCGGGATTATATACTCGATGAGCGGGGGCGAATTTTCAGAGAGGCTCTGAGTAGCCTCTTTTTGTTGTTGAGGTGATCCTAGAGGACTAGACTATCCCTTGTCCTCCACGTCAAATGAAAAAAGCAGGGTATCATTACCCCTGCTTCTAAGTATGTTCAATCCCTACCGGAATGGTTCGATTCCTATGGTTGGAGTTAAGAAGTATTGATAGACCATTTAAATAAAACTAAAGCTGAAGGAAATTTTAATTCTTTTCAATTCCATTGCTCTTCACTAAAATTGATAGTATGTAGTGAAAGTGCAGTTTATTTAACCCGGTAGAGACATGAGGAGGAATCATATGAAAGGGCGATGTTGGCTATTCATATATATTTGTTTGTATATCCTGCTGAGTCTCCCTTCTCTAGCTTACGCAGAAGATGCCAAACAAGTGGAAAAGGCACCAACACTAGAAGGATTAAACAGTCGCATTGAAGATTTGGAAGGCCATCGGGAGTTGCTAAAAGATCTTGGGGAAGAGGTTAAAAATTACCGAGATCATATTCAAGCAGAAATGACTCGTTTTCAGGAGACTATGCAAAGTGAACGCGATTCATTTTTCACAATGTTTCAGTTTCTTGTAGGGGCGCAAACGGTTTTGCTAGCTATTGGAGGCTATATTGTTTTTTATTATATCGGTCAAACGAAAATGGATTTAAGAAAACAAATGGAGTTAGAGTTAGACCAAACCAAAAAAGAGTTAAATAAAGAGTTTCAACAACAATTAAGAGCAGAAAAGCAAATGATTGATTTAGCCATTCAAGATTACCACAATCAGTTGCAGCAGGTTCGATTGCAAATGGAGAAACAGTATAAGGATACGTTAGAACAGGTTGCTCGTGAAACAGAACAAGATTATGTTGCACTGAAAAAGAATATTGAAAATGAAAAAACATTTACTTCTTCACGCATTTGGGTGATGGGGCCTGAAGCAGAGATCAAAAAAATGGAAACAGAAGAAGTGGACTTGATTCGTCGACGTGGCATTCAACATGTTCAAGTCAAATTGTTTGATCGCGATCAACTGCAACAAGCATTGGAAAATAATGAATTTGATATCCTAATTTACCGATATATTATGTCGGCTGATGGATCCAGCGACCAAGATTTAATTACCATTGCAAAAATGCTTATGGAAAAAAATGATGAAATTCCTTTCATTGTGTATGGAGAAGAAAAAATAAAGAAAGAAACGTTGAATACACTTAATAAATACCGATACCTTAGTATATCTAACTTCCGATTAACGTTGATCGGTAATATTTTTGCACTTGCATATGCATTTAACAAGCAAAACAGGAATAGATCTTGACGTTCTAAAGAGCAGAGGGTAACACCTCTGTTTTTTCTGTGTGTCTATGGCGAATAAAAATCTTCTATCACCATTTAATACTTAAAGTGCTACTACATGGTTACTTATTTATCGTATACATGACTTGGTTTAAAATTATGGGAAAATGAAAAAATATAGAAGATCAAAAAGGAAAAACAAAACAAATGCAGAATAAAATACAATTGTCGTCGATTTTCTGTATTTTTAAGGAAGTTTATATTTGAGGTTGAGAATAGTTTTTGAAAGTATCAACCACCTCCTAGTCCCTCGGACTTTGTTTGAAACCTATCAATTACCTATGCCTTTTTAAAGAACATTGGAAGGTTGGTGATAAAGTGAAAGTAATCACAGCTACTTTTCGGGTAGTTACCCCTTTGTTTTTGGCGGGAGCAGATGCGATGACAGCAGAACTTCGACTGCCCTCTGTAAAAGGGGCGTTGCGTTATTGGTATCGGGCAATCAATCCTCACTTTCAGAAGGTACCAGAGGGTGGAAAAGCGACATGGGAGGAGATTTTATTTGGAGGAACAGGGGGAGGAGCTGGGCAGTCAGCTTTTTTTATGCGCAAAAAAAATGAAAATCTAAAAATAATGAGAATGAGTTCATTGCCTCGAGATTTGGACTACTTCAGCTTTTTCCTAAGGCGGAGGTGTTCTTACATTTCCCCGGTTTCAAACTATGCCGATAAACTTTCTGGCCGCTTCACGATTCAATTGTTGTTACGCCCCCACCGTAATGCCAATAAAGTAGCACCTGATTGGAAAGGGCTGGTGTCCAGCCTATGGATGTTGGGACATATTGGTGGTCTCGGAGCCAGAAGTCGTAGGGGATTTGGTACCATCGCCTTACAGGAATGGCAAGCGGATGATCCAGAAATTCAGCAATGGATGGATCAGCTGCCTATTGCACATGAAGCATCAACCATAGAAGAATGGATTAAAAGGTTTCAATGCGGGTTACAGCAAATCCAATTTTGGTTTTCGCCATGGGATCATTGTAATCATACCATTGTAGATCAGCGAACTACATTCTTTTTAGCCAATGAAGGAAGCGACACAGAACTTAAGGCGATGGTAGCGGGAATGCAAGTAATCAAAGGATTTCGATCAGAGCATAAAGAACATCGTCTCTTTCTTGGTCTACCCTTGATGGTCTCATCCAAAAAAAATGGACAGAGATATCAGATTCTTCCAAAACGATATCAACGGGTTCCATCGCCAGTATGGCTAAGAGTAATTCAAATTGGCCAACAATATTATCCTTTTTTTGCTATTTTATCGGCCCCTTTTCCAGATAAATTAATCAAGAAAGTGGGAAATAAACAAAAAAATCACCCTTTCTGTTATCACAAGGCACTACAAATGTTTAAGGGGTATATCAAAAATCAACCATTTTGGGAGGTGCGTTGATGAGCGGTAAATATTTTCATTTTACCATAGGACCTGTTCAAGGATTTGTTGCTCAATCCCGTCGAACACGCGACCTGTTGGCCAGCTCATTTCTGCTTTCTTACCTTTCTGGTCATGCGATGGCTGCGGTGATGGATCAAGGTGGTAGCATCGTATTTCCTGATGTACATGATCAATATAAGCAAATTCATAATCCATTGCTACAGGCGATTAATCAAACGCTTCAGGGAAAGGAATTGTTTGAGAAGCCTTGGATTGGATCATTGCCCAATCGATTTAAAGCGTCAATTCTGGAAGGGTTTCAGCCCCAAAAAGTGGAGGAGGCTGTGCAACGGGCTTGGATTAAGATTGCAGATACTGTTTGGACTGAGACAGTAAGCGATATAGCGGTACTTGGTAATGGGACCAGGGAAATTTGGGAACGACAAGTACATGGTTGGTGGGAAATGGCTTGGGTAATTGGAGATGATCCCACCTTGCTGAATCTGCGGAAAAATTGGCGCAGTTATATACCAACTATCGAACCTGGTGATAAATGCACTTTGATGCCACAGTTACAGGAACTATCTGGATATGTTAGATCTCGTCATCGCCAGCAACAGGATATATTTTGGCATTCCTTTCACGAGAATCAACGAAATGCCTTAGATTTGCGTGAACGTGAACGGTTAAGTGCTATTGCTCTCATCAAACGTTTTTATCCTCTCTATGCCAAAAAAGCGATTGGGTGGGAACTTCCTTCTGTTGCTGTAAAATTTCCTCCGACTACTTATTTGGCGGCTTTTCCAACCATTTTACGCATGCTAGAGAAGTCTCCTGAGCAGGCGAAAAAATTTGCTTCGATCGCTTTGAAATCGTCGAAGAATACTCAAACAGTAGCACTGGCTGATCATTTTCCGTTGTTGCAAAGAAAAGCGGAAAAAGATGTTCTTCTTAAAAAATTTATTCAACTGGATGGCAATGTTTTTTTTCCAAGATGGGCGGAAAAGGACGTTGATGCTGAAACATTTGCTCAGTTGAAACCCTTATACCTTGGTTTGAGTAAAGAACCTTCCCCCTATTATGCAATACTGTTGATGGATGGAGATCAGCTGGGGAAACAGTTACAAAAGAATGAACAAAAAGTGAGTAAAGCTTTGTCCCAGTTTTGTAAGGAGCTAAACGATTTGGTACGAAACCATAATGGGGTGGTTATTTACGCAGGTGGAGACGATGTGCTGGCGATGTTACCTGTACCAGAAGCATTGCCTGTTGCTGTGAAATTGCAACAAAAATATCGGCAAGCTTTTAGAGAAGGCGGGGAGCCAACTTTACAAGCTACCAGTTCTGCGGCGATTCTGTATGCTCATTGCAAAACGCCGCTTAAAAGTGTGTTGCAAGAAGGACATCACTTGCTTGATCAAGTGGCCAAAGATCAAACTGGTCGCGATAGCTTAGCGATTGGGATATGGAAAAGCTCTGGTGTAGCCTTGACATGGTCAGCTCCGTGGAAGGTTGTATGCGATGGGAATCCAGATCAAGCACAAACTATATTTGATGGGTTTAAAGAGTATACCCGCAATGGAGACCAAACTATTTTCTCTAATCAGTTTCTATATAAGTTGAAAACACTTTACGAGCAAGCTCCTATGCTTACAGATGACCCAGAAGAGCATAGGCAAAAATTGAAGCGTCTAATTACTGCCGATTATGTTCGTATTATGGATTCTGAAAAATGTAATGAAGACGAAATCAATCAACGAATAGAAAATTTGATGAAGGTATGTTTTGTTGCCAAGCGCAAGGACGATAACGTGGAGTTGACAGGAGAGTTTCGAGTGGCGGGGGCATTGGTTGCTCAGTTTCTTGCACAGGAAGGAGAAGGTGTGGTTGAGTAGGATTTGGTCGTTTCAAGCACTGGATACGTTATTTTTCCGCGACGGTACGCCTTTTAATATGAATGAACCGGTAGCGATGCTCAAGAGTGTGTTTCCTCCCTCTATGATGACATTGCAAGGTGCTATACGCACGGCAATGGCTTATTATCGCCTTGGATGGACCCCAAACAATTCCATACCATGGCCCAAGGAATTGGGAGATGCTGGGGAAAGTGAGTTGAAGGATTGGGGGAAACCGGATCATCTGGGAGATTTGCGTTTATTTGGTCCATATCTGATGTGGAAAGGAGAAAGACTTTACCCATCACCTAGAATATTGTATAGAAAGCGTAAGGAAGATGAGAATTGGGTATACGCCCGTTTTACATTGGGAAAGGTTGTAGAAGCCAGTGATTTGGGAAGCGGCATTCGATTTCCATTGGCAGAAAATGCTATTGATAAAGGCGAAGCACTTGAAGTGTGGCTCACTTCAGCAGGAATGGAAGCGGTGCTAAGTGGGGATGTTCCCTCACCCGAACATATGTTTAATCCGTCTGATGGATGGAAGTTAGAGCACAGAGTCGGGATAAAAAGGAGCGATCTTACCCGAACGGCAGTAGAAGGACATTTGTACTCGATTGCACTGACTCGCCCAAGACCAGAATTGGAGGTGATTGTGCGAGTGGAAGGGTTGGACGAGTCGTGGCATCCCATGGGAACGCAAATCGTTCCGTTGGGTGGAGAAGGCCGATTTGCCAAGGTGACGGTAACAGAAGAATTAACACCTGAATTGCCTCGGATGCCAGAGGTAGCTACAACAAAAGAGGGGATTATTCGTTTTACCGTTTCATTACTTACTCCAGGAACTTATATTGATATGGACCAAGCTGTGCGAAACGGGCCGCCTGAAGTCAAAGAAATATGCCTGTCGGCACAATGTATTTCGGCCAGTTTAGGAAAAGCAAACCAAATTGGTGGACGCAATATGGTGAAGAATTGGCCGAGAGATTTGTTTCCGGTCCTTCCAGCTGGAGGAACATGGTTTTTTGAAGGAAAGATAGAAGATTTACCAAAATTGAATTTGTTGCATGGAGCTCTAACAGGGGAGCTTAAATCATATGGCTTTGGTCAGGTAGTGATTGGAACTTGGCAAGAATGAGGAGGGTTAAAAACATGAATGGCTATATCATGGGGATGTTGGCAGAGACATCTATTCATCCTGGTGCAGGACAAGTTTATAGTGTGATCGATTTACCCGTAGCCAGAGAGGCAACAACTAGTTATCCAACGATTCCTGGATCAAGCTTAAAAGGGGCTCTGAGAGATAAAGCAAGACAGGAGAAGTTGGAGGTTAATAAGATTTTTGGTATCGAAGATTCCGCAGGTGCAGTAAGTGTAGCTGATGCAAGATTGTTGTTATTGCCTATCCGTTCTTTGACAGGGCATTTTCGATGGGTGACTTGTCCTTATTTGATAAATCGATTTTATCGCGATTGCCAACTGATCAACAAAACAGGGATTACTATTGACAAAGCTCCATCTTCGCATGAGGCAGTGGTAGCATCTGTTCGAGACCAAGAGGAAGTTTTGTTTCTGGAAGAGTATTCGTTCAAGACAAAGCCTGATCCAGAGCTCATCGAGCAGGTGGCAAACAATATTTCCTTCTTGATTCATCATGAGAGTGTACGAAATGAACTAAAGCATCGGCTAGTTATTATTCGTGATGAGGATTTTTCTTATTTTGCGCAGTATGGATTGCCCATCCAATCACGTAATCGACTGGATGAGGAAACAAAGAAAAGTATAGGATTGTGGCAAGAAGAGACTATTCCCCCAGATACGGTTTTTTATACGTTACTCATGGGACGTTTTGGGAAAGAGCGAGAGTTGAAGGAGCTTGTAAGTTTTTTGAGCCAATCGCGCTACCTGCAGGTCGGAGGGAATGAAACCATCGGACAGGGTTGGTTTGTTACCGAAATCTTCTAGGGGGGAGAGGAAATCAATGGACCAAACGCTGGATCAACAACGAGCTGCTTTTTCATTGGATGTAGTGGAGCGAGTGAAGAGACAAATAGAGTCAGAAGAGAAAGGGGATGAATATGCGGGATATGTGGTAAAGCTTGCTGGGGATATTTTAATCAATGGATTGGGACAATCATTGGCCCAACTTCAAGCGGCAGCAAAGGATAAAAAAAAGGAAGATCCCCATTATTGGCTGTATGAACATGTACAAGAATGGTTATGTAAGAGGCATCCTTATTCTCTGTACGCTGGCGAGGAGGATTTGCTGCATGCGATTACTAAACATGACCAACATAGATATCGGTGGGCGTTGGTTGAGACATTGGCTTGGTTGGAATGGCATCGCAAAATTGCAGTCGCTGAACTGAAGAAGGCAGAGGGTGACGATTGATGATGATGCCTTTATATGTTGAAGCCAGCACTGTTCTCAACGCTAAAGACAGCAATAAGGGATTATGGTTTGAAAAATTTTGCAATCAATGGGAAATTCATGAGAAATATGCTTATTGGACGTTGGAGAAAAAGAAGCAAGCATGGATGCAATCTGTTTCAAATTCGAAGATCGGTGATGCACATCAACTAAATTGTGCTGTGAAGAGGATGGAGAAGCTAATCCAGTTTCGCTCAGGCAAGCTGTATTATATGAAAACGATATCCCGATTTGTACCAGGCATGGGACGTTCTAATCCTGTGGATAACGGCCTAACTTGGCATCATACTTTGGGAGTTCCTTATCTGCCCGGTTCTTCGGTCAAAGGAATATTGCGCAGTTGGGCAACATCATATGACACCATGGTTACAAGCACACAAATTAATGATATTTTTGGGCCAATTCCTGAGAAATCTAATAGTTCGGTGGGGAGTGTGGTCTTCTTTGATGCATTACCTGTGGCGCCAGTACAGTTGGAAATTGATATTATGACCCCACATCACCCGGAGTATTATAAAGACCCGAAAAAGGGTAAGCCAGTAGATTGGGAATCTCCCAATCCGATCCCTTTCTTGACAGTGGCAGAAGGGCAAACTTTTGTTTTTGGAGTTGCTCCACGCTGCTCTGGTAACGAAGGAGATCAAAAAGCTGTTCAAATGGTAACCGAGTGGTTACCTCAAGCGCTTGATTGGATTGGAGCTGGTGCTAAAACAGCATGGGGCTATGGGCGATTTGCATCTGATAGCAAACAAGGTTAGCACTTTTCCGATGTCGTCGATCTCCAATGAGAAAAACTCTCTGGAGATCGACGACTCTATTTATATTAATAGTGAAGTAGGAGTGCACGATATAAATTAAAGCTATTAAATACATAAGGGTTAAACTCGTCATTAAGAGATTGTTCTTTTTAGGGATAGTGTGAAGAAAAGGAAGCGACGAAGTTTTAGTTGAATCCATTGTGGTATTGAAAGGATGAATCCCCAGTATCTCTGTATGATTTTTAAAAGGGCAAAAGGAAGAGTAAGCCTTCTTCAATTTTAGATCGCGAAGGAGATAACGTAGCCTGTGAGAATTTGCCGTAATTTGAGTTTCCTTTAGTGTACTAAAAAGTCTGTGAACCTCCCGGGGTTTTTGCATTATTAACGGTTCACAGATTATTTTGGTTTTTGATATAATGAAAATGCTTGAAATGATTGATGTTCACATACGGGGGTTAGTTGAATCCATAGTGTTATTGAAACAATATTAGAGAGTTTTTAGAAAAGATAAAGTCAGGGGTTAGTTGAATCCATAGTGGTATTGAAACGAATATCGGATCATTGCAACCGGCACTCCAGTCGCCAGGGTTAGTTGAATCCATAGTGGTATTGAAACTCTTTTTCTGTTTCCGCAATGAGTTTCACATAACGTGTTTTAGTTGAATCCATAATGGTATTGAAATTACGGGATCATCGGATACTTTTTCCGATATTTTGACCGGTTTTAGTTGAATCTATAGTGGTATTAGAATGGGTGTATGGATGAGGAAACCGTTCAAAAGATGACTTGCCTGATGTTGATTATCAGAATCAAAATAGCTGATGTTACGGACGGTCGCGGTGAAGTGCCAAGTTATATTTTGAAAGGAAGGTTGGTGTTTCGGATTAAATATTAATAATATTCTGCATATAATTAGGGTGTAACTACATCATTTCTTGATAGTAGGGGGGATCATATGCCAAGATGTCCTGCATGTGGAGAAAAGGAAAACATCGAAGAAACACACTCAGGTAACTATGGTTTCAAGGAGTTCGGGGAGACATTTGATAAAAACGGCAATCCCTATAAACATTAGTGGTGGTACAATGGGATTACCTATTAAGGTGGTCCCTGTTTTCAAAGGTGGGAATAGCAATGGTCAAAAAAATGATGGTAGATCATGAGGCTTTTCTTAAAGGAATAAAACAAGCCTTGTATCGAGCCGACAATCAAGGCTTGCAGGAGTTGTTTCCAATACTAAAAGAATATCCGCATCTTAAAGATCATACAGGTCGTTTCCTTTTTTTTCAATCAAAGGAGAAGAAACAGGATTATGTAGATAACCTCCGGCAAATTGATATAAATTCCCCTGAATACCATAAGATGCTTGGTCTGCTCCTAGGTTATCCACCAAAAGCGGTTGATTTCTATGTTAGGAAGTGTACAGATCGTTCATTAGCTGAGGTCAGCATTGGGCTGGGTTATTCTGGTGTTCGTTGTGTATGTGATGTTCGGGAGTTGATTGAGAATACCATCTGGTTGTGGGATACATACCAATTGGATGAAGAGCTGCGCTTGATGGTAGAAGGAGAATTCATTTATGTTTCGTATCGAAATATGGAAGAGCTAAAAAATGTACAAGCTTCGCTCCTGCAACGTATCGCGGTTACTGTATGAATAATTGGGACTTCGGAGGGTTTGGCTACTGAGTTGAAGTCAACTAATAAGAAATCTAAAAAAGAAGTGAGGGGTAGATTGTATCGGAGGACTGCATTATCCTTTAGTGAGCTATAAAGTCTGTGAACCTCCCGGGGTTTTTGCATCATTAACGGTTCACAGATTATTTTGGTTTTTGATATAATGAAAATGCTTGAAATGATTGATGTTCACATACGGGGTTTAGTTGTAACCATAATGGTATTGAAACTCCATATGAAAACCTGATACATTTACGGCGCTTTTTGGTTTAGTTGTAACCATAATGGTATTGAAACTCGCAACGAAACTCCTGGGCTTCGTCGAAGATCAGGGTTTAGTTGTAACCATATTGGTATTGAAACCAATACTTTCGCATCCACGCCCATGTGGGCCGCCAGTTTAGTTGTAACCATATTGGTATTGAAACTTTTTCTAATCTAAACTGACGCGCCCAGCGCTTCACGTTTAGTTGTAACCATAATGGTATTGAAACCTCCTATATCCGGTCTCAATAACAGTTTGTGTTTCTGTTTAGTTGTAACCATAATGGTAAAGCAACAACTAGAGAAAGGGGGGGCTTTTTGGTTTATGATATAACCCCCTATTTAATAAGGTTTTTTAATATTTTGAATTAAATGTATATAATCTATACTTATATAAATAAAATATAAAGGGGTATGGTATGAAACAGGTTATTATAAAAACAATTATCAGCATTGCTATTGTCGCTGTTTCTCTTACAATACTTGGTGTTGTAGCTTATTTGGCTTTTGGGTTAATTATTGCATTCTGGTAAAATTGAGCCTATCCCGCCGCGTATACATATCCAAGCCGACCCGTGACCAGTTGCAGCTCATGTTTGATTGACCTTTGCTCGTATGAAAAAGAAGCCCCCTTTTTGGACGCAGGTCATGAACTTTTTTCACAGCACAGTTGGGAACTTACAAAGCTGATTGAGCGAGAACTCGATTTGACCGCAATCGATAAATATATCCAAGCCATGTCCAAGTAGCCTTGTTCTAAGACAAGGCTTTTTTGTCTGATATTTTGCATAGATTCAGATAAAACGAAAAGGGAAGGATACGAAAAGAGAGGGGATAAGCATGCCGCCGTTAAAGATACGGGTACTCGGGTAAGAAATTTCGTTAAGGCGTGTATTCGATTTGTTCGGATTGTATTGAAGGAAAAGCGTTGGCCAGATTGGCAACTGGTGAAGGCCAGTGATCGTTACTTTTATCTTGAGAAGAGATTATATTTGGCCCTGACGAGTGCTGGCTGCGTGTAAAAAACCATATCCTCTTTGGGGACTTGGAAGTGGATTTGTATGGGAAGGCATATCACAGCACACCAGCACAAAAAGAGCGGGATCGTAAAAAGGAATATGTATTGAAGAAACATTACAAACTTAAGGTGAATCGATTTAATATTGATCAAATTAAGAACCGGTTGAATTGGTGCGTGGGAAAGGTTCATGAAGTAACTGATGGACCAAGAAAAAGTTTGTGGCAACAAGTGGGGGAGGTCATTAGTGGGCTTTATGGATAGTTTAAAGATATAGTTATTCGTAAACTATATCAGACGAGTACAATATACTTAAGTGTGGTAAAAAAAGTCTGTGAACCTCCCAGGATTTACGCCTCATTAACGGTTCACAGATTATTTTGGTTTTTGATATAATGAAAAAGCTTGAAATGACTGATGTTCACATACGGGTTTTAGTTGAATCCATAGTGGTATTGAAATATTTGCAAGTGGGTCTTTCCCAACCCATAGTTGTTGTTTTAGTTGAATCCATAGTGGTATTGAAATATGTTATTTGTGTAAAGTAAAAATACATCACGGTCCGTTTTAGTTGAATCCATAGTGGTATTGAAATCTATATGTCGCTTTCTCTTCGGGATCGCGGGAAGAAGTTTTAGTTGAATCCATAGTGGTATTGAAATCTATATGTCGCTTTCTCTTCGGGATCGCGGGAAGAAGTTTTAGTTGAATCCATAGTGGTATTGAAATCTATATGTCGCTTTCTCTTCGGGATCGCGGGAAGAAGTTTTAGTTGAATCCATAGTGGTATTGAAATCTATATGTCGCTTTCTCTTCGGGATCGCGGGAAGAAGTTTTAGTTGAATCCATAGTGGTATTGAAATGTGTCCAACCCATCAGAGACGACAACAAAGCCGCCTGTTTTAGTTGAATCCATAGTGGTATTGAAATGTGTCCAACCCATCAGAGACGACAACAAAGCCGCCTGTTTTAGTTGAATCCATAGTGGTATTGAAATAGGCGGTGCCGCTACCGTAATCGCTCGGCCTAAACAAGTTTTAGTTGTAACCATAGTGGTATTGAAATACGGTCAAACCTAGATATTGCCGGCTGGGGAACCCACGTTTAGTTGTAACCATAATGGTATTGAAATTCAGATGTTCTATCATCAGTTGACTAAGAACATCAAGTTTAGTTGTAACCATAGTGGAAATAACCAAACGGCATAAATGTACTAAATAGATGTAAGTTCCCTCTCCTTTTTGGCAACAATGCACCCATAAGGGGTGGACAGTCAATGAGGGAACAACATCCAGAGCAGAAAGTGATCGAGCTGGAAGAGGTTATATTAGTCATAAATGGCAGTCCTACACCGGAAGCCTGCAAGGACTTTGTAAAGCTGGTCCAACAGATGAAAGTAGCTCAAAAGAACAGAAATTAAGGGGTTTCACTATACGGTCGGGGTGCGCTTTGCATCCCGATTTTTTTGTTATATGATATGTACATAACAATGCACCGAGAGGAGTTCGCAAATGAGCCAAAGCATTTACGATGTGCACAATGTTGCCATTTATCTGCGTAAATCACGTGGCGATGAAGATGTGGACCTTGACAAGCACAGGGATGAACTGGTGTCAATGTGCGAAAAGAATGGTTGGTCCTATGTTGAATACGCGGAGATCGGTACAGGGGACAGCATCGAAGCTCGACCCAAGATGCAAGAGCTTTTGCAAGATGTTGAGCTGGAGATGTATGATGCTGTGCTGGTTGTTCACTATGACCGGTTGGGCCGTGGTGACAAGGTAGATCAAGCGACGATTGAAAAAACGTTTGCGATTTCGGATACGCTGATTATCACGCCGCAGAAAGTCTACAATCTGAATGATGAGTCAGACATGATGTTGGCTGATTTCCAGGGGATGATTGCACGGCAGGAGTATAAATCGATTGCCAGACGGTTGCGCCAAGGGAAAGCGCGAGCCACAAAAATGGGGAACTGGTGCAATGGAAAACCGCCGTTTCCTTATATATATGATAGAGAATCGAAGAAGGCGGTTCCTGATCCCAAAAAGTTGGAGATTTATCGCATGATGGTAGATTGGGCGCTTAGCGGTTGGTCTTCAACGGATATTGCGTGGGAGCTGAACAAGCTGACGATTCCTTCTCCTCGTGGAGGATTATGGAGCCCGCAGGTTGTTCGTCGCTTACTGTTAGATGAGGTTCATTTGGGACATATTGTTGTAGGGAAAAAGAAGAAGATTGTCACGACGGGTGCGATCATTACCAAACCCAAGACGGAATGGGTGGTATACAAGAACTGCCATCAGCCCGTAAAGACGGAAATCGAACACAATAAGCTGCAATTTTTGTTTCAACGGGAAAAAGTAACTCCACACGCTAGCAGGGCAGGGAAACATGCTTTTTCTGGGATCATCAAGTGTGGAAAATGCGGACATACGTTGCAAATTCAGAAGAGATCTGACAGGCCGTATGATAACTTGAAATCCTGCACCTACCGAGATCATTTTGGAACGCGTTGCACCAATGTGGGCGGAAACATGTCGCAGATCGAGTCGGCTGTTCGCGCTGCGATAGAGCAGAAAAAAGAAGAGTTGGAAGAAGCGATTCGCAAAGGGATTGATCTTGAAGATCGGCGCGTGCTGTATGATTTGTTGGAAAAGAAATTGGCAGAGATCAAGAAGATTGAAAACCGCCTCAGCAATTTGACCGACATGAGAGCGGATGGGGAGATCAGCAAAGAGGAGTACGTGCTGAAGAAAGCGGAATATGAATCGAAATTGCGCCAATGTGAAGAAGATTACCGAGTGATTGAGAAGCAAATCGATCATACGGAACAAGCCAGAAACGAAGATATGTTGGCGACGGTAAAGGATGTTATTCATGTGTTAGATCATGAAAAAGATGCCAAAGCATTAAACCGCGCATACAAATCGATCATTCACAACATTATCTGGGAACGCGATCAAATCGACGAAAAGCCGAAGGTAACGATAAATTTTCTATAGGGGTCTAGTATGTAGAACGGCTATCGTGCCTTGCTGGCTATTGGCTCGTTTGCAAATTACCTTTGGAACAATCATTATCCCAGTATCCAAAGTGGGTTTTGGATTTGCGGCAGGAGGAAGTGAGTTCAAGGGCGTTGCGGAAGAAGAGAAACGAAGCCGCTCGGGGGAGGAAGACAAGAAAAAAGATCAAGAAGGGAAAGGGAAAGAGCAAGAAGGCGGAAAGTTTCCTTTCGGCGGTGGAAGCGGTGGGGGAATTTCTATCACACCTGTCGGATTCATTGTTGTCGGCGACAAAGGCATCCGCTTGTTGAACATGGACGGAAACACGCATTTGATCGACCGGGTGTTGGACATGGCGCCGGGATTGGTTGAGCAGCTGAAAAATTGGGGCAAAAAGAAATCAAATGGAGGATGCGAATAGGACGAGGGCCTGTTTGACCGAGGTTCTTAAAGATCCCGCTCCGGAGGGTGCTGGGATTTGCGGGAGAAGGTTTTTCTAGTGGTGATACGTGTTTATGGAAAACAACGATATGGCGGGAGTGCCGTGTCGTTGTTTTCACATATTCTTGTCCCCTTTGCATATATTGGTACAAACCCAGACGGAGCAATGGGGTGAATGAATGGTGAAGCTAAAACGATGGGGAGCGGTTCTGGTCGTTGCGGTATGGGGATGGATGGCGGGAGGGCAACCGGTGGCGGCACAGGAGCCCATCGATATCGCTCCCAGCGCACAAGCTGCAATCTGTGTCGATGCCGCATCAGGCCGGGTTTTATTTGAAAAGAACGCCGACCGAGAAATGTTGATTGCCAGCCTCACGAAAATCATGACGGCGATTGTGGCGATTGAAAATGGAAAGTTGGATGAGTTGGTGACGGTTGGGCCGCGGGCGGTCGGAGTGGAGGGATCGTCCATTTATCTCAAGCTGGGGGAAAAGATCCCATTGCGAACGTTGTTGTATGGATTAATGCTCCGCTCGGGCAATGACGCGGCAGTTGCCATTGCGGAACACGTGGGCGGTTCAATTGAAGGCTTTGTTTATATGATGAATGAAAAGGCTGAATATTTGGGGTTATCGCACACCCATTTCGTCAACCCCCACGGGCTGGATGCCGAAGGTCATTATTCGTCGGCGCGAGATTTGGCTGTGTTGACCTCGTATGCTTTGCAGAACTCTGTCTTTCAAGAAATCGTGAAGACGGAAGTGAAAACCGTCCCATGGCCCGGAGAAAAATGGCATCGTAAATTTTATAACAAGAATAAAATGTTGCGCTTATACAAATGGGCTGATGGTGTAAAAACGGGATTCACCAAAAAAGCCCGCCGTACGTTGGTCTCCTCAGCCACAAAAGACGGGCACCAGTTGGTGACGGTAACTTTGAATGACGGCGATGACTGGCGCGATTCCATGAGCATGCTGGAATATGGTTTTCAGCATTATGATTTGGTGCCGATCTTGCGGAAAGGACAAGTCATTTCCAAAGAAGCACACTTGACGGCGGAGGAAAAGCGTTTTGATATCATCGCAGGGGCGTCGTTTTCCTATCCGCTGACAGATCAGGAAAAGGGACAAGTGGTGGTTGAACCGGTCATCAGTTTTCCGCTCAAGATGGTGAAACATAACCATCAGCAGGTGGGAAGTGCCCGGATTTTCCTTAGGGAAGAGCAGATCGGCGCTATACCATTGGTGGTGAAGCTACGTCCGGAACCATCCATCTTCCATGAAATGAAAGAATGGATCGGATTGATGGTGTGGCAGGGGGCGGAGCGATGATCAACTGGATTTGGTTTTTCATGATCTTAAGCGGAGTGGTTGCCGCCGCGGTCCAAGGCCGGTTCGACCTGGTGACCAATGCGGCGTTGAACGGGGCGAAGGATGCGGTGGCTGTATGTATCGGTCTGATCAGCATTCTTGTGTTTTGGTTAGGTATGATGCGGATTGCGCAAGATGCTGGGCTGTTGGAGAAATTGGCCCGGCTGATGAGGCCGGTCGCGCGGTTTCTATTTCCTACTGTGCCACCGGAACATCCGGCGATGGGTTACATCTTGTCCAACATGAGCGCCAACTTGTTTGGCTTGGGAAACGCCGCAACCCCGATGGGATTGAAAGCCATGGAGGAGTTGCAGAAGCTGAATCCCGATCCCAAGACGGCGACACCGGCCATGTGTACGTTGTTGGCGTTGAACACTTCCGGTTTGACGCTGATTCCGACAACGATTATTGGTATCCGACTCAAGTATGGGTCGGTGGAGCCAACGGAGATCATCGGCCCGACGTTGGTTGCCACATTTATAGCCACATCAATGGCCGTGTTGCTGGATCGGTACTACCAACACCGCACGTTTGACCGTTCAGGCTTGTTGAAGCCGCATTGGAAATGACCGGGGAAAGGGGGAGTGTTAGATGTTTGAAGCGGTTTCGCTCATATCCAAAATCATGTTGCCGGCCTTGCTGGTGTTCATCCCCCTGTACGCTTTGTTCCAACGCGTGCCGATCTATGAAAGCTTCATTGAAGGAGCCAAAGAAGGGTTTCCCACCGCTGTTTCCATTATTCCTCATCTTGTGGGAATGATGGTGGCGGTCGCCATCTTCCGGGATACCGGCGCAATGCAGTTTTATTTGCAGTTCCTCACTCCGGTATTATCGTTTTTTCACATTCCCGAGGAAGTGGTGCCGATTGGCATTCTGCGCCCGATCTCGGGTACGGGTTCATTGGCCTTTGTCGAGAGCATCCTCCGCACGCACGGCCCCGACACTTTTTTGGGCAAATTGGCATCCACCATCCAAGGCAGCACCGACACGACTCTATACGTTTTGACCGTGTATTTCGGGGCGGTCGGTATTCGCAACTCCCTGTATGCGCTGAAGGTCGGATTGTGGGCGGACTTGATCGGCTTTCTCGCATCCTTGGGGATTTGTTCCATCCTATATTTATAATTTCTTCTATTGGCCTGGAATCAGGTCTTTTTTTGTTCCGGTGCGCACACTTGTGTCCCCCAGCTGAAACGGTTAAGATGACATAGAGGTGAATCATAGTGATTGAACGTCTGCAAAAGGTGTTGGCTCATGCCGGTGTTGCGTCAAGGCGCCACTCCGAGGAGCTGATTAAAGCCGGAAAAGTGAAGGTGAACGGGAAAGTCGTCACCGAATTGGGAGTCAAAGTCGACCCGGCGCGGGACCGAATTGAAGTGAATGGGGCGTTGGTACAACAGGAACAAAAACGAGTGTTTTTATTTTATAAACCTTTGCGTGTCATCACGAGCATGTTCGATCCGCAAGGGCGACGGGTGGTCGCGGATTATTTCCGCTCCGTACCCGAACGCGTCTATCCGGTGGGGAGGCTGGATTATGATACGGAAGGGTTGTTGTTGTTGACCAATGACGGGGAACTTGCCAACCGCTTGATTCATCCGCGATATGAAGTGGACAAGACATATGTTGCCACCGTGAAAGGGCGGCCGAGCCCGGCCGATTTGGAAAAGTTGCGCAAAGGGGTGAAGTTGGAGGATGGTTGGACTGCCCCCGCCAAAGTCCGGATCTTGTCTCAAGACGATATCCATACCAAATTGCAACTCACCATCAGGGAAGGGCGCAATCGCCAAGTGCGGCGGATGTGCGAAGCAGTTGGCCTTCCGATTACCCATTTGATCCGGACAAAGTTGGCGTTTCTTACGCTTCAGGGATTGAAGCGGGGAGAATACCGCGAGTTAACCCGCCAAGAACTGGATAGATTGCGGCGGCTACTCACATAAAAGGGTTTTCATATAATCTTCAAATTGCAGTACCGTGGTTAAAAAGACAGGCGTTATAATGTAAGTTGGAAGATTGTAGAGTTAGACAAAGCAAGGGGTTGAAAAACGGGGGGAGAGATAGCCTTGATTGAGAATTCCAAATGTGAATGCGGTCACAATAACCCCGTCGGCACCATATTATGCGAGAGTTGCGGGAAACCGCTTGATGAAGAGACCAAAGGGAAAGAGACAATTGTTCAGGAGATGCGATATGAAGGGAAAGCGCGGCGTTCGCAAACCTTTCAATCCTCTCCTTTTGATATGGTATGGAACTTTTTCTCTTCGGTTAAAGTGGCCATCATTCTCATCATCATCACATTAATCGCGGCTAGCATCGGGACGATCTTCCCACAAGAGAAGTTTGTTCCATCGAGCGATCCCGCGGCTTATTATGAGAAGCAATACGGGTTGTGGGGCAAATGGTTCCACATCTTGGGCTTTTCCGACATGTACAATTCATGGTGGTTTTTCACCATGGTCTCCTTGATCGGGATTTCGCTGGTGGTATGCAGCCTTGACCGCGTGATTCCATTATACAAAGCTTTGAAAAACCAACAGGTGAGAAAGAGTGTCGATTTTTTGAAGCGGCAACGGATCACTGCGGAAACCGCTCTTCCAGCAGCAGAAGCAGATGAGAAGTTGGCGCAGCTGGAGCAAGCGTTACAGTCGAAGCGATACCAGGTGCAACGAGAAGGAAACGCTTTGCTTGCGGAAAAAGGACGCATTAGCCGGTGGGGACCTTACATCAATCACATTGGCTTGATCATTTTCTTATTCGGTGTTTTGTTGCGTTATGTGCCGGGTTGGTACTTGGATGAAACGATGTGGGTGCGCGAAGGGGAAGTGAAAAAAGTCCCTGAATTGCCTTATTATGTTAAAAATGAGGGTTTTGATATCACCTTCTATGATCAAAAAAACGTGCCCAAGTCGAAGCAAGATGCGGGGCCAATCGCCCAAAAATATGAAACCCGAGCCGTGCTGTATGAGAAAGATTGGGATACTGGCAAGCTGAAGCCAGTGGCCAAGGGTTCGATTCTCGTTAACCATCCGCTCGCCTATAAAGATCTCCGACTGGTGCAAGCCGACTTTCGCATCGGATTGCTGGATGCGCTCGACTTGAAGTTGGTGGACAAAGAAAGCGGGAAGGCGTTGGGAAAATTCACTGTTGATCTATATGATTTGAAGCCAAATCAAGTTTTCCGGGTGAAAGACAAAGAAGTGGTTCTGCTCGATTACTATCCTGACTTCGCGTTGGAGAACAACCGGCCGATAACCAAGTCTCCCGATCCGAACAAACCGGCGTTTGTCTTTGAAGTGAGAGAAAAAGGACAAGCTAAAGGGGAGCGTTCCTGGGTGATTTCCGGCCAAAACCTCGATGAGTTGACAAAAGAAAATCGGTATGCGATAGACTTGGCGGGCATGAAGATGGTCGATTCTACTGGTCTGATGGTTCGTGTCGACAAAAGTCTGAATGTGATCCTGTTTGGCGGGGTCATCAGCATGATCGGCTTGGTGATGGGCTTCTATTGGCATCATCGCCGAGTGTGGGCGCTTGTGGATGATGGGCGACTCTATATCGGTGCGCACACGAACAAAAACTGGTACAGTTTGGAGCGCGAACTCAAACTGACAGGTGAATTTGACGCACTCCAAGTGAAACGCAACTGAGAATGGGAGGATAGGAAACGATGGAACAGTTGATGGAAAATCTCCTTTTGTGTACCTTTTTCCTTTACCTATTATCCACTGTCGCCTTTGTGATGGGGACCAACAAAGGATCGGAGAAGGGCGAAAGGCCTAAGAGCCGTTTGTGGGGAAATATCGGTATCGGGATGAGCATTGTCGGCGTGGTATTTCAATTGATGTTTATTATCACCCGGGTGCTGATCGGCGGGCACTGGCCGACGAGTAATATGTTTGAGTTTACGGCGTTTTTGTGCTTCACGATCGTCATCGCGTTTATCATTCTTTATTTCATGTACCGCTCGGCGGTATTGGGGGCTTTTGTGATGCCGCTTGCGGTGGTCTTGCTGGCGTATGCTTCGGTGTTCCCGCATGAGGTTCAGCCGCTGATTCCCGCGTTGCAGAGCATCTGGCTGCCGGTGCACGTATCGACTGCTGCGCTTGGTCAAGGGGCGTTTGGGGTTGGCTTTGTGGCCGGCCTGATCTATTTGGTGTTTCAGTTTGGTAGAGAGAAAGAAGGAAAAAATGCCAGATGGTTAGAAATTACTCTGGTGATCGTTTTGATGTTTGTGGGCTTTAGTGCGGTGAATATGGCATTTAAAACCATGAACTATGAAGCGAAATTTTCACATATCGTCGACGGGCAGCCGGCCGTGCAGGAGTACTCCTTGCCGCCTTTGGTTGCGCCGCATGACAGTGAAGTGATCAGCATCGATCGCTTTGCGGGCTTGGGCCAACCGTTAATGGAAGCGCCGAGTTGGATGAAAGGAAAAGATGCCGCATCACAACTCAACTCGGTCTTGTGGGGCGTCATCAGCGGAGCGATTCTGTACGGGTTGATCCGGCTTATTGCCAAGAAGCCGCTTCGAGGAATTCTCCACCCCATGGTAAGCCGGGTGAATCCCGATTTGGTGGAGGAGATCAGCTATCGCGCTATTGCTATCGGCTTTCCGATCTTCACGCTGGGTGCACTGATTTTTGCTATGATTTGGGCGCATGAGGCTTGGGGCCGTTTTTGGGGATGGGATCCGAAAGAAGTGTGGGCGCTCATTACCTGGTTGTTCTACAGCGCTTATCTCCATCTCCGCCTGTCGCGCGGATGGCATGGCGTAAAGTCGGCTTGGCTAGCAGTTGGCGGTTTTGTCATAATCATGATTAACCTAATTGTGATTAATTTGGTCATCTCAGGTTTACATTCTTACGCTTAAGTTTAACAGCCGGGGTGAAAGTGCAATGGAAAAACAATATCACATTCTTGTAGTTGATGATGAGGATCGCATCCGCCGTCTGCTCCGCATGTATCTGGAGCGGGAAGGTTATTTGATCGATGAGGCAGAAAACGGCGAAATCGCTTTGGAAATGGCGTTTTCTACAGATTATGATTTGATTTTGCTCGACTTGATGTTACCGGGGATGGATGGGTTGGATGTGTGCGGCGAGATTCGCAAAAAGAAGGCAACCCCCATTATTATGCTGACTGCGAGAGGAGAAGAGGCCAATCGTGTGGAAGGATTTGAGGCGGGAACCGACGATTATGTGGTGAAGCCATTCAGCCCGCGCGAGTTGGTTCATCGGGTGAAGGCGGTGCTCAGACGGGCTTCGGCCACCGCTTTCCTCACTACGGATACGGAGACGCACAATGTACTCGTATTTCCCGAGTTGACCATTGACCACGATGCGCATGAGGTGAAAGCGGGGGGCAAAAAAATTCAACTTACGCCCAAAGAATACGAGTTGCTGTACTACTTGGCCAAATCCCCAGACAAAGTGTTCACACGGGAACAATTGCTCCGCGATGTGTGGCATTATGAATTTTTTGGGGATTTGAGAACGGTTGACACGCATGTGAAACGTTTGCGCGAGAAACTCAACCGTGCTTCCTCCAGAGCCGCGAAGATGATCACCACTGTTTGGGGAGTCGGTTATAAGTTAGAGGTGCCGAAAGAGTGATCTTAAGAAGTGTTGTCGGTAAATTATGGTTGACTATCATCATTCTCGTCACATTGATCTTGGTGTTGTTGAGCCTGTTTTTAAGCGAACAGATCGAGAATAGCTATGTCGAAGGACAAAGACAAAGTCTTGAGAAGTTGGCGACGCGTATTCAGACCCAATTGAAAGAGGCCGGCCCCAACCAGACCCAATATCTCAACAATGTGCTGATGGGGGCGTCCGAATTCGGTACATACTTGGTGGTGTTGGATGCGAGCGGCTCTGTTAGCCCCATCGGGGTTTCGCCGCACGTGCCCAACGTGCAGTGGCGGGAGATATTGACGGATGAAGAGTTAAAGAAGGTCTTGAAGGGTCAGTCGATTACCATGCGGGGGAAGGTTCGCCTGCAAACCAACCCCCGCCCGGGAAATCCATTATTGAAGAACGACATTTTGCTGGTGGCGGTGCCTTATATCAAGGATAAAAAGCCGTCTGGGGCTATCGTGTTGTATCAAGTGCAGGATCATCTGAGCGAAGCCGACATCAAACGGTGGATTTTCTACACGTTCTTGATCGGCATCGTCTTGACGACGATTTTCGCCTTCTTCCTGTCTTCGCGCATTTCGCAGCCTTTGATCCAGATGAAGCGAGCAGTGGAGAAAATGGCTCGTGGGGAATTTTCGACACGGGTGCCGGTGCGCTACCATGAACGGGATGAAATCGCCGAGTTGGCTATGACTTTCAACCGCTTGGCCTCACAGTTGGAAGACACGATTCACCAGTTGTCACAGGAGAAGGAGCAGTTGGCAAGCATTTTGCGAAGCATGTCCGATGGTGTGTTGACCATCAACAAGTTTGGCAAAATCATCATGACTAATCCCATCGGCGAGGGCTTTTTGTCGTTGTGGAGAGGAGAAGTGAAGAAAAATGCTCTGCCCCCTTCTTTGCAAGCTCTCTTCAACAAGGTGATCGAGGATACGCAAGAACATACAGGGGACATCTCAGAACATGGGCGCACGTGGGTTGTCATGATGTCGCCACTGTATGCGGGCGATCAAGTGCGTGGAGTGGTGGCTGTGTTGCGGGATGTGACGGAAGAACGGCGCTTGGACAAGCTGCGCAAGGATTTCGTTGCCAATGTGTCGCATGAATTGAGAACGCCTCTGGCGATGTTGCAAGGCTACAGCGAAGCTTTGCTCGACGATATAGCGGAAACGCCGGAAGAGCGGAGAGAGATTGCGCAAGTGATCAACGAGGAATCGCAACGGATGGGGCGCTTGGTGCGCGAATTGCTGGATCTGGCCCGAATGGAGGCAGGTCACATTCAAGTGGAGCCGGCCGAGAAGCCGTTGGACAAATTCGTGCAACGGGTCATTCGCAAATTCCAAAACCTTGCGCGAGAACAAGAAGTCCGTTTGGAAGCGGATTTGGCCGAACATTTGCCGACAGTGTTTTGGGATGAAGACAAGATTGAGCAAGTGTTGACCAACCTAGTGGACAATGCGATCCGTCATACACCGACGGGCGGTTCTGTGACAGTCCATGTGCACCAGAAAGGAGAACGCATCTTTCTGGAAGTGGAAGACACGGGCTCGGGTATTCCCGAAGAAGATGTGCCCTTCGTCTTTGAACGCTTTTATAAGGCGGACAAGGCACGAACCAGAGGAAAGTCCGGTGGAACAGGCTTGGGCCTGTCCATTGTGAAACATCTGGTCACCGCCCACGGAGGTAACGTGTCGGTGAAGAGCCAACTGGGCGTAGGCACTGTCTTTATCGTAGAGTTGCCTGTGCGTGTGGCTGATGAGGTGTTGTACGCATAAAAAGAAAAAGACCGTTACCCTAAGAGGGATAACGGTCTTTTTTTATTGCCCGCTGCGCGTACTTTCCTGATTGGGTTGTAGCCCCTTTACTTGGCGGGAACCAGCGGGCGCATGATAATGGTATTGTAGATGACTCCCTTGGGCGCGGACACGATAGTCCAGACCGCTTCAGCGACCTGCTCCGCTTCCATCGCGTAGTCTTTTTGCCGTCCGAATTCGGTCTTGATAGAGCCGGGGCACAAGGCGGAGACTTTCACATGGTGCGGCTTCAATTCTTGGGTCAACGCGTCGGTCAACGCCATCAATCCAAACTTGGATGCGCAGTACCCGCCGCCGCGAGCAAAAGCTTCCGTCCCAGCTACACTGGAGATATTGACGATATGTCCCTCCGTCGCCTTGAGGTGGGGAATTGCATATTTGCAAGTGAGGAAGGCTCCTTTGAGATTAACATTCATCATTTCATCCCATTGCGACTCGGTGAGTTCGTCAACGGGGGCGAAGTGGCCGAGGCCGGCATTGTTGATCAGCACATCCAACCGACCAAAACGTTGGATCGCGAATTGCACTAAGTCTTGCACTTGTTGACTGTTCGTGACGTCACAGGCAAATGGGTGAATCCGCTCAGGATTGGCTTCTGCCACTGCTTCCAGCTTGGCTTGGCTTCGGGCGCTGGCGATGACTGTCGCCCCGCCCAAGGCCAACCGTTTGGTGATGGCTTTTCCCAATCCTTTGCTGGCTCCGGTGACAATGACAACTTTTCCGTTCAGTTCCATGGTTGGCAGTCCTCCTTGATGCCGTGACGGATCGCATCCAGTCACGTATGAACAAACTATTGCTAGTTTATCCCATTCACTAGCGCCGGACAAGGGAGGCTCACAGGTCGATTTCCATCACGGATTGGATCTCATCCATTTGTTTTAAAGCGTTCATCAAGTCGTAAGGGATCGCTTTGTCAATGCGGAGGATCATGATTGCCTGTCCTCCTGCTTGCTTTCGACCGACCTGCATGGTGGCGATGTTGATATCCCGGCTACCTAGCAATGTGCCAACTCGGCCGATGGCGCCCGGTTGATCCCGATGCTGGATGAACAGCAGATGTCCCTTGGGGGAAACATCAACCGGGAATTGGTCGATTTTGATGATGCGCGGTCCAAAACCGTTGAGCAAGGTGCCACTGACTTGATGCTGGTTTTTGTCCGTTTTGACTTCAATATTCAGCCATTGAGTGAAACCGTGGCTGTGTCCTGATTTCTGTTCCAGCACATGTATGCCGCGCTGTTTGGCCAAGTGGGGGGCGTTCACAAAGTTGATATCTGCTAAATGATGCGAAAGGACTGCTTTTAGCATCATCCGCGTAAGGGGAGCCACGTCCCCTTCAGCCAGTTCCCCAGCGTACGTGATGGTGATTTCTTTGATCGCCTCGGTGGTCATTTGACCCACGAAATGCCCCAGCTTTTCGACCAACTCATGGTAAGGAGCCAGTTTTTGTTGCAATTCCGCCGGGATGGAAGGGAGGTTGACCGCATTTTTAAACGGCTCGCCACGCAGGATATGAAGCACTTCTTCGGACACATCTACCGCCACATTTTCCTGCGCTTCAATGGTGGAAGCGCCCAAATGCGGTGTACATATCACCTGTGGCAAAGTAAACAACGGGTGATTGCCTGGCGGTTCAACCTCAAACACATCGAGAGCGGCCCCGGCGACTTTGCCGGAAACAATGGCGTCATAAAGAGCGGTTTCGTCGATGATGCCACCACGGGCGCAGTTGAGGATGCGGACGCCGTCTTTCATTTTGTCGAACACCTCATGGTTGATCATATGGCGTGTTTCTTTGGTAAGCGGGGTGTGCACGGTGATAAAGTCGCCAGCGGCAATTGCTTCGTTGAAAGATGCTTTTTGTACGCCAAATTTTTGCGCCCGCTCTTCAGTTAGATAAGGGTCGAAGGCGATCACGTTCATGCGGAATGCTTTGGCACGCTTGGCCAATTCCGAACCGATCCGCCCAAAGCCGATGATGCTCAACGTTTTTTGGTTCAACTCCACCCCGACAAAAGCTTTTCGGTTCCATTCCCCGTTTATCACGGTACGGTGAGCCTGAGGAATGTTGCGAGCCAAGGATATGAGCATGGCAAAAGTGTGTTCCGCGGTGGAGATCGTGTTGCCATCGGGGGCGTTGACGACGATCACCCCTTTTCTAGTGGCTGCGGGGATATCAATGTTGTCAACACCAACGCCGGCGCGGGCGATCACTTTCAACCGGCTTCCTTGATTGATCACTTCTTCAGTCACTTTGGTCTGACTTCGTACCAATAGAGCATCGGCAGTGGCGATTTCTGACAACAATGCCTCGCCTGTCAAACCGATTTTTCGCACGACTTCGACGTCTTCGGCCCGCAACAGTTTGTCAATGCCCTGATCGCTCAACGGATCGGTAATCAATACTTTATACATGCAATATCACCTCTTGTGCTGCTTTTACGCCAGTTCCCAACTCTACAGGTACGCCCATTTTAAAACATGCCATCTCCAACACGCCCAAGACTGTAAGCACGTCTAGCTCATCGCAGTAACCCATGTGGCCGATTCTGGCAATTTGGCCTTTCAGATGTTGTTGGCCGCCAGCGATGGTGACGTTCATTTCGCTCATGTGTTTGCGCAAGGACTCTGTATCCCATGCCGTTTGCCGTCCGTCGATGGCGGTGACCGTCGGGGAAGCGTCATCGTCGGAAGTGAGTAACGGCAATCCTAGTGCCCTAAGCCCCGCGCGGGTCATGCGCATTAAGCGTTGATGACGTGCAAAGACGTTTTCCCATCCTTCTTCTTCCAGCATGAGCAATGCTTCCTTCAAGCCGTACAACAGAGATACGGCCGGGGTGTATGGAGCGGAATGTTGTTCCATGCTTCGCTTGTATGCAGTAAGGTCGAGATAAAAACGGGGCTGTGTTTGCTGTTCAATGCGTTTCCATGCTCGTTCGCTCACTGCGACCATAGCGAGGCCGGGTGGAAGCATCAACACTTTTTGGGAACCGGTCACCATGATATCCACCTGCCAGTCATCCATGTGGCAGGGTACTGCGCCCAGACAGCTGACACCGTCGACGATGACCAACGCGTCTGAATGATCGTGGACCGCCTTTGCCAGCTCGGCAATGGGATTGAGCACGGCGGTAGAAGTCTCGCAATAAGTGAGGAATACCGCCTTGGCCCGAGGATGGTTTTGCACGAAGGTAGCCAACTGCTCAGGTGAACAAGAGGTTCCCCACGGGACATCCAATCGATGCAAGGCAATTCCGTATCGTTCCACTATTTTGGCGAAACGATCTCCGAATGCCCCTGTCACCACAACAATCGCTTCATCCCCCGGTTGTACCGCATTGGTTACGGCTGCTTCCAAAGCGGAGGTGCCGCTCCCTGTCAAAATGAGCGGGGTATGGGTTGTGCCAAACAGAGCGCGCAACGATGTCGCGCATTCTTGCAACAATCGGGAGGCCGCCTGTCCGCGGTGTCCGATCATCGGCTTGGACATCGCTTGCTGGATCCGAAGTGGGATCGGGGTCGGTCCGGGAATTCGCAAATGGGCTTTATCTTGCCAATTCATCTTTGTATTTCCTCCTTCGTCATATATAAAAAACCCCACGCCTACTCCACCCAATTCGTTTGGGCAGAGGGACGTGGGGTACGTGGTGCCACCCTCATTCACTGTCGGCTCACGCTGACAGCCTTGGCGAGTCGATGGGCATGATCTGCCATATCGACTCTAGTGGATAACGGGTCAACCGTGCTGATCTACTTCATAGCGGTTCAATCAGCCACTCGGGAGTGCTCCACATCAGGCAAACTGCCGATTCACAGCAACCATCGGCTCTCTGAGAGTTCACCATTGATGCTTGGCTCCTTCATCGCGTTGCTAATCTAAATTTGATACCTAATTTAGCATGTTGAATCAGTAGTGTCAACTGTGAAGAGTAAAAAAATTTTTTTCTGGGTTAAGTGTGTCGGCTGATTTGTGATAAGATATAACCTAATCGAAATGAGCGTGAACATTAAGGAAAGGAGGACGCGAGTTGCTGCAAGTGTCGGGAATGGAGATGTTGTTAAGTGGGTTGAATGACGACCAGCGGAAGGCGGTGACCGCGCCGATCGGCCCCACGGCGGTGTTTGCCGGTCCGGGTAGTGGGAAGACGACTGTGCTGACTCGGCGCGTTTTGTATTTGTTGGAGCAGGGTATCCCGGCGAACGAATTGATGTTGGTCACATTTACCCGGGCCGCCGCGCGGGAGATGCGGGAGCGATTGGAACAAGTGATGCCTGCTCGCACCCGGGAGTTGGCTGTTGGCACTTTTCATTCGTTGTTTTTGCAGATGTTGCGCGAGAGCGGTTGCAACGTTCCTCCTCTTATGGGACAAGCCGAACAGACCGCTGTAATGCGGGAATTGTTAGCGGAGCGGGAATTACCGACCGATGAAGAGACGGTGTCCACTTATCTAAACCAAATCGGGCTGTGCAAAAACAATGGGATTTTGCCGGCACGGTTGCGAGTCGAAAAACAGAAGAATATTCTCTTTCGGGATTTGTATACAGCATATGAAAGCATGAAATCGGAACGCGGAATGTGGGATTATGATGACATTCTTTTAGCTGTGCATGCATGTTGTCGACAATCGGAATGGCTCTCCCACTGGCAAACGAAGTTCCAACATATACTAGTGGACGAGTTTCAGGATATCAACCAGGTGCAGTACGAGATCTTGGTGAAATTGGCGGCGAAGCACCGCCATTTGTTTGTGATGGGGGATGATGATCAATCCATCTACGGATTCCGCGGAAGCGACCCCAAATTTATGCTTGAACTAAACAAATATTTTCCCGAGCTAGCGCGGATCATTCTGTCTGTCAATTACCGCTCCACTGAAGAATTGATTCAGGCGAGTGAACAATTGATTCGTCACAACCGCCGCCGGCAGCGGAAACCGCGGGCGGGAACCGGGGTGAGGGGGCCGGATGTGAAGTGGATGGAACCGCTTGATGAGGAAGAGGAAGCAGAACAGATTTTAACCCACCTGACTGACGGGATGAACACGGCCATTCTCTACCGAACGTCGACTCAGGCACGCGCGGTGGTTGATGCCTTGGTGCGCAAAGGGATTCCCTTTATGGTCGCGTCGGGGGAGAGTTCGTTTTATCGGCGGTGGCAAGTTCAAGACGTGTTCGCCTATTTAAAATTGGCTTGGAATCCACAGGATCTGGACGCGCTGGTGCGGATTATCAATAAGCCTAAACGCTATCTTTACAATGAGGATTGGATTGACGCTTGTTGGGCAAGGGCGAAGAAACAAGGGGGATCATTGTTGGCGGCGTTGCCCAGCTTAGATGGATTGGAACCTTACCAAGTCCGGTATTTGAGTGAGTTGCGGGATCAAGTCCCGCGCTTGACGGAGATGAACGCCGAGGAAGCTGTGGCTTATATTCGCGAACGCATCGGTTATGACCGTTATCTGGAAGCGTTTGCTAAGGAAACGGGGAGTGATCAATCCAGCCTGTTTGAACCTTTGGATGAATTGGCCTTGGCGGCCCGCCATTTTGCGAATGGACAAGGGCTCCTGGCCCATGCGCAAGAAGTTGAGCGGCAATTGCGCCATTCTGATGCGACCGCTCCTGTCAAACTGATGACCCTTCACCGTTCAAAAGGATTGGAATTTGACCGTGTCTATATCATCGGGTTACATGCGATGGTACTTCCACACCACCGAAGCCTACAGGTATCGGAACAACGGAAAGCGGCCGCGTGGGAAGAGGAGCGGCGCCTTTTGTACGTGGGGATGACTCGGGCTAAAACGGAATGCTGGCTTTCTGTCAGCCAAACCAGACAAGGCAAAAGAGTGGCGCCGTCCCCGTTTGCTAAGGAATTGGGGCATGGGGGAGCGCGCTTCTCCACGAGTGCCCCGCTTGAACGCAAGCGAGAGTTGGAGCGAACGGCCCGGGTGTTTACGTCTGCCCGCGCAACGAGCAAAGCCCAGCCCCAACTCCGCTTTGCCAGTGAAGAAGTGGCTCCGGGGATGTCGGTCAACCACATTCGTTTCGGTGTGGGCAGCATTGTGGAAGTGACGCCGCTTGCCGGAGTGGCGCCGGGACGAAAGATCCTGGTACGGTTCCCCGGCCAAACGCAATCCCTCCACTATGAGCTGTCACGGCAATTGGGCCTGTTGTCCAGCCCGGAATGAACAAAAACCCCTTGCTTCACGAAAACCACAAAGCAAGGGGTTGGATCATTATTTATTTTGTTTGTAACGGTCGAGGCATTGTTGGTAGAGTTCAGCGGCAAATGCAGCGTCTTTCCAGCCGATGATGTTGGTTTCTTTGTTTTCCAAGTCTTTGTAGACGCGGAAGAAGTGTTCGATTTCTTTCAGGACGTGCGGAGCCACATCATCCAAGCTGTTTACGCCATTGAAGCGTGGGTCATCCACAGGCACGGCCAATACTTTTTCGTCTGGACCTTTGTCGTCGGACATGAGCAGCACGCCGATAACCCGGCTGGAGATCACGCAACCAGGGAAGGTTGGGAAGCTGGTCAGGACAAGAATGTCCAATGGATCTCCATCTTCAGCCAAGGTGTTTTCGAGGTAACCGTATTCGGTTGGATAATGCATGGGGGAGTACAGCACCCGGTCAAGACGGAATACGCCTTTCTCTTTGTCAAATTCATATTTGTTTTGGCTTCCAGTAGGGATCTCAATAAAAGCATCCACAATCAATTGGTTAGACATGAGCTTTCCTCCTCTTTATGTACAATGAAGCTGTAAAATCACTCAACCCTCATTTTAGTCGGTTTTGAATCAAGAAGCAAATGAAAAGACACTGTGAAACAATAAATCAATAAAGGAGCGCAGTTATGAAAAACGATCAAAGCAAGTATCACATCTCACCTAGCGCGTTTGCACAGAAATACTTGAACGGAGAGTTGGGGGCGCACCACATTGAAGTGATCGACGTGCGCGAACCCGCAGAATGGGAAATGGTTCATTTGGAGCATTGCAAACACATGCCACTTGGCTCGTTGCCGGAGCGGTTAACGGAGATCGATCCGAGCAAAACGATTTACCTCTTGTGCGCGCATGGGGTTCGCAGTTTACACGCTGCCAATTTTTTATTGCAGCAAGGTTACGCGGATGTGGTAAATGTGGACGGCGGTTTAGCGGAAGTGTTGCTTTATTTGGAGCAGGAAGAAGAATGACAGCGGCATAGAACAGACAAAGTTCCTTCTGAAAATATAATAAATAAATTCTTATATAATAATAAGTTTTTAATAATGATTGACAATTTATGTTGCCTCTTCTTCAATTTTTATTTTTGAAGGAGGGGTTTTTGTTTGGAAAGCGAATTTAAATTTTTCAGTACTATCATCACCATAGAGAGGAAGTGCATCAGTGAATAAGATTCGACTTTTTGTGATGACAGCTCTTTTCGCTTTGCTGTCTGCGGTGGGCCTCCAGTTGACGGCACCGGATCAAGCAAAGGCGTACGGCGCTTATGTACCCGAAATCAAGCAAGATTACAGCAACTGGTGTTGGGCGGCAAGCGGTGCCGCAGTTTCGCAATATAAAGGCAAGAATGTTTCGCAATACAATTTCGCATATGCGGTCAAAGGTGGGTACTACAATAACCCGGCCACTAGCAGTGAGATTCAAAAAGGGTTGTCCACCTACGGCTTGAGATCCAGATGGACCAACTACTATGGCAATTGGTACTACCCCAACTATTCATTTATCCAATCGCAAATCAACAACGGCAGACCGATGATTCCCCTGATCTGGTGGACAAATGGAGCTACCATCGGACATTTTGTTGTCTTGGATGGCTACTTCACCTCAAATAATAACAACTATGTCGAATATATGGACCCTTGGTATGGAGACCATTATTACATGACTTATCAAGCCTTCAAAAATAACAACAATTTTTATTGGCGAGAGCTCATTTATGACATTGGTTACTGATGACAACAATCGAGGAGGAGATTTCACATGCTTAAAAGCTTAAAAATCATCATTCCCGCAGTGGCCATTGTCGCCACCGTCGGCTTGGTCGGATTTATCGGCAACGGTTTCGCTTCGGACCAACCTGAAAAGACAGCTTTTCAAGATTACCTAACAGCAGTTTCGCAAAAATCCCCGAAACAGGGCAAATCATTAATGCCTCAAAATGCAACTTCTGTGGAAGGACTCCAACTCTCTTCTTTCTCTATTCCGATTTTCCGCACACCCGATGCCAACGTAATCAAATCATATGAAGGAACCAGCCTGATTGGTATGTTGCAACCGACCAAAGAGAAACTCTGGTTTATGATGAAAGGCGAGCAACCCGAAGGCATAGTTGTCGCCGATGATGTCCAACCAATCAAAATGGGTGGGAAAAACCGCAGCAAAGATTTGATGAACATGTACAAAGCTGCGAAAAAAGCAGTGAAAAAAGAGAACCAAATCCGTTACTTTGAATTTGTGGGACAAGGCATCTTCGTCGCTAAAACCAGCAAGGGTGAACACGTTTATCTGAGCCAAGGCGCCGCTCAAATATTAAACATGCCCGCTGGCAAGCAGCTTGCTTCCACCGATGTGATCGCCAAGATGAAAGAGTTGCTAAAGTAACCGTTGACGAATCATAGAAACTGCTGAGAAGCCCGGTGGTAAGACTTCAGATGACTTAGCTTCTGGGTTTTAGAGCGAGTCTGATGCAAAATAGCCAGCGGCTCCAATTATACTTTAACAACCTTAGCTCGGTATTGTTCTGGGCTAAGGTTTTTTTATGGAGATTTTGAAGGTCATAGATAGGGTTGAGGGTGAACGTAGGGGAATGAATAACTGAGTTGACGAAGATAATGATAGTCATTATCATTATAAGGTGGGCATGTTTAAAGGTCGTACTTGAACGGCGTATGTGCGAAAAAGAACAAGCCACCTGGCAAGAGGTGGCTCATCGTTGTTCTGGTATGTGAGCGATCTGGGTTGACCGCTTGTTGACAGCACGTGGTGCGTGAGTGAAGCCAAACCGCTTGCTTACATGCACCGTGTGAACAACATGGTTTTGACGAATTACTCTTCTACTTTAATGGAGTCGGTCGGGCATCCTTCTTGTGCATCGCGAACGTCATCATGAAGTTCTTCTGGTACGTCTGCCGTTCCGGTGTTGTCATCGAGGATCACATATGCGATGCCATCCTCATCGTAATCGTAAACATCCGGAGCGGTTGCGCCACAAGCTCCACATGCGATACAAGTATCTTTATCTACCCATGTGCGCATAGTGAAAATCTCCTCCCGTGTATATATCCCAATAATGAGTTAAGTCCACTTCCACCCCTCATTGTAGACGGAATTGTGTCCGATTTCAAGGAGCAATCAGTAAATCAAGAAAAAGGAGGGGCGATATGAGCGAAGACCTGAACGGCATCACCTGTGATCAGCGGAGCCAGCAGGAGCGATTAATCTTGATTAGTTTTTATTTTACGCAACTGCTGTTTATTTTATTGAGTGTTCCATATTTATGGTGGAAAAATCGACTTTATGTTGAATTGGCTCCGTTTACCGAGATCCACATGTGGCTGGTGGGTGTCGGCGTCGGTGGATTCATCGTGGCCATGGAGTTTGTGCTGATCCGTTTGTTGCCTGAACACCATTTTGATGACGGGGGATTAAACCAATTATTGTTTGCGCGTCGTCCTTGGTGGCATATCATGTTGATCGCCGTGATGGCAGCCATCGGGGAAGAGCTGTTGTTCCGCGGTCTGGTGCAGGCTTGGATCGGGGTGTGGGGAACGGCACTCTTGTTTGCGCTTGTACACACCAGATACTTAAAAAAATGGGTACTGGTCGTATTTGTCACCGGAGTCGGAACAGTCTTTGGCCTGATGGTCGAATGGACGGGTCATCTTGCCCCAGCAGTGATCGCCCATGCGGTTGTCGATTTCGTGATGGGATGTTACTTGCGGTATGGAGCGAAGGGATGAGTATGTGGCCCTAGGGTTGGCAATGCCCTGAAAAAAATGCGAATACACTATGCAAGGAAAGCCATTTTTGTGTATGATTGATATAAAGAAAAATAGGAGACTTGACCGCGTAACAGTGAGATTCAGTCCCTCATATTCTGAATGTGGGAGTCTCCGGCGAGGGAGGGTAGGCCATGCGTGTCGAGCGTTTAGACGGGGATAAGGTGCGCTTTTTCTTGACTCTCGACGATTTGGCTGATCGTGGGATTCAAAAAGAGGACATGTGGAGAGATATTCCGAAAGTGCATGAACTCTTTAATGACATGATGGAACACGCATATCAGGAATTGGGTTTTGAAGTGGTTGGGCCAGTAGCTGTCGAAGTTTTCGCCCTTCCCGCACAAGGGATGGTGGTTGTGGTTACCCGTGGCCGGACTCCGAAATCAGAAGTCGATGAGTTTGAACAAACGGAAGAAATGTACGAGTTAGAAGTGACGATGGAAGAGTCGGACGACATCATTTTCCGTTTTAACGACTTCGAAGACGTAGTCCAAGCGGCTGTGCGCATGAAAGCCCATGCTATGCAAGGAGGGCAGCTATTTGCCTACCAAAACCGCTATTATTTGCTGTTTGGTGGAGAGAAGAATTTGTCCAAGGGTCAGGTGGATACGTTGATTGCCATGCTGTCGGAGTATGGTGAAGTGTCCACGGTGACAGAGGCAATGCTGACCGAGTATGGCAAAGTTGTGTGTGAAAACGATGCGATCAACCAAATCAGTCAATATTTTGGATGAGATAAATAAACACACCCGTAACAACCGGGTGTGTTATTAATTTGTTGTATAAAAAATTTTATTTTTGTATAACTAGTTGATAATATTCATGTGAACGCAAGCGGTTGATATCACCATCACGCACACCTGGAAAGACGCGATCAATTGAAAGATGTTGGGTTTTATGTTCGCGTAGCGCTTGGGCGATTTTAGCGCGGAATGGGGTCACATCTATTTTCATGGATACGTATTCATCTGGTGTCGTATGGATTTTTCCAGAATGCAAATGAGCGATTGATTCTGGTATGACGTTATAGTAAAGTTTGGTAGGGAATGTAGTTTTCTTTACTGCTTCCAAGGTAGCCTGTTGAATGATCTGATGATCAAGGTGGCCAGAAATGCCAGACGGCGGGAAGGTGATAATGAGATCTGGGCGGATGCTTTCCATGATCTTAAACAAATCGTCAACGAGTTGTTGGAAAGGGAGTTGGCTCAATTGTCCGTCTCCATAATCCCGCAGGATGCACTCATCTATACCAAGAACATCACAGGCCCGAGCCAGTTCTTGCGCACGGACATCACCTAACTCTTCCTGTGTGCAAAGTGGTGGTTGTCCTGTTTTCCCTGCTTCACCACGAGTGGCGCAGTAGAGCGTTTGACGGACGTCATCTGCATGGAAGCGGGCGATGGTACCGCCGCAAGTAAATGTTTCGTCATCAGGATGGGCAAAACAATACAGAACTTGTTGGTACATTTTCGAGTCAAATCCTTTCATAGCAGTTGGGTTTTCTTGCATTATTATACCTTATTGGTGCGTCTGTTTTTAAATATACGTAAAAACAGAGACATTCTTTGGTTGTTTAGTGTATTATTGTATACTGAATACTGGTCTTTTTAGCAGTTAGTATTTAATTCTGAGGTGGTCAGGATGGAACAACAGTCTGTTGCTGCAGGTCGTCAAGAGGAACAGCGTGAAAATATGGATGTCTTGGTATCCACGCAAACAGTAATTCATAAAGCGTTGGATAAGCTGGGTTATCCAGAGTCTGTGTACGAATTGTTAAAGGAACCTATGCGTGTATTAACCGTTCGGATTCCCGTCCGCATGGATGACGGCACTGTAAAAGTGTTTACGGGATATCGCGCTCAACATAATGATGCCGTAGGTCCAACTAAGGGTGGAGTGCGCTTTCATCCAGATGTAACTGAATCAGAAGTGAAAGCGCTATCAATTTGGATGAGTTTGAAAGCGGGCATTGTCGACCTCCCTTACGGCGGAGGCAAAGGCGGCATCATCTGCGATCCGCGGAATATGTCTTTCCGCGAGCTGGAACGCTTGTCTCGCGGCTATGTGCGTGCGATCAGCCAAATTGTGGGGCCGACGAAAGACATCCCGGCTCCGGACGTGTTCACCAACTCGCAAATCATGGCGTGGATGATGGATGAATACAGCCGTATCCGCGAATTTGACTCCCCGGGATTCATCACCGGTAAACCATTGGTGTTGGGCGGTTCCCGCGGTCGCGAAACGGCTACGGCCAAAGGCGTAACCCTGATGATCCGCGAAGCAGCGAAAAAACGCGGCCTCAGCATCGAAGGCGCACGCGTCGTCATTCAAGGATTTGGCAATGCTGGTAGCTTCTTGGCGAAGTTCATGCATGATGCAGGAGCCAAAGTGATCGGTATTTCTGACGCTTACGGGGCCTTGCATGATCCGAATGGGTTGGACATCGACTACTTGCTTGATCGCCGAGACTCTTTTGGAACCGTCACCAAATTGTTCAAAGACACCATCACTAACCAAGAGTTGTTGGAACTCGATTGCGACATCCTGGTTCCAGCAGCGGTTGAAAATCAGATCACCGCTAAAAACGCCGATCGAATCAAAGCAGACATTGTCGTCGAAGCGGCTAATGGACCGACCACGTTGGAAGCGACCAAAATCCTTCATGAGCGTGACATCTTGTTGGTGCCGGACGTATTGGCCAGCGCTGGTGGCGTGACCGTTTCATATTTTGAGTGGGTGCAAAATAACCAAGGGTATTACTGGTCTGACGAAGAAGTAGAGCAAAAATTGGAAGACATTATGGTGCGTGCGTTTGAAAACGTCTATAATACCGCTCAAACCCGCAAAGTGGACATGCGTCTTGCCGCGTATATGGTGGGTGTGAGAAAAATGGCGGAAGCATCACGTTTCCGCGGTTGGGTATAGTATAATAAGGGAGTGGTGAGGAGAACACCCTTGAATGAAGGGGTGTTCTTCTTTTGCATCGTTGGAGGTGACAGTATGTTTGATGTAATTGTGGTGGGTGCGGGCCCTTGTGGGCTTTCAGCCGCGATTGAGTTAAAAAAAGTGGGCTTGAATCCATTGATCATTGAGAAAGGTTGTTTGGTGAATTCAATATATCATTATCCGCTGTCGATGACTTTTTTTAGCTCGGCTGACAATTTGGAAATCGGGGGCATCCCATTCACGACAGTAAATGAAAAACCAACCCGGCATGAAGCGTTGGCATACTTTCGGACCGTGGTCAAGAAGCACCACTTGGAACTGCACACATACGAAAAAGTGGTGGAGATCGAGCGGATAGAAAACGGATTTCGCGTAATTACGTCCAAGCGGGATGGGCGTGGCATATATGAGGTGGAAAATGTCGTGTTGGCCACCGGGTATTATGACAATCCACATATGTTGAATATTCCGGGCGAAGATTTGCCCCATGTAAAGCATTATTTTCACGATGCCCACCCTTATGCCCGGGAACGGGTGGTGGTGATCGGCGGACGCAACTCCGCGATTGATGTGGCATTGGATTTGCATCAAGTGGGAGCGCACGTTCATATGGTTTACCGTAAAAGCGCCTTTCACGACAGTGTTAAGGCGTGGGTGAGACCCTTGATCGAGGCGGCCATCGAAAAAGAACGCATCCATATGCATTGGGAAACGGAAGTGCGTGAAATCACTCCAGAGGCTGTGGTGGTTGAAGAAAAAGGCGTACGGAAGGAAATCAAGGCGGATGCGGTGTTTGCGATGACGGGGTACAGGCCCAACCTGACTTTCGTGGAGAGATTGGGAGGGCAAATCGATCAAGAGACGGGCGTACCGGTGCTGTCCGACGATATGGAAACGACGGTGCCAGGATTGTACTTGGCCGGAGTGATTGCCACAGGGCATGATGCAACCAAAGTGTTTATCGAAAATGGACGTTACCATGGGCGTTCCATCGCGCGCCACATCCGGGACAAACGGAAGGTGGCCCGCATATAAGCGAAAAAGCGATTCCGAGAGCCGGAAATCGCTTTTTTTCTTTATCCGTGCAAACCAAGTTGAATCATGAATAACAAGGCGATGATAAAAAATGAGATCGGCACTTCCCTCGCCCGTTTGGCCGCGATTTTCAAAATAGCGTAGGTGATGAAGCCAAACGCGATGCCGGTGGGAATGCTGTAGGTGAACGGGATGAATGCAAAAGTGATGAAAGCCGGCAACCCCTCCGTAAAATCACCGAACGGGATCGCTTGCACCTCTTGCATCATCAATCCGCCAACCACAATCATGATGGCAGCCACCGCACTTTCTGGAATCCATTTCAGATAGGGAATGAGGATCAGCGAGAGCAAGAAGAGACCGCCCGCCGTAATGGTGGTCAAGCCCGTTCTCCCCCCAGATTGGGTGCCAGTGGCGCTTTCCAAGGCGCATATGGTTGCGCTCGTTCCCAGTAGCCCAGCCATGATATTGGATAGGGCACTAGCTTGAAAAGCGGCGGGAAACTTTTGTTTGTCAGTTAACAGTCCTTGCAACAATCCCATATTTTCAAACACGAGAATCATGGTTAGCGTGAATGTCGCCACCCAGAAAGTGAGTTTGCCCAACCCTGCCAAGGCAAAGTTGCCTAGCAATGGAACATACTGTTCAAATGAAAGGGGAGCTGGCTCTCCCTGGACGGATGAAGGGTCGGCGATTAACGCGATCACCGTCGCCAACACCAGCGTGATCAAAAACGCGCCTTGTACCTTGCGCACAAAGAGAATGATCAACAGTGCAAGGCTGAACAGCGTGATCCACACCTTGGGTTGATGGAGGCTGCCGATGCTGACGAACGTTTGTTCATTGCTGATGATTAATCCGCCTTTTTGTAACCCGATAAAGGTGATGAGTAAGCCAATGCCGACGGTCATCCCCTTTTTCAAGGCGGCTGGTACCGCTGTGCTCAACCAAGTGGCCAGCGGAGTAAAGGTGATCACTGTAAACAGGATGCCAGAGAGGGTTACTGCGGTTAGCGCCTCTTGCCAGGAGAGGCCCATCTCATGCACCATGGTATATGTGAAAAACGCGTTGACACCCATGCCTGGTACGATGATGATGGGGGCGTTGGCCCATAATCCCATCAGCAGGCAACTGAGGCATGAAGTGAAGATGGTTCCCAAAAGAGCTGCTTCAAAAGGGATCCCCGTCTCGGAGATGATAGAGCTGTTGACGATGATGATGTAACTGATGGTGAAAAATGTAGTTAAGCCGGCCAAAAATTCTGTACGAATAGATGTGTTGTGTGATTCTAATCGAAAAATCGAATGTAATCCTTTCAATTTCCTTCCTTCTTTGCTAATGCTCCCTCGCCCACCCACGCTCTGATAGAGCGCACAATCAAATCAATACTGAAAATAGCTTTGTAATTCGGTTGCGTCTTTTGTTTTTGACAAGGCGAGCATCAGTTTGATCCGCGCTTTTTGGCCATTGATGCCGTTGGAGAAGATCAAACCAAGCTCTTTTAGTTGTTTCCCGCCTCCTTCATATTCATACGTGTCCTGCACCGAGCCATTGAAACAACGGGACACCAGCACAACGGGAATCTCGCTGGCGAGCGCGCGTTTTAGCCCGGGCAACATGGCGGGAGGCAAATTTCCCTGTCCCAGCGCTTCCAACACGATGCCGTCAAATCCGCGCTCTACCGCCCATGCGATCAGGCTGTCATCCATGCCAGCCGCCACTTTGATCAAAGCGACTTGGTGTGAAGGCATCGCAAGAGGGAAGCGGGGCTCTTTTACCGAATCTCGGAAAAAGCGAATTTCCTTTTTGGTTACTAGGCCGACCGGCCCCAAACCGGGTGATTGGAAGGTGGCCACATTGCTGGTGTGGGTTTTGGTGACATCCCGGGCAGTGTGAATTTCGTCATTGAAGACGACCATCACGCCGCGCCCCGGGGATTGTTCGTGTGCGGCCACGCGGACGGAGTTGACCATATTCACAGGCCCATCCGCCCCCAGTTCATTGGAGCTGCGCATGGCCCCAGTAACGATCACGGGTCTGTCAGTGTCGAGAACCAGATGCAGGAAATAAGCCGTTTCTTCCAACGTGTCGGTTCCATGCGTGATCACGATCCCCTTGGCACCCCGGTCCAGATGTTCTTTCACGCGTTCTGCAATCAGGAACATATCCGCCGGGGTGATGTGGGGGCTCGGCTTGTTGAAAAGATGATCCATTTCCACTTTTGCGTATTGGTTCAATAACGGCAGGGCGCTTTGCAACGCTTGGGGATCCTGCGGTTTGACCCCTTGCGACTCCATGCTCTCACTCATGGCGATCGTCCCACCAGTGGTAATGACAATCACTTTATTATTCATATATGGCAGACTGTCGGCATGATGACAATCCTTTTCCACCTTTCTATTTTAGGTTGCCATTTTCTATCGTATGGAACCCATCATCCCATGTCAATAATAGGGAGGGAAGAAGGCGGTGATACATATGAGCGAAAATGAAAAATATGTGGTTACCATCAATTGCAATCAATGTGGTGAACGTTTCATTTTAAAGGGACGGATGAAAAAAGGCAAGTTAGAAACGGGTTTTAAGCGCTGCCTGTGCAACAATGACGACGATTTTCAAATAGAGAGGGAAAAATTGTGAAAGCGGAAGTCTGAACTAGGCTTCCGTTTTTTGTGGCACGCATTGCATATTTCGTTTGCGCATCGTTCAGACTACCAAAAGAATCTTAGAAGAACGCATGACAACAAAGGAGACGTGATGTCATGTACAAACGAATGGCAGCGATCTTATTGCCAATTGTGGCTGTCGCATTCATCGCCGCAGCCGCATGGGGTTATATGGAGCATCAAGACAAAAATTCCGTGTTGATCAAAGCGGAGAACCAATACCAACGCGCGTTCCATGATTTGAATGACCGCATGGATCGTTTACAAGGAGAATTGGGGAAATCGATCGCCCTTAATTCGCGGCGCCAATTGAGCACGTCTATGACCAACGTGTGGCGTCTGGCGTATGCGGCGCAAAGCGACATCGGCCAATTGCCATTGACGTTGATGCCGTTTGATTCAGCGGAAAAATTTTTGTCTCGCGTTGGAAATTTCGCCTATGAAGTAGGCATCCGGGATTTGGATAAGGAGCCGCTCAGCGACAAAGAATGGAAGACATTGAGTGATCTATACCAGCAAGCAAAACATATCCGTGATGATATGGCAGCGTTGCAGAGCAAAGTGATCAACCGGAACCTGCGTTGGATGGACGTGGAATTGGCGGTGGCGTCAGAAGACAAGAAAATGGACAACACCATTATCGACGGGTTTAAGAAAGTGAATCAAGTGGTGCAAGAATTTCCGGAAGTGGATTGGGGTCCGTCCGTCAACAACATGGAAATTCGCCAACGGGAACGGGTGAAGCAGTTGAAAGGGAAACTGATCACGCCGGAGCAAGCCAAACAGCGAGTCGCTTATGCATTTGGACGCGAATCCACCAAAGGGATGCATGTGACCCGAAACAAAAAAGGGGATTACCCCACTTATAGCGTCAGATATGAGGGGCGCAACAAGACGGAAGTGTACACAGATCTGACGACCATTGACGGTCATATCATATGGATGGTGTTTGACCGGCCTGTCACGAAAAAACGGTTGACTTTGGATCAAGCGTTAAACCGAGCGACCCGCTTCCTCAATCGGATTGGTTATAAAAACATGACCCCGATTTCTTATGACGAAGTATCCAACATCGCCTCGTTTAATTTTGTCCATAAAGAGGGCGACGTGTACATCTACCCCGAGTCACTGGCTGTAAAAGTGGCGTTGGACAATGGGGAAGTCATGGGTTTGCAAGCAGATGAATATGTTTTCAATAAGATGGATTGGTCCAAACGCAAACCGAAATTAAGCGCAACCCAAGCGCGGAAGCAAGTGAATCCCCACCTGAAACTGACCAAGAACAATCTGGCTGTGATCTACGATCGCAACGGTCGCCAAGTCCTGTGCCATGAATTTTTGGGGACGATTAACGGAGAACAATACCGGTTGTTTATCAATGCCGATACAGGCGAAGAAGAATATGTCGACCGGATAGAGAAAGCAAATGGAAATCGAATTTAATATTTTAAATGGGCCGATATAATACAATCGGCTCATTTAATTGTTTTCATTGCATGTGTGACAAAATTATGTTATTCTTTAAACAGGATTTCTTTACTCTATGAACCATGGCACCAATTATGGGATCCTAATAGATTTGTCAAAAAGAAATACATAGTAGATAGGCTGTTGGGGTCGAAGATTTCGATAGGGATTTACTTGGCGTCGATTTAAATCGAATAAGTATCTCCAATCGAGCAGGCGCACCCTGCTCGGTTGTTTTTCATCCCGACTTAGGGAGGATTTGTTAGGTAGATGAAACAGTTGCAAGTAGCGATTGATGGACCGGCTGGAGCCGGCAAAAGTACGGTGGCTCGCCGAGTCGCAGGCCGCCTTGGGTTGTCTTATGTCGACACCGGGGCCATGTACCGAGCCATCGCTTGGAAAGCGCTTCAGGAGAATTTAAATGTGTTTGACGAAGAAGCGGTCACACAGTTGGCGGAACAGCTTCACTTTTCCCTTCATCCTCAAGGGGTCATGGTCAACGGCCAATTGTTGAAAGAAGAGATCCGAACCCAAGAAATTTCGAGCTTGGCGTCGGCCATCGCGAAAATGCCAGGGGTGCGCCGCATCCTTGTGAATAAGCAGCGGGATATTGCCGCACGTCAGAGCGTAGTAATGGATGGGCGGGATATTGGCACACATGTTTTGCCGGAAGCAGACGTGAAAGTGTTTTTGACCGCCACCATTGAAGAACGTGCCCTCCGACGGTACAAAGAGTTGAAAGCCAGAGGGGCGGACGTGGACTTGGACGGGCTGAGGGAAGAGATCCGGCGCCGCGATGAAAACGACCGCACGCGCAAGTATGCTCCGCTTAAACAGGCCAAAGATGCTGTGCTTATCGACACGACACATCTTTCGATCGATGAAATTGTTGAAAGCATTATGCAACTTTGCCGTCACAAATTAGGCGGTGGGGAGTAAGATATGTTCTATACGAAGATCCGCAGTATCGCACAACACCTGTTGCACATGTTGTTCCGGGTGAAAGTGATTGGAAAGGAGCATGTTCCGTCACAAGGGCCCGCCGTCATCTGCGCCAATCATATTAGTAATTTTGATCCGCCGGTGGTAGGCGGATTCATCGACACGCGCGAAATCCATTTCATGGCCAAAGAAGAGTTGTTTCGTATCCCGATCATCGGTAAAATTCTTCCGAAATTAAATGCTTTTCCGGTGAAGCGGGGCGGAGGCGACAGCGGAGCGGTTAAGCATGCGATCCGGCTACTTCGAAATGGACACGTGTTGGGGATTTTTCCCGAAGGAACCCGCTCCAAAACGGGTGAACTCGGAAAAGCCCACGTCGGAGCTGCGCTGATCGCTATGAAAGGCAAAGCGCCCATGATCCCTGTGGCGATCATCGGTCCATACCGTTTGTTTCGCCAGACCAAAGTGATCATCGGGGAGCCGATCGACACGGTGGCGTACACGGAAGGCAAAGCCGGAACCGATGCTGCGAACGAACTTACCGAGCTGGTCATGTTGCGGATTAAGCAAATGATTGATCAACACAGGTAATCAGATCGTATGAAAAAGGTGAGCGCAAATCACCTTTTTCATCCAGATCTTTCCTTCATATAATTTGATTTAGATATTTTTTTGACAGTGTGGAGAATGAGGAGGGCATGTTCATGGCAGAAGAGATGAAATCTGAATTGACTGAAGTCGCTACATTCCAAGTAGGAGATGTGGTGAAAGGGAAAGTTGTTAGCGTAGAACAAAATCAAGCGTTGGTGGACATTGGTTACAAATCGGAGGCAATCCTGCCGATTTCAGAATTATCTAGTTTGCATGTGGATAAAGTAGCTGACGTCTTGAATGTTGACGACGAGCTGGATGTGAAAGTGATTCGCATCAAGGAAGACGAAGATAAATTGATCGTTTCCAAAAAAGCCGTCGACGCTGAAAAGTCCTGGGAAGAGTTGCAACGCAAATTTGAAAGCGGCGAAGTGATTACTGCGACCGTGGCTGATATTGTCAAAGGTGGCTTGGTTGTTGATGTTGGTGTGCGCGGCTTCATTCCGGCTTCCCATGTTGAGTTGCATTTCGTGGAAGATTTCAGCGATTACAAAGGCCGTGAGCTTTCATTGAAAGTGATTGAGCTGGACGCTGAGAAAAACAAATGCATCTTGTCTCACAAAGCGGTGTTGGAAGAAGAATTGAACCGCAAAAAAGAAGCTGTGCTCGCTTCTTTGGAAGAAGGGCAAGTACTGGAAGGAACTGTTCAACGCTTGACCGATTTCGGGGCGTTTGTCGACATCGGCGGAGTGGATGGCTTGGTTCACGTATCCGAATTGGCTTGGCATCGCGTTGAACATCCGGCAGATATGTTAAAAGAAGGCGACAAAGTGAAGGTGAAGGTGCTCAAAGTAAATCGCGAACAAGAGCGCATCAGCTTGAGCATTAAAGAAACCGAGGAAGGTCCATGGGAAAAAGTGGCCAAAGAACTCTCCGCCGGTGATGTGGTTAAAGGCACCGTAAAACGCTTGGTTTCCTTCGGTGCATTCGTAGAAGTGTTCCCGGGCGTGGAAGGGCTTGTTCACGTATCTCAAATTTCCCGCCGCCATGTGGCTACCCCAGCTGAAGTGTTGGAGGAAGGCCAAGAAGTGCAAGTGAAAGTGCTTGAAATGGCTCCAGAACAAAAGCGCATCAGCTTGAGCATCAAAGATGTTGAGGTGGAAGAGGAGCGCAAAGAAGTAAAAGAAGTAATGGAGCAACAACAACAAGAACAACCGGCTAGCGGATTGAACGTAACGTTGGGTGACATGTATCCCGAGTTGCGCAATTTGAAATAACAATCAGCTTTTGTCAGAACCAGCCAGATTTTGGCTGGTTCTTTTTTTGCTTAAAAAAGTGCTAGCGGAGTGACACTAAAAAAAATCCCCCTGCGTCTGGAGGAAATCGGAAAATGGCTCCCGGCATTTTGGCACAATTGTGTTTGCTCATTTTGATCATCTTGTATTGGGCGGGATGGCTGGAAACGGATTGGCCCCGCAAATGGGCATATGGATTGGCCGTGACCGCTTGGTGGCTGACTTCTAGTCCGCCTCTTGCCATGAAAGAGGCGTGGTGGATTCACCCAGGGTCTGTCGTGTTGCTGGGAGGGATGGCCGTTACGTTTGGCCGTCTCTGCTTGTCCAGGGCAACGGTAATGATCAGTTTCGGGGTGTTTTCGGGAACAGCGCTTTTCTTGTGGCATGAATATGCCCGGATCGCCACCGATTGGGCTGATCCTCTGTTCCGCTTATTCTGCGTTGCAGTGTTTGTGGGTGTTGGCGGCTTGTTTTCCCGAAGTGTCAAAGAGCATCTGGCTTGTGTCCTTTGTGGAAGTGTGATGTTGCATGTGTGGATTGCGTCTTTTCACCGTGAGATGTTGATGCCGCTGATCTGGGGGTCAGGTGATTTTTTGGATACGGTATGGCTTTCGTTGCTGGTGATGTTGGGATGGCGCCGGTTAAGAGCGTTTGCCGCCAACGTTCATGAGAAATGGATGCGGATTCCTCTACGAAAGGAAGAGTGAAGTGAAATGAACTTATCTCTTTACACCTTGGCCGTGGTATGGGGGGTGGCGGCTGGTTTCGTAACAAGAATCCGGATGTTGGAGAGTGACTACCGCCAATATCCGACCTACCCGCACGGCCATGTGATTCATCTGGCTTTGGGTCTGATTGCTGCCGCTCTTGGCGCGGTGGCTGTTCCGGCTCTGATGCAAAAGGATTACACGGCAATCACATTTTTGACGGTAGCCGCGCAACAATTTCGTGATGTTCGCAACATGGAACGGCAGATGTTGACCAATTTGGATGAACTGGAATTGGTGCCCCGGGGGAAAAATTATATCGAAGGCATTGCCATGGTTTTTGAAGGAAGAAATTATATCGTCATCTTCGCTGCTTTTCTTACTTCGCTTAGTGTCGTCATTTTCCATCATTGGTGGGTGGGGGCGCTGGTCGGTTTGGCGATTCTTTTTTTGAGCGGGTTTCTTATGTCGGGTAAAGTGATTCATGACATCGCCGAGGTGGAGGTCGCACCGATCCGGATTGAAGGAGCCAGCCTGTATGTGCAGGACATCTATTTGATGAATATTGGGTTGGAGGACAACCGTAAACGCATCTTGGAGAATGGGATCGGCATCCTGGTCACGCCGCGCCGGGCAAGTGGACGGGTCACGATTGGCAATATAGGACAAAGGCAGGCGATTTTGCATGATGTGTCCACCATTTTGGGCGTGTACCGCGACACGGGAGAACCGGCGCTGACTCCGTTGGCCAAACGGGACCTGAAAGACGGGCGGCTGGGTATCCTGTTGTTGCCGCAAGAGAAAGATGTGGAACGAGCGGTTGAGATCGTTAAAAATGTGCCCGTCTTAGAGAGCGCCATTCGCAAACCGAGCAAAATGCCCAAGGAATTGAGAAAAAGGTGGGAAAGTACATGAGCAAAGGGAAAATATTGGCGGTGATCACCACGCAGCCCGACAAAGTGGCAGGAGGGGCTCCTATCTTTGCGGCTGACTCCCTGGAAGAGTTGGAGAAAAAAGCGTTTCTGCTCGAAAAAATTTTGGATGCGATGGTGCATGAGATTGACCTGGACACGAAGGTTATCGTGAAACACTAAGATGCTTGTTGCTTAAAGAATCAATGTTCAGTTAAGATTAGGTATGTCTTATACTTATATATGGGAATATGCGAAAAGTGAGGATGTTGTATGAGCTTACCTGTAGTAGCGATAGTTGGACGACCGAATGTGGGAAAGTCGACGATTTTCAACCGCTTGGCGGGGGAACGCATCGCGATTGTGGAAGACCAGCCAGGCATTACTAGAGATCGGATTTATTCTCGTAGCGAATGGAATGGGCGTGAGTTTCACTTAATTGATACAGGCGGCATTGAGTTTGGAGACACCGATGAGATTATGGATCATATTCGCAATCAGGTGGAATTGGCCCTTGACGAAGCAGATGTGATTTTGTTCGTTGCCGATGCCCGCGATGGCGTCACTACCACGGATGAAGAGGTGGCCAGGTTTTTGCACCGCACCAACAAACCAGTGATTCTGATGGTAAACAAAGTGGATGACATCAAATACACCGAGAATGTGTTTGAGTTTTACCAATTGGGTTTTGAGCATGTGATCCCGGTGTCTTCCTTGCATGGAACCGGAACAGGCGATATGCTGGATGCAGTAGTGGAACATTTTCCTGACAGGGAAGAAGAGGAGTATGAAGAAGACACCATCAAAGTGTCCCTCATCGGCCGCCCCAACGTCGGAAAATCTTCACTTGTCAATGCGTTGCTGGGAGAAGAGCGGGTCATTGTCAGCCCTGTTGCGGGAACCACGCGGGATGCTATCGACACTTCGTTTGAATATGAAGGACAAAAATATGTCCTCATCGATACGGCCGGGATTCGCAAACGGGGAAAAGTGTACGAATCGATTGAGAAATACAGTGTGGTCCGTGCATTGCGCGCTATCGAGCGCTCTGATGTGTGCTTAATCGTGATCGACGGCGAACGGGGGATCGCGGAGCAGGATAAGAAAATTGCCGGATATGCGCATGAAGCGGGAAGAGCCGCCATCTTCGTGGTGAACAAATGGGATGCGGTCGAAAAAGACGAAAAAACCATGGATCGCTTCAAGCGGAGGATTCGCGAAGAATTCCAGTTTATGCACTACGCACCGATCCTGTTTGTTTCCGCCAAAACGAAACGTCGCATTCATACGGTGTTGCCCGAAGTGAATGAAGTGGCTGAACAACACGCAATGCGCGTGCCTACGTCGGTGCTGAACCAAGTGATTCAGGACGCCATGGTGACAACACCACCTCCGTCGGATCGGGGTCGTCGGTTCCGGGTTCGGTATGTGACCCAGGCGACGGTGAAACCACCTACCTTCATCTTGTTTGTCAATGACCCGGAACTTTCGCATTTCAGCTACTTGCGCTATCTCGAAAACCAATTGCGGCAAGCGTTTCCGTTTAAAGGGACGCCACTTAGAATCTTGTTGCGAAAGAAAAGCTAAAGAAACTGAGAGACGGGGAGAGGGCAATGACAATGCTACAAACATGGGGGATACCGATTGTCATTTCTTATTTGTTGGGTTCAATTAGTTTTAGTTATTTGTTGACCAAATGGCTCAAGGGCGTCGACATTCGTGACTACGGTAGCGGCAATGCGGGGGCTACGAATACGTCGCGCGTGCTGGGGAAAGGGCCAGCCTTGGTAGTGTTTTTGCTGGACGCGCTCAAAGGGATGGCCGCAGTCGGCTTTGGTTACTGGATGGCTGGCAACAGCCCGGATGTGAAATTGGTGATGATGGTGTGCGGGATTGCCGCCATCATTGGGCATAACTGGCCAGTCTTTTTGGGATTCCGCGGAGGAAAAGGCATCGCTACGACGGTTGGAGTGACGTGTCTCATCGGCTTCACCGCAGCCGTCGTCGCCGGGGTCTGTGCTATCTTGTTTATTTTGTTTACACGCTATGTATCTGTCGGATCGTTGGTGTACACCTCCATCGTTCCCGTGATGATGTGGCTGTTGGATTATCCCACGGCTGTGGTGTGGTTGATGTTGATCGTGTCTGTGATGGCGCTGTGGAGACATAAACAAAATGTAATCAATCTGTTTAAGGGAAACGAACGCAAGATTTAGATTGATACAAGGGAGAAATCACATGAAAGGTAGAGTTGCTGTACTTGGAGCGGGGAGCTGGGGTACGGTTCTCGCTGCGGTCTTGGCTGACAACGGCCATGATGTGACATTGTGGGCGAGGCGTGAGGAGCAGGCGCAGGAAATCGATCAAGCGCACACCAACCGCAAATATTTGCCGGATGTGAAATTGCCGGAAACCTTGCGGGCCACCTCTTCGCTGTCCGAAGCGCTGAAGGGCAAAGAGGCGGTGCTATTTGCGGTTCCTTCGCATTCCATGAGGGAAATTGCCCGTGAAGCACGGCGTTGGATAGAGGCTGACGCGCTCGTCATCCATGCGGCCAAAGGATTTGAAATTGACTCGTTGAAACGGATGTCCGAAGTACTGGCAGAGGAGTTGGGTGCAAGCTACGCTGACCGCATTACAGTGTTGTCCGGACCCAGCCATGCCGAAGAAGTGATTCGCCGTTGCCCCACGACTGTCGTCGTCGCCTCACAGTCGGCGCAAGCGGCCGAACAGGCGCAGATGTTGTTTATGAACACATATTTTCGAGTGTATACCAATCCCGATGTGATCGGGGTAGAAGTGGGGGGCGCCTTGAAAAATATCATCGCCCTGTCCGCGGGACTCGTTGACGGGTTGGGCTTTGGCGACAACGCCAAAGCGGCTTTGCTGACCCGGGGATTGGCAGAGATCGCCCGGTTGGGTCATGCGATGGGCGCTGAGCCGATCACCTTTGTCGGACTGGCTGGCGTGGGCGATTTGGTGGTTACTTGCACCAGTAGTCACAGTCGTAACTGGCGGGCCGGCCACATGATCAGCCAAGGCAAAAAGTTGGATGAGGTGCTTGCTACGATGGGCATGGTCGTTGAAGGCGTCCGCACCACCAAAGCTGCGTATGTGCTCAAGGAGCGGTATCAGGTGGAAATGCCGATCGCAGAGCAGTTGTATTCTGTGCTGTTCGCTGACAAAGACCCGGAACAAGCCGTGAAAGAGCTGATGGGACGGGGGCGCACGCAGGAGCTGGAAGAAATTATCGGCGGCTGGTAGCCATTTTGGGCGCTTTCCCTGTTGCAAGGTTTTTGCTTACTTCATACTCTGTAATAGCTTCAACCAATATCCATAAACTTGAGCACAAGAATCGGGGTCAGGGATGTGTGCAGGTGAAAGGGATTGGTCACGAAAGAGAGGGGTAATGCTGATTCAGCATTACCCCTCTCGATTTTTATAACTGGCTGCGGTCGGTTGCGATGGGCGAAAAAGGCTTGCGATGAAGCGTTGAATGAGTGGCGATTGCAATAAGCTCAAGATGTTGCCCAATTGGAACGGGGGCTGTTGCCCTGGTAACCCGTTCGGCGGATCATCGTCAAAGGGGAGATTGATAACCGGAATATCTTGGTCTAAGGTGGATGGGGGACGCTTTTCGCCAGGCAGTGCTGGAAACCCACCGCGTTGTTTGGTATGGGCCATCATTTTGGTGGCGATTTCAAACATTTGATAAGCATGATCCATTACGTTTTCTACCCGCTGGATGGATTGGCTCAAATCTTTGACGGTGGAGCGGAACTTCATGAATCCGCTCAAAATGCGGGCGATGCTTAACGAACTCAGTTGGGGAAAGACAAGGGGAGGCATGGTTTCTTCAAGCGGTTTAGCCAAGGTGGTGTTTGGTTTTGTTTGTTTTTTGACAGCTTTTTTATGACTTTGCGGTTTCTTCTTCTTTTTGACGCTCATAGGGAAATCCTCCATTTCAGGCTAGAGTCTATTTATCGTATGCAGGTGCCCGTCGGTGAAGCAGGGCACCTGCCCGACTGCTTGGTAGGCAGATGTGGATTTGCTATACTGTAATGATGAAGACAAGGGGTGGAAATGAAATGGAATTGGGTGTGAGTTTATTTTTATTGGTTCTGATTAATTTATTGATGACGTTGGGCAGACAGCAAAAAAGAGCTTGGGTGAGATGGCTTCTGTCGTCTGTCTCATTGATTTTATTGATTGTGGCTCTGCTGTTTATCCTGAGAATGTTCATGTGATGGAGGAATGGAAATGCGACGCTGGAGTGGCTTGGCGATCCTCTTGCTGTTTTGCACGCTGTTGACGGGGTGCCTGTATCCGCAAGAACGAAGACAAGAATGGGACAAGCTGGATCAGCATCTTGCACGTGTTCAGGCGGCGGTGGATACATATTTGAAGCAGCAAAAAATGTTGCCGTATAAATACAGCCAAGACGATGTGAAATATTCGACGCATTATCAGGTGGACTTTATGCAGATACAAGGGTATTTGGGGGAAATTCCGCCTTCTGCGTTCGAGAAAGGCGGGTACTTCATTTATGTGATGACCAATGTGGACACCAAACCGTTGGTTCGCTTATTTGATCTGCGTACCCACGATGCCGTAGACAAAGTGCAATTGGCTGTCAATGGGTTTAAAGCGAAAGAGGGTAAATATCCACGAGGTGAAGCTGTGAGCCCTGGTTTTTACAAGGTTGACTTGGAGCAGTTAAATCTAGATAGCGTGCAAGTGCCCAGTCCGTATTCTCCGGACACACAGCTGGACTTGATCATGGATGAACACGGGCGGGTCTATGTGGATTACCGTAGCGAAGTTATGAAAAAATGGCAACAAGCCAAAGAAAAGCCGTCAGCGGAGGAAGATCTGCGCGTGTGGCTGGCGCAGGACTCTTATTTTGTACCAGGATATTCACCGATGATGAAAATGAATAAAAACATGCCAGAATTGATTGTTCCAAGTGAAGGAACAGAGAAAAAATCGCCTTGAAGCCAGGGCGATTTTTTCTTTTCATGAATTTCTGACCTGTAGCCACATATTTATGGAATGACAAGTGTTGTTAAAGGGGTGGAATCAAACAATGACGAGTTTATGGTTTCATCTCATTGTCATACCAGGCATTTTCTTGTTGGGCCATCTTACAGGATCAGTCAAGGTGGCGGGCTTCCGGACGCGGACGATGTTAGTGAAAGGCAAATCCTCTCCTGTGCGTGGGAAGGTGAAAAAAAGAACCAAAACGGGATAACTACCCTCGGCGACTCTATTTTTTTAGGCAAAGATTCATATTGGGAAAAGGCATTCATATATTAGTAGTGTCAAAGGAAGGGTCCGGAGGGGGGATAGCCTTCGCACCGGCGACAGATCCAGAAAAGAGGGCGATTTTGAAGGAGGGACTTTCGTGGAGAAAGTAGATATCTTGAAAGATATTGCAGAACGGACAGGAGGAGACATCTACCTGGGTGTGGTCGGTGCGGTGCGCACCGGTAAATCAACATTTATCAAACGGTTTATGGAACAGGTAGTGATTCCCAACATTGAGAATGAAGCCGACCGTTCGCGGGCAACAGATGAATTGCCTCACAGCGGCGCGGGGAAAACGATCACAACGATCGAACCCAAATTCGTGCCAAACCAAGCGGTTCAAATACACGTCGATGAGGGGTTGGACGTCAATATCCGGCTGGTTGATTGTGTCGGTTACGCGATTGATGGCGCCAAAGGCTATGAAGATGAAAACGGACCGCGCATGATTAGCACGCCTTGGTTTGAAGAGCCGATTCCGTTTCAGGAAGCGGCAGAAGTCGGCACTAGAAAAGTGATCCAGGAACACTCCACCGTGGGGATCGTCATCACCACGGACGGCTCAATCACCGATATACCGCGCGAATCTTATCAAGAAGTGGAAGAGCGCGTGATCAATGAATTGAAAGAAGTGGGTAAACCGTTCATCTTGCTGTTGAACTCGACCCGTCCCTACGGCGAACAGGCGCAACAGCTGCGGGCAGAACTGGTGGAGAAATACGATATCCCTGTTTTGCCCGTCAGTGTGGCGACGATGAGCGAAGAGGACATACTTAGCATCATGCGAGAAGTGTTGTATGAATTCCCAGTCCACGAAGTGAACGTCAATCTGCCAAGCTGGGTCATGGTGTTAGATGAAGAGCATTGGTTGCGGCGGGACTTCGAAAATTCCGTGCGGGAGACGGTGAAAGATATCAAACGCTTGCGCGATGTCGATCGGGTAGTCGGCCAATTTTACGATTACGAATTCATTGAGAAAGCAGCTTTGTCCGGGATGGACATGGGGCAAGGGATCGCCGAAATCGATTTGTACGCGCCAGACGCTTTGTATGACCGGGTGTTGCAAGATGTGGTGGGCGTTGAAATCCGCGGCAAAGATCACTTGTTAGAATTGATGCAAGAATTCAGCATCGCCAAGCGGGAATACGACAAAGTGTCGGATGCGATTAAGATGGTGCGCACAACAGGCTATGGCGTGGCGCCGCCAGCTTTGGAAGAGATGACCCTGGATGAGCCGGAGCTGATCAAACAGGGGAGCCGGTTTGGCGTAAGGCTCAAGGCGACGGCACCGTCCATCCATATGATTCGCGTCAATGTGCATTCTGAGTTTGCACCTATCATTGGTTCAGAAAGACAGAGCGAGGAGCTCTTAAACTACCTGATGCGCGATTTTGAACAAGATCCACACAGCATTTGGGAAACAGACATTTTCGGCCGTTCACTCAACCAAGTCGTTCGGGAGAGCATCCAAGCTAAATTGGCGATGATGCCGGAGAATGCGCGGTATAAACTGCAAGAAACGTTGGAACGAATCATCAACGAAGGGTCGGGCGGATTGATCGCCATAATCTTGTAAATATTCGATCACAAGCGCTGAAAAAGCGCTTTTTTTGTTTCCAAACAGAGAAATCGCAAAGATTCTCTTGAACTTCCCATAAGTCTATATTAGTATAGGATTGTCCCGCGCAAAGAATCTTCTTTCGCGGATCGCTTAATGCGATAGCTGTGGATGTTTTAGGAGGTGCGGTTATGAATAAGACCGAACTAATTAATAAAGTGGCAGAAGCTACTGAAATGACGAAAAAAGACGCTGCAAAATCTGTGGAAGCTGTATTTGAAGCGATCACTGAAGCTCTGCGCACGGGTGACAAAGTGCAACTCATCGGCTTCGGTAACTTCGAAGTGCGTGAGCGTGCGGCTCGCAAAGGTCGCAACCCGCAAACAGGTGAAGAAATCGATATTCCTGCAACCAAAGCACCTGTTTTCAAACCAGGTAAGCAGCTGAAAGAAGAAGTGAACAAATAAGCAGGACGAAGTACATAAGGATGACCTGCTAAAAAGGCCTCTAAATCGAGGCCTTTTTCCTTTTTCTTTTTTCGCTGGGGGATTGTGATATAATATAGCTGTTTACAGTTGTTGAGAATATAACTAAGCAGATGTTATTTGGATGGAGGAACAGCAATGATCGATCATCGCAAAATTGAGGACGCGGTGCGCATGATTTTGGAAGCGATCGGCGAAGACCCAAACCGCGAAGGTTTATTAGATACACCGGCCCGTGTGGCACGCATGTATGCTGAAATTTTTTCGGGTTTGAACGAAGATCCCAAAGAGCATTTTTCAGTGGTGTTTGGAGAAGATCATGAAGAGCTGGTGCTTGTCAAAGACATCCCATTCTTCTCCACTTGTGAGCACCATTTGGTTCCTTTCTTCGGCAAGGCTCATGTGGGCTACATACCGCGTGGAGGACGGGTCACAGGATTGAGCAAATTGGCGAGAGCGCTTGAAACAGTAGCCAGACGCCCGCAATTGCAAGAGCGGATTACAGCCACGGTAGCTGATTCAATCATGGAAAAATTGGACCCGCACGGGGTGATCGTCGTTGTGGAAGCGGAGCATATGTGCATGACTATGCGGGGTGTGAAAAAACCGGGGTCCAAAACGATCACATCGGCGGTACGTGGCGTGTTTGCTGAAGATTCGGCGGCCAGAGCAGAGGCGCTCAGCTTGATTGGATTAAAATAAAAAAATAAAAAAAGATCCTTGACACATATGCAAGCGTGTAATATACTAATACTTGTCGATGCGCAATCACATAGTTATCGGGCTATGGCGCAGCTTGGTAGCGCGCTTGCATGGGGCGCAAGAGGTCGTCAGTTCAAATCTGGCTAGCCCGACCATATAAAGACCCTTCCTCATGGAAGGGTCTTTTTTATTGCATCAAGCGCAAAGTTCCATGTTAAACTATCATGACGGATAGAATAGGACGAGGAGGGATAAAGGATGAATGGATCCGCTGACTATATATTGATTAAAGCGAAAGAAAACGGTGTCAACGTCATCGGTCTTACCCGGGGAAAGGACACTCGTTTTCATCATTCAGAGAAACTGGATAAAGGCGAAGTCATGGTCGCGCAATTCACCGAACATACATCGGCGGTGAAGGTGCGTGGCAAGGCGACGATTATCACGCCTTTTGGCTCCGTGGATACGGACTAGAGCGTGTCTGATGAATAGGCTAGCGGCTCCAAAACCATTTTTTCATTCGCTTCACGCGTGGCGAGGCGCTCCTCGAGAAAAGCTTTTTCCGCTGCTTCTTCCCTACCAACTTGATTTGCCAGACACACCCTAGGGAGCTTGTTTCTTCTCTTCCTTTTGCAAAGGTGATAAAGGGAGGGAGGAAGCGTGTATGCATGTTGTGCGGACGTTGGCGCTTCCACGTGTCGGCCGCGTCGGTGGTGTGCTCCACTCGCGTTTTCGCACGCCCGATCGTTGGTTCAACCAGGACGACAATGTGCATCGACTGCGGTTGCTTGTCCACTTTCGAAAACCTCACTTGGAGCGCTGATCGAAGCAAAAAAACGGTCGCGTGTCAGCAAAGCCACCGCTGGGCGCCGGCGGGGCTTTGGTGCGAAAGGAGACTGGAAAAGTTGACCACAGTCAACGTTCAGCAAACAATTAGAGAATAGGGAAAACAATGGAAGCATCTATCCCAATTAAAAGTATGGTATACTATTCGCAGTGCCTGAACTCTATGGTTTTTGGGGGAACGTTTGCATGTCGTCCATACATAAAGAAGAATTGAACTGGATCATCGATGCGATTGACGGTTTGTCCACGCCTTCGTATCTGAAACAAATCATTGGGAGACCCACGATCCCTGTTTTTTTTGTGCGCGTTTTGCAATTGATGTTAAAATCGTTGCATGTGCCTGAAGAACGGGCGCGAATCTATGCAGTTGCGGTCACCTTGCTTGATATGGGGCAAGTGATGCATGATCGCGTCACGGTCGATTCGCAGCCCGAACCAGACGCGCATCGCAAACAGCAATTATACGTTCTGGCTGGAGATTATTTCAGCAGCATCTTTTACCAACAGCTGGCCAAACATCAAGAGACGGAGGGGCTAGCCTTTCTGTTGGAAGCGATTGGCCGAATGAACGAAAAGAAAATGACTTTTCACATGGCACAAGAAACGTTCGCTTCAAAGGTGGAAGAATGGGAGCAGATGCGGGAAATATCGGGTGGTCTTTTGGTGGCGCTAGCCGATTTTTTTCATGCGGATCAGCCCGAGCCAACGCCGTGGCGTGACATCGTGAAGGAATTGATGGTGCTCCGCCACATCAAGGACAGCGGCTACTTGTTTGATACGGAGGCCGAGGCCGCGTGGGTTCAAAGCGCTTCGCAACGCCTTAACGAGGCCACCGCTAAGCTGGAGGATGATCTCGTTAAAGATGAGCTCAACATTCTTATTAGAGAGGCAATGCCTTTCACTTGAAGCAATTGAGCGGTGAAAGGGAGTGGACAAGACCATGAGAGATAAGTCAGAGAAAGCGAAATTTGTTTTGCAGGTATTTGAAAGCATCGCCAAAGATTATGACCGCATGAACACCTTGTTGAGCTTTTATCAGCACAAGCGCTGGCGCAAGTTTGCCATGAAAAAAATGGCTGTGAAACCGGGCGACACGGCGATCGACGTCTGCTGCGGCACGGGGGATTGGACGATATCGCTGGCGAACGCTTCGCAAACGGGTCGGGTGGTCGGCCTGGATTTTAGCGACAATATGTTGCAAGTGGCGGAGCGGAAATTGTCTGAAAAAGGGCTGAGGCAACAGGTTGAATTAGTGCGGGGAGATGCAATGCAATTGCCGTTTCCGGACAACAGCTTTGACCACGCCACCATCGGGTTCGCCCTTCGTAATGTGCCAGATGTGGTGCAGGTGCTCAAAGAGATGAAACGGGTTGTCAAACCGGGGGGACAAGTGGTATCTCTGGAGTTGTCCAAACCGACATGGCCCCCGTTTCGCGCGTTGTATTACTTTTATTTTGAGCGTATCTTGCCGTGGTTGGGCAAGCTCTTCGCCAATCGGTATGAACAATACCGCTGGTTGCCGGAATCCTTGATCCATTTTCCTGACTATGAGGAGCTGGCGCGGATCATGAGGGAAGAAGTCGGGTTGGACGAAGTCGAGGTGTACCCGCTCACGGGTGGCATCACGGCGTTGCACGTCGGGCGAAAGCCGGCCAATGAGAGATGAAACGAAGGAAGATGGTAGGATGAACTTGGTGCATAAGTTGAAAGTTGTATTAGAGATGATTAAGTTTGAACATACCATTTTTGCCCTGCCCTTCGCTTATATGGGAGCCGTTCTCGGCAGTTTGGAAGTGCGCGGGGTTCTTCCGAGTTGGGCGGAAATTGGTTGGATCACATTGGCGATGGTGGGCGCGCGCAGTGCCGCAATGGCTTTGAACCGTTTGATTGACCGACATATCGACGCGAAAAACCCCCGCACCAAAAATCGGGCCATTCCAGCAGGGTTGGTTTCTGTCCCGTTTGTATGGGGGTTTGTCGTCGTTTCATTCGCTATGTTGTTTGTGGCCGCATTCCAATTAAATATGTTGGCGGTCAAATGTTTGCCGTTGGCTGTGTTTTTTCTGATGTTTTATTCATACACCAAGCGCTTCACTTGGACATGCCACTTTTTCTGCGGCCTGTCGAGCGCATTGGGGGCCATCGGTGGCTGGGTAGCGACGACAGCGCAAATCGATGTGACATCAATTGTCCTATATCTCACTGTGGCGTTGTGGATTGGTGGATTTGATGTAATTTACGCTTGTCAAGATGTGAAGTTTGACCGAGAGGAGCGGCTGTTCTCCATTCCCGCTAGATTTGGCATCGCGCCTGCGTTGTGGATTTCGGGATTGATGCACGTGTGCACCGCTGTGGGCTTGATAGCGCTCGTCTACATGACTTCGCTCGGCGCGTGGTATACGGTGGGGGCGTTGATTGCTATCGCCATTTTGGTGTATGAGCATGCCATTGTGAAGCCGAATGATTTGTCTCGCTTAAATACCGCTTTCTTCACCATGAACGGTGTGTTGAGCGTGTTGATTTTTGTATTTACGATGTTGGATGTGTTTTTATGAGTCACAAACGCCTGATTTTGGGGATGACCGGAGCAAGCGGCGCCCCGTATGGATTATGCATCTTAGAGGAATGTTTAAGGCAGGGGCATACTGTGCATCTCGTCGTATCCGAAGCGGGATGGCGGGTGTTGATGGAAGAGCATGGATGGGAAGTGCAGGAGCGGGAACGTTGTTTTACCAAACGGTACGGACACCTGCCAGGCACACTTGTCTACCATCCATTGAAGGATATTGGCGCGACGATCGCTTCCGGTTCCTTCCAGACAGACGGCATGATTGTCGCCCCTTGTTCCATGGCGTCATTGGCCAAGCTGGCTCACGGCCTGTCTACCAATTTGTTGGAGCGGGCCGCAGATGTCATGATTAAGGAAAACAAGCCGCTCATCATCGTTCCGCGAGAGACGCCACTGTCTTCAATCCATTTGGAAAACATGCTCAAACTATCACGATGCGGTGTTTCAATCGTGCCAGCGATGCCCGCATTTTATCACCAGCCGTCCTCCATCGAGGAAATGGTGCGGTTTGTGGCCGGAAAAGTGCTTGATCTGCTTAAGATTGACCATCAATTGTATCAACGTTGGGAGGGTGGACGATGAAACCGATCCGAATCGGAAGGATCGCATTCACCAATATCTTGCCGATCTATCAATATATTGATGATCAGGGGCTTGATGTGGAGTGGATCCGCCAGGTGCCCAGTTTGCTTAACCGCGATATGGCGGCGGGAAACATCGACATGAGCCCTATCTCGGCATTTGCTTATGCCGAACATGCTGACGAGTATGTTTTGATGCCCGATTTGTCGATTAGTGCGATGGGCCCTGTGGGCTCCATTTTTCTGTTCACCAAAGGAGATCAACTTCACGACTTGGACGGAAAAACCATTGCATTAACCAATACGTCGGCTTCTTCCGTGGCGCTTTTGAAAATCGTCCTGGAGAAATTTGCGGGGGTCAGTCCAAATTATGTCACCATGGCCCCATCGTTGGAAGAAATGATGAACGTAGCCGATGCGGCTTTGTTGATCGGCGACGATGCGGTGAAAGGCAAATGGAATGGTTCAGCATACCGGATATATGATTTAGGCGAAGAGTGGATGAAGCAGACAGGGTTGAGCATGACTTACGCTGTCTGGGCGGTAAGGCGTGCCATCGCTGAATCGCGCCGAAGCGATTTGGAAGAGATTTACCTGCGTTTCATGCAAGCCAAAGCGGAAGGGCGGAAGAACTTAACTCCCGCGATCGAGGAGGCCATGCGCCAATTGGGAGGCGATGCGGCTTTCTGGAAAGCATATTTTGAGGGCCTTTGTTACGATTTTGGCGAAAAGGAAAAGCGGGGACTGCAAACCTATTTCCGCTATGCTGCAGACTTGGGACTGTTGCCATCCAATGTGGAAATCCACATGCTGGATTTACCAGCGAGTCTAGGCATGCGCTGATCAGGGTGAAGTGGATAATGAATCTACAAGAAATATATGAAGAGAAAAAAAGGGAGTTAGCACAGATCGAGCGAGCGCTGGCCTGTGCCATCCACACCGATCACGACATGTTGCGCAAGACCTCCAACCACCTGTTGGAAGCGGGGGGGAAACGGATGCGCCCCGTCTTTGTGTTGCTGGCCGGTTCGTTTGGTTCCTATGAATTTGAGCAGTTGCAAAAAGTGGCCGTAGCATTGGAATTGATCCACATGGCCACCCTCGTGCATGACGATGTGATCGACAATGCGGAAACCCGCCGTGGCCGTAAAACGGTCAAGGAAGAATGGGACAACCGGGTTGCCATGTATACCGGTGATTACATTTTGGCCTGTGCATTGAAGGAACTGACGGCTCTGGGGGAGTATCCTGTGCAGGAAAGATTGGCAACTGCCATGGTCCGCATGTGCTTGGGAGAGATTGCGCAAATCGAGGATCTATTCAGCGAAGAGTTGAGTTTGAAAAAGTATTTGCACCGGATCAAAAGAAAGACGGCTCTGCTTATGGCAACCAGCTGCCAACTGGGAGCGATGGTCTCTGATGTTCCCCCTGCTTTGGAACGGGCCGTTACCGCTTACGGTTATTACGTGGGAATGGCTTTTCAGTTGACAGATGATGTGCTAGATTTCATGGGGGATGAGAAAACGTTGGGTAAGCCCGCCGGAAGCGATCTGGAGCAAGGCAATGTGACATTGCCGGTCATCTATGCGCTGAACCAGGGCTCTGAGGAAGTCAGGCAGGCGATTTTCACTTACCTGCGTTCCAAAGGGGAGTCGGGATCGCTTAAAGAGATTCTCGATATGATTCGGACCAGTGGTGGGATTGAATATACCATGGACTTGTCGCGCAGGTATATGGACAAAGCTTTTAGCTGTCTGGAAAAATTGCCCGCCACGGCTGAACGGGAATCTCTCCAAATGATTGCGGAATTCATTTTGCGCCGTTCCTATTGAGGCATGGGGATGGTTGCGTTTACAACCCATTCCTGTTACAATTTTCATGCACCAATCGGTGTGATCTGATACATAGCATGAAGTGGAGGAACAACGGGTATGGAGAAAACGTTTATCATGGTGAAGCCTGACGGAGTGCAACGTGGGCTAATTGGTGAAATTGTCGCTCGATTTGAGAAAAAAGGTTTTCAGTTAGTCGGTGCTAAATTGATGACCGTTTCCCGTGAATTGGCTGAAGAGCATTACGCTGAACATAAAGAGAGACCGTTCTTTGGAGAACTGGTTGATTTTATCACATCCGGCCCTGTGTTCGCGATGGTGTGGCAAGGGAACAACGTGATTGCTACTGCCCGTCAAATGATGGGCAAAACCAATCCTGCTGATGCTCTGCCGGGAACCATTCGCGGTGATTATGGCGTGAATGTTGCGATGAACATCGTGCATGGCTCCGATTCCCCCACAAGCGCAGAGCGGGAAATCGCGCTGTGGTTCAATGAAGCAGAAGTGAACGAATACGAAAAAACGATCAATCGCTGGATCTAATGTTCCTCGACATGAGGCGCGGCCGATAGGCCGCGCTTTTGTTTGTCATCGGTGTGCCGATCTCTCTCAAATGCGGTGGGTGCGGTTGAAATAATGGAAAATACCGTCTATTTCCCTAAGGTTTTGTCCAGACTGGATGTTAACTTAGAAAAGGGGGAATTCAGATGGATATTCCATTCAGCGTAGATGAAGTGGCGGCCAAAATCAGGCAAATGACAGAAAACGGCCAGCCGCTCGGAAAAAAGAAGGTGAAGCAAGCCGATCCCGACTTGATGCAAAGCGCGCTTTATTATTACCCAAGTTGGGAGCATGCCGTTCGGCAAAGCGTGGGCGGCAAGTAAGCAATAGGTGCTCATCATGCCGCAACAAGGCACCCGGCGAGTGATGGTGGAGAAAACAGGCTCGTCGGGATCTTACAATCACCCAGTTCCATGCGGAACCGGGTGATTTTTATTAAATCTTATTTTTAACTGATCGAAACTGTGGTATGATTACTAACAAATTTTTTATTGTTTGTTTAATGTGTGAGCTTAGATTAGGAGAGGACGATGAGAGATGAGGTATTTAACGGCGGGAGAGTCACACGGCCCTCAATTGACATTGATTGTGGAAGGCTTACCAAGCCATGTTCCTTTTGACAAAAAGAAAATAGATCATCAACTGGCGCGCCGCCAAAAAGGGTATGGCCGCGGGCGTCGGATGCAGATTGAGAAAGACCAGGTGCAAATTTTATCCGGCGTTCGTTTCGGTGAGACGACAGGCGCCCCAGTGGCGTTGGTGGTTGAGAATAAAGACTGGACCCATTGGAAGAAAGTGATGAGCATCGACCCCCTTCCAGAAGAAGCAGAAAAACGCCGAATCTCGCGGCCCCGTCCCGGGCATGCCGATTTAAACGGTGCGATCAAATATGATCACCGTGATATGCGTGACGTGCTAGAACGTTCCAGCGCGCGGGAGACGACGATGCGAGTGGCTGCAGGTGCCGTGGCGCGGTTGATCTTGGAAGCGTGCGATATCCGTGTGGGCGGCCATGTGCTACGCATTGGTAGCGTCGAAGCGAAGCGTTTGGATTTTCCGTGGGAAGAGTGGACTGCGCGTGCAGAGGAATCCCCCGTGCGCTGTTTGGATCCAGATGCTGAACAACAGATGATGGCACTCATTGACCAAGCCAAAAAAGAGGGCGATTCCCTTGGAGGCATCGTGGAGGTCATCGTGGAAGGTGTCCCGGTGGGGCTAGGTAGCCACGTGCATTGGGATCGCAAATTGGACGCGCGCATTGCGCAAGCGATTGTGAGTATCAACGCCTTTAAGGGGGTTGAGTTCGGTATTGGCTTTGAGGCGGCCCGCCGCCCAGGCTCCGAAGTACATGACGAAATCGAATGGTCGGAAGCGACCGGTTTCACTCGCCGCACCAATCGATTGGGCGGCTTTGAAGGCGGGATGACCACAGGAGAGCCAATTGTCGTTCGCGGGGTGATGAAGCCCATTCCCACCCTATACAAGCCGCTGAATAGTGTGGATATCGATAGCAAAGAGCCTTTTGCCGCTAGCATTGAGCGGTCGGACAGCTGTGCTGTTCCCGCGGCGTGTGTCGTGGCGGAAAATGTTGTGGCGTGGGAAATTGCCTGTGCGCTACTTGAGAAGTTTCCAGCCGATACATTGGATGAGTTGAAAGAACAACTGAATCGTTACCGTGAAAGGGTGTTGAGATTCTGATGCGCACTTTGACGGTGAACACGTCTAATCAGTGTTACTCCATTCATATCGGCCGTGGCACTTACCAGATGTTGCCTCGCCTAATGAAGGAAGTGGGTGTAGAAAAGGACCGCAAGCTGATGGTGATCACCGATAGCTCTGTCGCTCCCTTGTATGGCCAATCGCTCCAAGCGTCATTGCGTGCGGAAGGGTATCAGGTGGGGATGACGGTTTTTCCCGCCGGCGAAGAGAGCAAAAACTTAAGCGTGGTTGAGCGAGTGATTGGTGATTGCTTGCAGTTCGGCCTTGACCGCAGTAGCGTTGTGCTGGCTTTGGGAGGCGGTGTGGTGGGGGATTTGGCCGGGTTTGTTGCGGCCACCTATATGCGGGGCATCCCTTTCATCCAGTTGCCGACCACCTTGTTGGCGCATGACAGTAGCGTGGGAGGGAAAGTAGGTGTCAATCATGCGTTGGGTAAGAATTATATCGGGGCATTTCACCAACCGCTGATGGTCGTTTTTGATGTCGATGTGTTGCGCTCGTTGCCAGCGCGCCAAGTGCATTCCGGACTGGCGGAAGTGGCGAAGCACGCACTGATCTGGGATGTCTCCTTTGTGGAGTGGTTGGAAGCCCATGCCGAGGAATTGCTTGCGCTGTCCCCCGAGCGTCTGACGGAAGCAATTTTTCGCGGTTGCGAGGTGAAATCCGCCGTGGTGTCGCAGGATGAGAAAGAATTGGGCATCCGTTCGATCCTCAATTATGGACATACCATCGGCCATGCGTTGGAGGCGGTTTCGGGGTATCGTGTGTACACTCACGGTGAAGCAGTAGCGATCGGCATGGCTGGCGCGTCGCGATTAAGTGTCCGTTTGCTGGGCGCACCGGGCGAATTGGTCGATCGGACGGAACAGTTGCTCCGCCGCTTGCGCTTGCCGATCCGGTATGCGGAAAATTGGCCGTTGCCTGCGCTGTTAGAGGCGATGAAAAAGGATAAGAAAGCGCGCGGTGGCCAGTATACTTTTGTTTTGTCGCGCAAGTTGGGACAGGTAGAGATGGTGCGTGGAATCGAGGAAGCCGAAATCGTTCAAACATTGAAGGAGATTTCTACGCAGTAAATGAAAAAAGGACCGGCCGTTCATTAAAGAGGCCCGTCCTTTTTTTCGACGTGGGTTGACATTCTGTGGGAACTCGGATAAAGTCTTGATAAGATCAGGTTAGTTTGAGTGGATTTATGAGTTAGTTGAGAGCAGAGTTGAGTGGAGAATAGGATATAGCGTAGTTGAGCTGAGCCAGATGATGAAGAATATGATGACTTCAGTCAGAGCTCGCATGCTTTGGCTTTTTTATTTGTGTTACACCCCCTCTATATCCTTTTCTCCCTTCTCATCATCGAGAAGGAGGGAGCCATCCATGATTTACCCCACGTATGAAGAATGCCAATCTTTTTCTTCTTCTTATTCTTTTATTCCCATATGCAAGACCGTGGTAGCTGATACGGAAACACCGATCCGGTTGTTTGAACGGGTGAAAGATGACCCTTACGCTTTTCTATTGGAAAGTGTGGAAGGCGGCGAACGGTGGGCGCGTTACTCCATGATTGGGGCCGAGCCGATGTGTGTGTTGAAATGTAAAGGTAATCGAGTAGCGATAGAAGATGAGCAAGGGCGCCGCACCCTGGACATCACGCATCCGATGCAGTTTTTAAAGGAGTGGTTCAGTCAATTCCAAGCTCCGAAATATGCCCATCTTCCCCCTTTTCTCGGCGGCGCGGTGGGTTATGTCGGATATGAAGCGGTTCGGTTTATTGAACCAACTCGCCCGATCACTCATCCAACCGCAGAGACGCAACATTATGATTTTCATCTTATGGTTGCGGATCGGTTGATCATTTTTGATCACCTGAAGCAGACCGTCACTTTTGTGCAACATCTGGCACTGACTGACGGCGCGCTAGAAGAGGTTCCGCTGTCGGAGCGTTACCGGCGGGCGGTCGAGGAGTTGGAAACTTGGTGTGTAGAGACGTTGCAAGGGCATGCGGGCGGGGAGTTATCTTTTAAGCATGTCCTATCGCCTGATTCCCAATCTAGCGAAGAATATGCCAATATCGGCAAGGAAGAATACATGGAGCTGGTGAGGCAAGCACAAGAGTACATCCGGGAGGGAGACATTTTCCAAGTGGTGCTGTCCCGAAAATTCACCCAGCCCCACGCGCCAGATCCGTTCCGCGTCTACCGCATTCTGCGGGTGCTCAACCCCTCTCCCTATATGTACTATCTGCGGCTGGGGGAGGAACAGGTGGTAGGGACTTCCCCTGAACGCATCATCCGTGTGACCGACCGACTGGCGGAAATCTGCCCTATCGCTGGAACACGTCCACGTGGCCGGCACGAACGTGAGGATCAGGAGCTAATGGACGAGTTGCTCAACGATGAAAAAGAAATCGCCGAACATGTAATGTTGCTTGATTTGGGTCGCAATGATTTGGGGCGTGTGGCGGAATATGGTGCTGTGCGCGTCCGGGAGCGGATGGTCATCGAGAAATATTCCCATGTTATGCATCTGGTTTCTCATCTGGAGGCGACTCTGAAAGAAGGAGTGCACGCACTGGAAGCTTTTCAAGCCTGCTTCCCCGCAGGAACGTTGTCTGGGGCGCCCAAAATCAGGGCCATGGAGCTGATTCGCCAGTTTGAGCCCGAACCGCGCGGCATCTATGGCGGAGCGATTTTGTACTTGAGCTTCACAGGCAATCTTGATTCGTGTATCGCTATCCGCACCATTCATTTTCAGGATCAGTGCGCCACTGTGCAAGCGGGTGCGGGCATTGTGGCCGATTCAAACCCGGTCGGCGAATACTTGGAAACATCGCACAAAGCCAAGGGAATGTTGACGGCATTGGCCATGGCTAAACAGAGCGAATCCATGGAGGGGTTGAGATGATCGCGAACTTGGTGAAAAAAGTCGTTGCAGGGGAGCATTTGACAGCGGCAGAAGCGAGACAGGCGATGGAATGTATGATGGAGGGAAACGCAACGCCGGTTCAAATCGCCAGCTTGCTCACCTCGTTGCGGATGAAAGGAGAAACGGAGGACGAACTTCTTGGATTTGCGCAAGCAATGCGTTCCCTGGCGGTGCCCCTGCCGTTGCGGTTTGCTGATGCGGTGGATACCTGCGGCACAGGAGGCTCTGGCAGAAAGGCTTTCAATATTTCAACGGCCGCGGCCTTTGTCGTGGCCGCAGGCGGGGTTCCGGTAGTAAAACACGGAAACCGAGCCGCCTCGAGTCAGAGCGGGAGCGCCGATGTACTGGAAGCGTTGGGGGTGCAGATCCGACTCGCACCGGAGGAAGCCAACCGACTGCTAGAACAGACGGGCTTGTCATTTTTGTTCGCACAATTGTATCATCCGGCGATGAAACATGTGATGCCAACTCGCAAGCAATTGGGATTTCGTACGTTTTTTAATCTCTTAGGCCCTTTGTGCAATCCGGCTAGTGTGAAGGTGCAGTTGGTTGGCGTGTATGATGCGGATTTGACGGAGCCAGTCGCTTATGTGTTGCAACGGTTGGGTATCAAGCGCGCCATGGTTGTGGCTGGATTGGATGGCATGGATGAACTGACCAATGCGGCGGAAACGAAAGTGAGCGAATTAAAGGATGGGCGCGTGACGACTTATGAGGTTTCACCAGAAGCATTAGGCTTGGAGCGAGTGGCGCGCGAAACTTTAAGCGGGGGCACGCCGGACGAGAATGCGACGTTGATACGAGGCATTTTTGACGGGCGGATTACAGGCGGGCCGCGCGACATCGTGGCCTTGAACGCGGGAGCAGCCTTATACTTGGCAGGCAAAGCCCCCACACTGTCTGAGGGAGTCAAAGAAGCGCTGTGGATCATTCGTTCTGGGGCAGCTTGCCGCAAGCTGGCAGAAGTGATTCGCTTGTCAAAGGAGGTCGCCCATGTTTCTTGAGAAGATTCTCACCCAAAAGCGGTTGGAAGTGACACAGTTGACCCAGAGCTATACGGAAGAGAGTTGGGAACGGGCGGAGCGAATGCCGAAGGGGGTTTCTTTGGCGGAACGTTTGTGTGCCGAAAAGGAATTGGGGGTGATCGCCGAGATCAAACCGGCATCTCCGTCCAAAGGAATTATTCGTAAACGGGTGGACCCGGTTCCGATCGCCACCGCTTATGAGGAAGGCGGAGCCAACGCTATTTCCGTGTTGACGGACGCCGTTTTTTTCAAAGGCTCTACCGCCAACTTGGTGAAAGTGAAAGAACGAGTTGCATTGCCTGTCTTGCGCAAAGATTTTATCATTGATCCGCTCCAAGTCTTGGAGAGTAAGTTGATCGGCGCCGACGCCATCTTGTTGATCGTGGCCGCGCTTGACAGGAAGCGGCTACAGCTACTTAGTGATACAGCTCACCGCTTGGGTATGGAAGTGTTGGTAGAAATCCACGATGAACGGGAGATCGATGATGCACTCGCTTGCCAAGCGGATGTGATCGGCATCAATAACCGCAATCTAGAGACCTTTGAGACGGACTTGGCCGTGACAGAGCGATTGCGGCCGCTCTTGCCGACCCACCTTCCCGTCATCGGCGAAAGCGGCATCCATGCGCCAAAAGATGCCAAACGGATGCGCGAAGCGGGCGTTAAAGGAATTTTGGTGGGTGAATACCTGATGCGTCAAGCCGATCCAGGGCGAGCGCTCTCAGGGTTGAAGCGGGCGGGGTCGGCATGACGGGAATCAAGTTGTGCGGGTTTCAAACGGTGGAAGACGTGCGTATGGCAACCAGGCTCCCTATCGAGTCGATCGGATTCGTCATGGTCCCCGGCCGGCGGCGGACGGTTTCCCTCGACCATTTGCCGGAAATGCTGTCAGCCGTGCCGGCAGGCATAAAAAAGGTGGCTGTGTTAAAAGATGCCTCTCTGGTAGATGCCGTAGCATGGCAAACCCGTTATTCGTTTGATGTGTTGCAGTTGCATGGAACCGAGTCTCCTGCTTATTGCGAAACATTGAAAAAGATGGTAGGGGTCAGTCTCTGCAAGGTGTTTGACGCCTCAGCGCGACCGGTATCAGAAGCAGGACTGTCGGAATATGCGCCATGGATTGACTGCATCCTGCTAGACTCGGCCCAAGGGGGCTCTGGAAAATCATTCAATTGGACAGGAATTCCCCAGTGGCAGAAAGCGGCAAAAGCGTATGGTCTCCCTGTGTGGGTGGCTGGGGGATTACATCCTGACAATGTAGGTGCCTTGATCAGGAGATACGGCCCAGATGGGGTGGATGTGTCCAGCGGCATTGAGACGGATGGCCGCAAAGACGGCCTGTTGATAAACCGATTTGTGGAAAGGGTGATGGCGAGTGGTGATGAGGAAGAGCGCGGCGGAGGAACGGAGGGCGTCTTGGAGATACGGTGAGTTCGGGGGGCGATTTGTGCCGGAGACAACGATGATGGCCTTAGCGGAACTTGAGCAAGGATTTGCAGAAGCGGTGCGTGACGAGGGATTTATTATGGAATACAAGAACTTGTTGCGACATTATTCAGGGCGGCCAACTGCCTTGACGTTCGCCTCTCGCCTGACGGAGGAGATCGGCGGAGCCAAAATCTACTTGAAACGGGAAGATTTGAACCACACGGGAGCTCACAAAATCAATAATGCCTTAGGGCAAGCTTTGCTGGCCAAGCGGATGGGAAAACGAAAAGTGATCGCCGAAACCGGCGCGGGCCAACATGGCGTGGCAACAGCGACTGCCGCCGCCCTGCTGGGACTGGCGTGTGAAGTGTATATGGGTGAGGAGGATGTCCGTCGTCAACAGCTGAACGTGTTTCGCATGGAGCTGTTGGGAGCGAAAGTGATTCCAGTCACGTCCGGCACACGCACCCTCAAAGATGCCACCAATGAAGCGTTGCGCCGTTGGGTGGCGGAGGTGGACAGCACCTTTTACTTATTGGGTTCTGCTGTGGGGCCTCACCCCTATCCGGCGATGGTGAAGTTCTTCCAGCGCGTCATCGGTGATGAGGCTAGGCAACAAATGTTAGAGCGGGAAGGAAAGTTGCCGGAAGATGTAGTGGCGTGCGTGGGCGGCGGTAGCAATGCGATTGGCATGTTCGCCGCTTTCTTGGATGAGTGGAAGGTGAAATTACATGGCGTGGAGGCTGCCGGTCAAGGCATTGGAACTGATCACCATGCGGCATCTCTGACTAAAGGCCGACCGGGAGTGCTACATGGCATGTACAGTTATTTTTTGCAGGATGAAGCGGGGCGCATCTTGCCTGCTCACTCCATTTCCGCCGGATTGGATTACCCTGGTGTGGGGCCAGAGCATGCATTTCTGAAAAACAGTGGCCGGGTGCGTTATACGTCGGCGACAGACGCGGAAGCGATTGAAGCGGTGCGGCTTCTCTGTCGGACGGAAGGGATTTTGCCGGCGCTGGAATCGGCCCATGCCATCTCGGAAGGGGTCAAGTTGGCCAACATGCGGCGCAAAGGGGAAATTGTGTTGATATGCCTGTCCGGACGCGGCGATAAAGATGTGGAAACCATACGCCAAGCGATGGAGGTGGAGCAAGGATGACGGCGTTGGATGTGAGATTGCGGCAAGCAGAGCAATATTTCATTCCTTTTATCATGGCGGGAGATCCTTCATTGGAGGTGACCAAGCGAATTCTTCGTTTGTTGCAGGAAGAAGGGGCGGCGGCGATCGAGCTGGGCGTTCCGTTTTCCGATCCGATGGCGGATGGGCCGGTGATCCAAGCAGCGTCCGAACGAGCGCTTGAAAACGGCGTCACGCTCCAAGACGTGTTACGATTGGGCGAAGAGTTGCATGCAGAAGGCTTTCACACTCCCCTGATCCTGTTCACTTACTTTAATCCCGTGTTGCACTATGGGTTGGAGGCATTGGTGGAAGATGCGAAAGCAAGCGGATTCGCAGGATTGATCGTGCCTGATCTGCCCCATGAAGAAAGCGTACCGCTCAGGCGGATTGGCAATCGATGCGCTTTCCCCATCATTCCGCTGGTAACACCGACGTCAAAAGAGCGGATCAAGCAGATTGTGGCTGATGCGAAGGGCTTTGTGTATTGCGTGTCTTCCTTGGGTACAACCGGCATGAGGCAGTATTTCGCCGACGATGTAGAAGCGTTTTTGGATACGGTGCGAGCGGCGAGCCCCGTACCAACGGCGGTGGGGTTTGGTATCTCCACCGGAGCGCATGTGCGGCGTTTTCGCCGTCATGCTGACGCCGTCGTGGTGGGGAGCGCGCTGGTGGGGAAAATAGAGGAATGCCGTTCCGATTTGCTTGATCCGAACCGAATCGACCATGCGCTGGCCTCCCTCACACGATTTGTCAGACAGTTAAAATCAGAGTAAGATAAGTGGAAAAGGGATGAGAGGAGCATAGTTATGCAACCAAAAGCATCGGTGAGGGGCCTTCCCTTGTACAAGCCTGGCAAGTCGCTAGAAGAGGTCAAGCGGGAGTTGGGGCTGGAAGATGTGATCAAGCTCGCTTCCAACGAAAATCCGTTTGGATGCTCTCCGCGGGTGTGGAAAGCCTTGGAGGAAATCAAAGGGGAATTTCAATATTATCCCGAAGGAGCCGCTCCGGAACTGCGGGAGAAGCTGGCGGAGCATTTGGAAGTGGATCCGCGCCGCTTGATTTTTGGCAACGGCTCTGATGAAATCGTGCAAATGCTTGCCCGGACGTATCTTGAACCGGGGGATGAGTCGGTGATGGCTGATTTCACCTTTCCCCGTTATGACACGGTGACACGCATCGAAGGAGGGGTTCCCGTCGTTGTGCCGCTACGAGAAGGTGTGCACGATTTGGAGGGCATGCTCGCGGCGATTACCGAGAAGACGCGGCTCGTCTGGATCTGCAATCCTAACAATCCGACAGGCACGATTGTCAGCCAGGATGCGCTGAGCGATTTTCTGGATCGGATTCCGCCGCATGTGTTGGTGGTCTTGGATGAAGCCTACTATGAATATGTGACGGATTCGACTTATCCCGACTCTATTTCGCTGTTGGATTACAATCCGCAAATCATCATTTTGCGCACGTTTTCCAAAATATACGGGCTTGCCGCCTTCCGGGTCGGTTATGGAATCGCCCATCCCGATGTCATCGCTGAACTCGAACGGGTGCGTGAGCCGTTCAACGTGAATCGCTTGGCGCAAAAAGCCGCGGCGGCGGCTGTGGAGGATGAGGCATTTGTCTTGTACTGCCGCAACCAAAACCGGATGGGTATCAAACAAATGACTGAGAAGTTTGATGAGTGGGGCCTTTCTTATTTCCCGGCCCACGGCAACTTCATCTTGGTCGATACGGGGCACCCCGCTGACGAAGTGTTTCAGCATTTGTTGCACCGCGGTGTGATCGTCCGCTCTGGAGTGCACTTGGGCTTCCCCGAACACATCCGCGTAACGGTCGGGAAAAAAGAACAGAATGAACGTTTCTTAGAAGAGTTGCACGCATTTTTACAGAAGAGAGGGAAGTGACACAGCATGCCAGATCGCATAGCCGTATTGGGAACCGGATTGATAGGCGGATCGATTGCGCTGGGACTGAAGGAACGAACAGATGCCGTGGTGGTCGGTTATGACCGTTCTGACGAGGACTTGGCCTTAGCGGCGACGTTAGGGGCGGTCGATGAAGCGACAACCGATTTGGCAGAAGCGGTTTGCGATGTGGATATCATTATTATCGCGTTGCCGGTTGGAGCGATCAAAGAGACGATCAACCGGTTGACCAGCTTACCGTTGAAAGCCGCTTGCATTGTCACCGACGTGGGAAGCACCAAATCGGAAATCGTCGCACACGCCCAAAAACTAAAGCAGCAAGACGTCATCTTCATCGGTGGGCATCCGATGGCCGGCTCGCATCGCTCGGGCATGAAAGCAGCTCATTCCCTTCTGTTTGAAAACGCCTATTATGTGTTGACCCCGGATCCCGATACGTCTTTGCTGGCTGTGCAAAAGCTGAGTCGCCTCTTGCATTTGGCGACCAAAGCGGAATTGGTGATCATGGATCCGGTTCACCATGACCGAGTGGTGGGAGCCATCAGTCATTTGCCGCACATCATCGCTGCGGGGCTTGTCAACATGGTCGGCGATTACAATGAGCAAAACGAGTGGTTTCATCGGCTGGCGGCGGGCGGATTCCGTAGTTTGACGCGGATCGGCGCCAGCCATCCAGTCATGTGGCGGGACATCCTGCTCTCAAACCGGGAAGAGTTGATCAACCTGCTCGATGATTGGGTGTTGCAGATAAACAATATGCGCGACGCCATCCACGAGGGGGATGGGGACCGGATTGAAGCTTTTTTCGCGAGATCGAGGCGGTTGCGCGCGCAATTGCCTGACCGTAAAAAGGGCTTGCTTGCGCCTGTGTATGAATGTTGGCTCGACATTCCGGACGTGCCCGGGGAGATTGCACGCGTCACCGCGATCCTAAGTGAGCAGAGCGTCAATATCAGCAACATCGAAGTGTTGAACAATCGCGAAGAGTTGCCCGGCGTGTTGAAATTGACTTATAAAAAAGAGCATGATTTCAAGCGGGCCGTGGCTTGCCTTAAAGAGGCTGGATACGCCGTGTACGCTGACAGAACGTGATAGCGGTAAAAGGCGCAACCGGCTGCATGTTTTAACCGAGCCTAGATGTGCGCCGTTGACATCATGAGACGCGCCGCAACACAAAAAAACAGAGTTGACAGATAAACAAAGGGAGGTATCATCCATGATTCGCACATCACAGCGCAAACCATTTCGCGCTACTGTCACCGTGCCGGGAGACAAGTCGATATCCCACCGCTCCATCATGTTTGGCGCGGTGGCCAACGGAACGACAGAGATTGAAGGTTTTTTGCCCGGAGCGGATTGCTTGAGCACCATTCGCTGTTTTCAGCAGATGGGGGTGGAGATTGAACGCTTGTCCGAAACGGCGGTCCGTGTACGCGGGCGCGGTTTTGAAGGGTTGAAAGAAGCGGCGTCCCCACTAGATGTGGGCAACTCCGGTACGACAATCCGATTGATGTTGGGCCTCCTGTCTGGAGTGCCGATCTATTCCACGCTGATCGGTGACGAGTCCATCGCAAGGCGACCCATGAAGCGGGTTGTGGATCCGTTAAGAAAGATGGGCGCGCGCATCGACGGCCGGGAAGACGGCCGGTTCACCCCCATCGGTGTGAGGGGAGGCGCATTGCAGGGGATCACTTATGAAAGTCCCGTGGCTAGCGCGCAGGTGAAATCTTGTTTGCTATTGGCGGGGTTAAATGCCGAAGGGGACACGGTTGTGCGTGAACCAGCTCAATCACGGGATCATACGGAACGCATGTTGCCTGGGTTTGGAGTGGAACTAGAGGCGAACGGGACGGAAGTGAGGATCAAAGGTGGTCAAACGCTGACCGGAACCAAGGTGCGGGTGCCTGGTGATATTTCGTCGGCCGCTTTCATCCTGGCAGCGGCATTGATGGTACCCGGTAGCCAAGTCACAGTGGAACATGTCGGACTCAATCCAACGCGAACAGGTATATTGGATGCTTTTCGGATGATGGGTGCCGAGGTGCGGACAGAGATCACCGCTCATTGGTGCAATGAGCCGGTCGGCAATGTGACGGTCTCATGTAATGACCTGCATGGAGTGGAGATCGGGGGAGCATTGATTCCGCGCTTGATTGATGAAATCCCCATTTTGGCAGTGGTTGCGACGCAGGCCCACGGCACGACGGTGATTAAGGATGCGCAAGAGCTAAAAGTCAAAGAGACCAACCGGATCGCAACCACCGCGAAGGAATTGAGAAAACTGGGGGCGTCCGTAGAAGAGACGGAAGATGGATTGATCATTGAAGGGGGAACGCAGCTCAGCGGCGGACATTGCCACAGCCACGGGGACCATCGCATCGGCATGGCCATGGCGATTGCGGGGTTTGCTGCGTCTGGAGATGTGGTGGTGGAAGGGACGGAAGCAATGGATGTTTCTTTCCCTGGTTTTGCGGGTCTGATTGCGCAGTTATAGAAAATATCAATCAGAAAATTACAAAAAAAGATTGACCTTGTCCTGCTCCAGTCGTATAATTGGATATACAGTATGGTTTCTCTCCACTCCTATCCAATATTGTACGTCCTGTGCAAAGCCGCTCTCACTTAGAGCGGTTCTTTTTTGTGGATTAGTTTCATAAAAGTGGGGTGAGGTGGTTTCCGATGGTCAAGCACATGAGCCGGTTGGGTTGTGAGATCCTGCTAGTGGTGGGGATATTAATCGCTTTGAAAAACGGCTTCTTTCCCTGGATGATTTCCATGTGGTATCCCAATCCCCTGCTTTCGGAAAAAATGGGGGAATGGACGGCCATCATCATAGGAGTGGGCACGTGTCTGCTCTATATGGGATTGGGCTCCGCCGCCAAACATGCGCACGCCCTCACCCCGGCCCAGATGATCGGTACCTTCGGGCTGTTGCACGGGACTTTTTTCCTGCCTTTTCCCCAGTGGCTCGATCAGATCATTCGAGATTGGCAAGGCTTGTTGGATGACATGTTGGCGCTGTTTCTTCCTGGACGGATGTTCAGCCCCTTTGAATTGTTTGGCATGCTACTAGGAATGTTCATCCTCGGGCGTTTATTTCATGTGAGGGAGGATGAACCCCGACACCTCGGGCAGGCGCAGAGGGAAGAAAAAAAGTTGCCTTCTTCGACCACTTGAGTCTATCTCGCTCTCGTTTTGTCAAAAATAGGAATGATGACGAAGCGAGAGGATGGGAAGATGGTGAGGATTGCAGATTGGTTAACCTATGCCGATATTGAACAATTGAGACAATTGACCCGGTTTTACGGTTGTCAAACGAATAATCAGCATTCCAAAAATGATTTGATCTGCTCATTGTTGCAACATTTCGGCAAGAAAAGCCAGTTGAGCTCTCAAATCAGCACATTGTCGCAAGCTGAACAACGGTTTTTGCAACTGCTCGTGTTTGACCAAAGCCCGGCATACTCATTTGAGGAGTTGCTGGCCAAAGGGAGAGCGGCTCTGGACGGAACGGATGGGGAGCCGCGGTCATTGGTTGTCGGTGCCTTAAAGCGGGGTTGGCTGTTTCCTGGGTATTCGCATCGGACGCAATACCTCTACCATTTGCCGTCTGATTTGGGCAAACAGATGTGTGACATCTTTTTAGAGCCTTATTTGCAACCCCATTTCCGGCTGATGTCGAAGCCGTCGTTTTATCGGGATGAACAGGGGCAAATGTTGGATGATTTGCGGCTGTTTCTCGATATTTTGGGCAAGGAGGACATTCGGCTGACAGTGGACGGGTCCATCTACAAACAACAGCAGAAGTATATTTTACAAAAGATGGCCATTGAAGAAAAGCCGATTACTGCAAAGGGGCCCAGGTTTGGCTTTGGCAGAAGGTACCATCAGTATCCCGACCGTTTTTCCTTCTTGTACGACTATGCTTTTTATCAAGGTTATATTATTGAAGATCGAGAAGGCTATTTGCGTTTGAACGTAGAAAAAAGCGGGAAAATAAACAAACAAGAAGAAGCAGGCAAAGAAATGGTCAAGTTTTTCATTCGATTGTACCGCAAACCCATTCCGCACCTTCCCATCATCCTTCGCTGGATCAGCTCTTTGTGCCATCCTGGATGGATGATGACGGAAGTGGTTTTCCAAGCGGTTGATCCATGGTTGGCCCCATACTATTATGAGACGAAAGAAAGCTTGTTTGACAAAGTGGTGCGCATGCTGGTGCACCTGGGGGTTTTGCGAGAAGGGGTGGATGGGGAAGTGCATTATCTGTCACTGACTCCGATGGGTGCCAAATGGTTGCGGGGGATCACTGCGTTTAGGGAAAAAGTCATCGAAGATCAATTTTTGAAATTGGGCTGACGAGCAGGAAAATAGGCGAAATCAGTCGAATTATATTGTTACCAGAAACTAACCACGATGTTTCTGCGTAACATAACCCGGCAATAGACTAAATATTCTAATAATTTCTGAGTGAGGGGTAAGAATGGAGAGCAGCGTTACTATTCAAGAGAAAAAAGAGTTTATCCGTTGGTTCTTGAATCGTTATGAGCTGCAAAAAAAAGAAGCTGCGTGGTTGCTTGAATTCTTGTCTTCCAATGAACGGTTGCTTTCAAGGGTGCATTTCGTTGATCATGTCCGTCATCTGCCGAAGACGATGATCATCTCGGCGAAATGCAGTAAAATGATTCCCTTTCGATTCACTAAAAACAAACGCGTAGGTACAGATGTTGAGACGGCGTTTTATGATATCCGAACGAATCCGAACGAAGAGGTTTATATTGGGCTTCACTTTAAAGACCGAGCCGCATGTCCCGAATATGCCGCGATATTGGAGGGAAACCCCATGGAAAAACATGACTTGGTGCAAGACCATTTGCTCAGTCTGTTCGCGGAGATCATCCTAGACCAAGCGGTAAAAGAATTCCAACGCAAAGAACTGTACAAGCGGATTGACCATGCGCTCCAAGCAAGAGACGAAGAAACATTTTTACGGCTCAGCGAACAATGGGTCAAGATACTGGAGTCCTGATACGTTTTGCTGTATAATGCTCAGCATGTAGCTGAGCATTTTTCTTTGGAAAGAAGGAACGGACATGATCTTAAAAGGAATCGACCGGGAACAATGGGGCAGCGTGGCGGCTTATGTGGACACGCTCTTGTTACCTATTTCCCCGGTGCGGCTCACAGGCAAGATGTTGCAAGTGGATGAAAGTTTGTTCATAGATGAATTAGCAAACGATCTGGAGGAAAAACTAAGGGGCAGGCTTTTGTTGCTTCCCGCCATTTCATACATTGGACAAAATCCGGAGGTGTTTAAACCTTACATAAATGAAATAATAAAAGAGATGGCCAACTCTGGTTTCACCTATCTCATTCTGCTTGCGGACCGGGCTCATGCGGCCATCTTGGAAGATTTGCAGGAAGCGTTTGCAGAAAAAACGGGATTAGTCATCATCACACACACGGTTGAACAGGGCGAACAGGAGGGGCGCGAGGCCAATTTGGAACAAGCCAAAGACCAGCTTTACCAAAAAGTGCTGGAAGCGTGGCAAAATCATGCTTAAATTGTCATTAAAACGTCCCGATTTTGTCCGCTCAAAGTCACAGTGGTTCCTTGACTTTATCACCCACCTTTCGCTATCATGTATATGTCCTAGTAAAAGATAGTCAGTGTCCTAGCAAAACAAAGATTCCGGTCCGAGTGGACGGTTGAAGCCGTATAGAAGGAGGTCGGACAAGTCGTGAGTAAGAAAGTTTCCCGCCGCCAATTCTTAACGTATACGTTAGGTGGGACAGCCGGTTTCCTCGCTTCGGGACTGCTATTCCCGATGGTGCGTTTCGCTGTGGATCCTATGCTGAAAAAAGGAGAAGCAGGAAACTTTTTGGATGTGGGTCTCAAGGTAGATGAGATCACCGATACCCCCATCAGCGTGAAGTTCGTCATTCACCGCAAAGATGGTTGGTACGAACCACCAAAAGGGGAAACTATGACGGCATGGGTATTGAAGGAGGGCAATGAAATCCTGGCCCTTTCTCCAGTGTGCAAACACTTGGGTTGTACCGTAAGCTACAATACCAACCCACAATTCAAAAATGAATTTTTCTGTCCTTGCCACTTTGGACGATATACGAAGGACGGGACAAATGTTCCAGGTACTCCTCCAGCAAAACCGTTGGATCGGTATGAAACCAAGATCGAAAACGGCAAGTTGCTGATCGGACCACTAAAGAAAGCTTAATGGCTCTTGAAACGGAGGTGTAGCGGATGCTGCGCGCCATCTATGATTGGGTGGACGAGCGTCTGGATATTACGCCGATCTGGCGCGATGTCGCCGACCATGAAGTACCGGAACACGTTAACCCTGCCCACCATTTCTCAGCATTTATTTATTGCTTTGGTGGACTGACATTTTTTGTTGTCGTTATTCAAATACTGTCCGGTATGTTCTTGGCGATGTATTATGTTCCAGACATTGTAAACGCTCACGCAAGTGTAAACTACCTGCAGAACGAAATCGCCATGGGCGCAATCGTTCGGGGGATGCACCATTGGGGTGCGAGTGTCGCTATTGTGATGCTGTTCCTACATACCCTGCGTGTCTTTTTCACCGGTTCTTATAAGCACCCGCGTGAATTTAACTGGGTTGTAGGTATGTTGATTTTTGCAGTTATGCTGGGTCTCGGATTTACAGGATATCTCTTGCCATGGGACAACAAAGCATACTTCGCTACCAAGGTAGGGGTCGAGATTGCCGCATCCGTACCAGTGATTGGGCCATACATCGCTATCTTCCTGCAAGGCGGAGACATTGTAGGTGCGCAAACACTTGCTCGTTTCTTCGCGTTACATGTGTTCTTCCTCCCAGCTGCGTTACTCGCATTGTTGGGCGTACACTTTATTCTCATTCGTCGTCAGGGCATTTCTGGACCGCTATAAGGTCTACGCGTGAGGAGGGATCCACTTGGCACATAATCAAGACGGAAACCATACACAAGTCCACTATGTGGGAGACTCGCGCGTTCGTGCAGACCGTCCAAAGATGTATCCCAAGGACTACTCAGAGTTTCCTGGTAGAACGGAAGCTTTCTTTCCCGACTTCCTTCTGAAAGAGTGGATGGTTGCAGCCGTCTTCCTCGTTGGTTTTATGACACTGGTCATGGCCCATGAACCTGAATTGGGAGAACTGGCGGATCCGACGAACACCGGTTTCTTGCCTGTACCAGACTGGTACTTCCTGTTCTTGTACCAGTTGTTGAAGTACAAATGGGCTGCTGGTAAATTCGTAGTGATTGGTACTGTTATCCTGCCAGGGATTGCGTTTATGGCTTTGATGCTCGCTCCATGGCTGGATGGTACGAAAGAACGTCGCCCTATCAAACGCCCGGTGCCAGTTGGCATCATGTTGGTTACGCTTGTCGCGATTTGCGCGCTGACATGGGCGGCAGAATATGAGCACGAATTGCAATTGGAATCAGCTATCGGTAAAACACCACAAAATACTAAAGTAATAGCCCAAGACGAACAAGGATATCAAATTTACGCGAAAAACGCATGTATCAAATGTCACGGTGACAACCTGGAAGGGAAAAACGGTCCTACGCTGATCGGTACAGGTAACCGTCACACCGCTGAGGAAATCACCAAGTACATTGATGAAGGTAAAGGAACAGCGATGCCTGCGGGCATGTTCCAAGGCAGTGAAGAAGAGAAGCGAATTCTTGTAGAATGGCTCATGAAGCAAAAACAACAATAATTTAGCACAAAGCCTGGTTACATCTATGTGACCAGGCTTTTGCATAATAAAAAAGTGGGTGGATCCATGTCTGTGTCTGATGCTATGCATTATGTGCTGTCCCTGCTCAGAAAACGCACCGTCTTATGGATATTATTCATCATTAATTTTTTGGGGTCCATTTATGGATTTTATTGGTACAAAGAGCAGTTGGCTTTGACTGAGCCCAAGGTGTTAACCCTGTTTGTCCCCGATAGCCCGACGGCGAGCGCTTTTTTTACTTTGGTGTTGCTGTTGTACCTGTGCTCGCGCCGTAGCCCGCTGTTAGAGGCTTTTGCTTCTATCACCTTGTTTAAATACGGCATTTGGGCTGTGGTAATGATATTCTGGGGGGCTTACTTGGATGTGCGCCCGATGATGGATTCCTTATCGTGGCAACATTGGATGTTGGTGTTTTCCCATTTGGGTATGGCCGCGCAAGCCATTCTATACGCACCTTTTTACACTTATGGCCGGCGGGAGATTCTCATCGTCGCCGCATGGACGTTGCTCAACGACGGGTTGGACTATGGGGTGGATATTCATCCTTGGCTGGCATTGTCATTGGAGCCGTTTGACCATGTGGTGGGCTGGTTCACGCTCTTGCTTAGCGTGACCACATTGTTGTTGTTTTCGATTTTTGCGATGTTGCCGAGCAAATGGCGCCCGCAAGACTTACCCCTGCCGCGATCTTCTTAAGCGTTTACCAAGAAACCGGGAATTTGCCCCGGTTTTTCTTTTTTCCCGGGTTACAGACATATTCCGATGCCTGAAGGGAATAGTCTTGTACCAAAGACTAGTGAACGGGAGGAGTGTGTCATCAAGGTGCATTTGCGGTGGATGGGTAAGGGTCTGGCGTTGATCCTGCTGTGGCTGACCGTCCATCCCGCCGTCGCGCAGGCGGAAGGGGTGGAGCGGGAAAGGGAAGAATGGTCCCAGTTGGCGGGGAAAATCGAACGGGAAGTGGAATCGGCACAATGGCTGGCGGCACGTGAGGATTTAGGGGTGTTGGCAAGGCGTTTTTCCCAAGCAGATTGGCTGGCGGAAAATCTGTCGCTAGAAGCAGTACACAACTTGAGTGAAGTGTTGATGGAATTAGAATGGGGCTTAAATCAAGTTCGACCGAATCAGAAGGAACTTTCCCAGGCGGCGGAACGGATGCACTTGGCTTTTGATGCGTTGTCCCATCCCAATCAACCGTTGTGGCAACGTTTTTATCTGCCGATGAAAGAGGAAGTGGTCGCAGCGAAGCAAGCTATTGGGCGCAAAGACCGGCAACGCGCCCGCCAAGCGATCGAAGCATTGCATCAAAAGGCGCAACACGTCCGCCCCGCGCTGATCGTGGCGAAGAGTCCATTTGCTGTGCATAAAATGGATTCCCTGATTGCTTTTATGCGTAAGGAAAAGCGGCTGGACCGATTGGCCGCTGCGCTGGGGCAGTTGGAACAGTTGCTTTATCCGCTGTTTTATGGCACCGAGCGAGATGTGATGGCGACAGTCCATCGGTGGAAGGAAGGAGAAGCGATTTCGCTTACCTATTGGCTGGCGCTGATGATCGTCACCGTTTTAGCTTATGTCGCTTGGCTCCGTTATCGGGCCGAATCCAATCCAGCGCCAACGTAAACGGTTCTGCCAGCCAGAGGTCACTTTCCGTATGTGAACCCTTCACCCAACACATCCTTGGCGTCGTGTACAACGACAAACGCATAAGGGTCGTGTTGGGTCACCGTGTCTTTTAACTTTGGCAGTTCATTTGGGCCGACAACCACATATAAGACTTCTTTTTCGTGGCCGGTGTATCCCCCTTTGCCGTTTAAGATGGTGACGCCGCGGTTCATTTTTTGCGTGATGGTACGGGCGAGCTCTTGCGGATGGTTGGTGATGATGGTGGCCGCTTTAGAAGCGTTCAGGCCCTCTACTACAAAGTCTACCACCTGTGCGCCGATAAAGACGGTTACCAAGGTGTACATGGCCATATCCAAGCCGATCAAAAAAACGGAGCTGGCTATGACGGCAAAGTCAAACAAAAACATGGTCCGGCCGATGCTCCAGCCAAAATATTTTTGCACGATCCGCGCAATGATGTCTACACCACCAGTCGTGCCGCCGATTCGAAAAATCATACCCAGTCCAGCTCCTACCAAGACGCCCGTATACAATGCGCACAAGAGCAGGTCTTTGGGAGGTGCGCCCCACAGTTTGACAATGGGTACGGTCAGCTCCAACATCAAGGATGAGGCGCCGATTCCGACCAACGTATAAAAGAATGTCCGCTTGCCAAGCACGCGGTACCCGATGAACAAAAGCGGAATATTTAAGACCAGAATGACCAAGCCAGGCGACCAACCGAAGGCGTAGTACAGCAACAAGCTAATCCCGGTGAATCCCCCCTCGGCCAATTGGCTGGGAATGGCGAAATAATTGATCCCCACAGAAAAAATGAAAGCTCCCAAAAAAATCAAAAAGATGTTCCTAGCATGTTCAATCCCCGTAAATTTCATCTTAACCGCCTCTTTGTTTATCATTTAATCCCGCTATATTATACATGTCCTATTTTGTGACATCAATGAGGGAAACATGAAGAAAAGCGCTAATGTGTTATGATTTTAGCGCGGCGGCGTATCTTCCTGAAGAGCAGTAAAGAAGTGCCGGACGCAAACGCAGCTTTGGGCCATGTTTGGACAAGCTTTTTATTCCCCTGAATGGGGATTTTAGATTAACTGCTTGTTTATTGGCTACGGCATGGTTACTATAAATAAATAAGTGGTATCGATAACCATCGGTTTGTACCGGTATGGTTTGGCTTTGGGGTGGCGGCTGTGAGCGATTTATGGAATGATTAGAGAGATCAGGCTGGTCACCGCAAGGTCTTGACCATGAAGATGGCTCGCAACGAACATCCGTTGGCTGTTCAAACGAAGTGAATGCGATTTTGGCCACTGGCAAAGGCTAATGCCCATCACTCAGCGGCCTAGGGAATTGCCAGTGTGGTTGGAGGTTTAAGAACATGGCGGAAAAAACATTGAAAGAGATGCAACAAGAAGTAGATGTGTACATCAGTCAGTTTAAAGAGGGCTATTTTCAGCCGTTGTCTATGCTGGCGCGGATGACGGAAGAAGTGGGGGAATTAGCCCGCGAAGTGAATCATCGCTACGGGGAAAAACCAAAAAAGCCCGGCGAAGAAGAAAACAGCCTCGAAAGTGAGCTGGGCGACATTATGTTTATCGTCACCTGTTTTGCCAATTCGCTTAACATCGACTTGGAGAAGGCCTTTGATGGGGTGATGGAAAAATATCGCACGCGTGATGCGAATCGTTGGACACGGATTGATCAGGAAGGGAAATAATGGAGACAACAGAGAAGAGGAGAAATGACACCATGGGTATTCGAGTCATCGTTGCCGGCGCCAGTGGGCGCATGGGGCAAGAGGTAATAAAAATGATGCGGCAATACGATCATTTGGAGTTAGTTGCTGGCGTTTCGCGCACATACGCTGGACAAGACGTCGGTGAAGCGTTGGGTTTCAACCCGATTGGGGCCCCGTTTTATGCGACGGCGCAGGAAGCATTAGAAAAGCATGAAGCAGATGTGTGGGTCGATTTCACCACTCCCCACGCAGTGAAAGAACATATGGTGTTGGCGATCAGCAAAGGCGTGCGGCCGGTGGTGGGCACAAGCGGATTGTCGGAAGCTGAAGTACAAGAGCTATCCGAGCTGTGTGCGGAAAAAGGCGTGGGGGCGATCATCGCGCCTAACTTTGCGCTGGGTGCCGTCTTGATGATGGTGTTTGCCCGGCAAGCGGCCAAATACTTGCCCCATGTCGAAATCGTGGAATACCATCATGATCAGAAATTGGACGCTCCTTCAGGCACGGCGATGAAGACGGCCGAGATGATCAGTGAGACGCGAACCGAGATCAAACAGGGCCACCCAGAAGAAAAAGAACTGCTTCACGGTGCGCGTGGAGGGTTGACTCAGGGCTTTCGCGTTCACAGCGTGCGTTTGCCAGGGTTGATCGCGCACCAAGAGGTGCTGTTTGGCGGCGAAGGGCAACTGTTGACCATCCGCCACGATTCTTTCAATCGCGAATCTTTTATGCCGGGTGTGAAATTAGCAGTTGAAAAAGTGATGGAACAAGACCGGCTCGTGTACGGTCTGGAAAATGTGATTGATTTCGCTTAGAGGAGAGCGGGGATCAAATGAAAAACGCGTTTCCAAGGTATCCGTTGCTGAGCGGAGATACCCCGTTGATGCCGCTAGCCAATCTAGGGGCGGAACTGGGGGTAGCCAGCCTGTGGATCAAACGGGATGATGTGACGGAATTGGCATTTGGCGGCAACAAACTGCGCAAGTTGGAGTATTTGTTGGGACAAGCACTAGATGAAGGATGCGATTTGGTGATCACGGGGGGAAGCCCCCAGTCGAATCACGCCCGCCTCACAGTGGCGGCCGCCAACAAAGCTGGCTTGGAAACTTGGTTGTGCTTTGCGGGTGAACGCTTAGGCGACGTGCAGGGGAATTTGTTGTTGGATCAATTGCTCGGCGCGAAATTGTTTGCGACTGGGGCGTATGGTTCAGATGGCTTGCTCGCGGTGATGCGGGAAAAAGCGTTTGCGGCGGAGCGTTTGGGCAGGAAGCCGTTTATCATTCCCGTGGGAGGCTCTACCGGAAGGGGAGATTACGGTTATGTCACCGCTTGGTACGAGCTTGAGCGGCAACGGCAACAGCAAGAATTGCCGCCGTTTGATGAAATCTATGTGGCGGTGGGGACGGGCGGAACGTTGGCCGGGCTTGCTGTCGGGCGAAACCTGACCCAGACCCCCACCCGTTTCCGCGGTATCAGTGTCTGGCAAGAGCGGGAGCAGACGGAGCAAGAGGTGAACCGTTTCATGCGCCAGCTGTGCAAGGAGATCAACCAGCCGGCAGCTTCTGAATTGGCGCCGACCGACGCGCTGTTCGATCAATACATTGGTCGCAAATACGGCACGCCCTCTCCGGCGGGAAATGAAGCGATTCGGAAGTTGGCCCGCGCGGAAGGGATTTTGGTCGATCCGATATACACTGGAAAGGCGCTGGCGGGAATGCTCGACCAATTGGCGAAAACCGCCGACAAATCAAAACGGGTATTATTTTGGCATACAGGTGGCGCGCCTGCCTTGTTTACGCATGCATCATCCTTGGCGCGCATGTGACGTCACCATCAAAAAGGGGGAGGCCAATGAATATCGCTTTAATTGCGCATGACGCAAAAAAAGAGCAAATGGTGCAATTCGCTATCGCTTATGAAGAGTTGCTCAAGCCCCACCGCCTCTTTGCTACCGGAACAACCGGCAAGCGCATTGCAGAGGCGACTTCACTTCAGGTGCATCGCTTTTTATCTGGGCCGTTGGGTGGGGATCAACAAATCGGAGCGCTGGTGGCAGAAAACCGCATGGATCTGATCGTCTTTTTCCGCGATCCGCTGGCCGCGCAGCCGCATGAGCCGGACATATTGGCTTTGTTGAGATTGGCTGATGTCCATAACATTCCAGTAGCTACGAATCTTGCGGCGGCGGAAATCATGATTCGGGCCGTCAAAGAAGGCGAGCTGTCGTGGCGCGAGCTGGTCAATCCAACCCGGTAATGGGAGAAGAGAGGGAACAAAGGTGAATACCGTTGATATTTTGGCGTTTGGTGCGCATCCCGATGATGTGGAAATCGGAGCGGGTGGCATTTTGGCCAAACATGTGAAACAGGGCTACCGCGTCGCCATTTGCAATCTGACCGAAGCAGAGCTGTCTTCAAACGGGACCGTAGAACGGCGACGCATGGAAGCGAAGCGGGCCGCCGCCATCTTAGGGGTCGGGCAAGTGATCGATTTGGCTTTTCCCGACCGCGGCTTGGGCGGAAGAGAGCAGATCGACAAGATGACGCAAGTGATTCGCCAGTATAAGCCTAAGGTGGTTTTGGCTCCATATTTTGAAGATCGGCATCCAGATCATGTGGCATGTAGCCGCATGGTGAAAGAGGCTGTTTTTGACGCGGGGATTCGCAAAAAAAAGACGCCTGGGGACGCAGAAGCCCATCGTGTCAATCGGTTGTATTATTATTTCATCAATGATGTCCATCCGGCTGACGTGATTGTGGACATCAGTGATGTTTACGAACAGAAAATGGAATCGATTTTGGCTTATCAGAGTCAATTTAACCCGAAAGAGGGAGAAGTGGGCACCCCGCTAAACAGCCCAACGTATCTTGCAATGGTGCGCGGCCGTGACCAGTTATGGGGCCACCAGATCGGTTCGCTCTATGGGGAAGCGTTAAAAAGCCCGACGCCATTGAAAACAACATCATTGATTGAGGCATAAAGCGAAAAGAGCGGGAGGGTGCCAAATGCGCATTGGGATTACATGTTATCCTTCACATGGAGGATCGGGGGTTGTGGCCACCGAATTGGGGAAATTGTTGGCCGAAAGAGGCCATGACATCCATTTCATCACTTATGACATGCCGTTCCGTTTGGGGCGGTTTCATCAAAATATCCGTTATCACGGAGTGGAAGCGCACCGCTACGCAGTCTTCAAATATCCACCGTATGATTTGGCTCTAGCCAGCCGTATGGCGCAAGTGGCCAAAGAGTACCAGTTGGATCTTTTGCACGTTCACTATGCGGTGCCACACGCGATTGCTGCTGTGCTGGCGAAACAGATGGTGGGCGACCATCTCAAAGTGGTGACGACTTTGCACGGTACAGACATCACGGTGTTGGGAGAAGATCCTTCATTGCGCGATGTGATTTGTTTTGGGATTCAGAACAGCGACGCCGTGACGGCGGTGTCAGACGATCTGGTTAGACAGACAGAAGATTTGTTTTGTGTGAACAAGGAAATCGAACGGATCTATAATTTCGTTGACACCCGCGTGTATTACCCTCGCGATGTGGAGCCTTTGCGGGATCATTGCTGTGAAAAAACGGAAAAACTGTTATTACATATATCCAACTTCCGGGCAGTGAAACGCCCGCTGGACGTGATTTCAATCTTCCACCGGGTGGCAAGTGAAATTCCCGCACGGCTGTTTCTTGTAGGGGAAGGGCCGGAAATGCCCAAAGTAATCCAGCGGGTGCAGGAGCTAGGCCTAGATGATAAAGTGGTTTTCCTAGGCAAACAGGATGAAGTGGCCCAATTGATTTCATTGGCCGATTTGTTGCTTTTGCCATCCGAAAAAGAGAGCTTCGGCTTGGTCGCGCTGGAAGCAATGGCTTGTGGTGTGCCTACTATCGCCTCCAACGCCGGTGGTATCCCCGAAGTGGTGACGCATGGGCAAAACGGCTTTTTGGCGCCAGTCGGCGCGATTGAAGAGATGGCTCAATACGCGTTGATGTTGCTCAGAGACGATGCGTTGCACCAAAATTTTTCGCAAGCGGGTCTGGACAGGGTTAAACAGGAGTTTTGTGGCTTGAAAATTGCGGGCCAATATGAACAGCTATATGCGAAGGTGTTGTCCCGCTAATTCGTCAGCGGGGTTTTGGACGGAGGAAAAGAGATGGATGAGCGCAAACAAGCGGCGTTGTGGGTAATGGAAAAGCTAGAGCAAGCGGGGTTTGCCGCGTACCTTGTGGGTGGATGCGTCAGGGATGAGCTGATGGGACGCCAGCCGCAAGATTATGATGTGGCGACAGAGGCACGGCCAGAGCAGGTGCAAGCGATTTTTCCGCGAACGGCGCCCACCGGCCTGCAACACGGCACCGTTACGGTCGTGCATAACGACTTGCCGATCGAAGTGACGACGTTTCGCATCGAAGGGGAGTATGCGGATCGGCGGCGCCCAAGCCAAGTCGCTTTCGTATCTTCTTTGAAGCTCGATCTGGCTCGGCGCGATTTCACGGTCAATGCTATGGCCAAAGATCGGCACGGTGAGTTGATCGATTATTTTTCGGGAATGGCTGATTTGGAAGCAAAAGTGATACGGGCCGTCGGAGATCCCATGGAGCGGTTTCAAGAAGATGCGCTCAGAATGTTGCGGGCTGCCCGGTTTGTGGCGCAGTTCGGGTTTTCCCTCGATGCAGACGCTAGGCAGGCGATTGTGCATCTGAAACAGGAATGCCGGTTTTTGTCTGTCGAACGAGTGGTGTCTGAGATGGAAAAAATGTGGAAGGCAACGGCTCCGTCCGCTGGGCTGGAGATTCTGGCTGACACTGGGCTCTTTGCCCATCTCCCCCCGTTTTGCCAGTGGGCAGACGGGCGCCAGCTTGCCATAGAAGGGCTGGAAAGGTTTGACTGGGTGCGGGATAGGATTGTCCGCTGGAGTTACCTGCTGTCACTGTGCAAAACAGACATGGACGGCCTAGCGGCGAGATTGGATCAGCTGAAGTTGGCCACTCGGGACAAAGAAGCGATCAGCGTTTGCATGCAGTTGGGATTGACTTGGCAGCGGCAAACGGATGAGGAATGGAAACGCCGTTTATATCGCTTTGGCCTCGATGCGCTTCAGCGAGCGGGGCAACTGGCTCACTTGCTGGAGTTAAGGCGGCCGGAAGATCCAGATGAGACGAAGTTGGAAGCTTGGTGGCAGGCGATGCCTGTCAAACACACGAGGGAATTGGCGGTTTCCGGGACGGATCTGATCCGCCAGACAGGCCGCCAAGCGGGGCCGTGGGTGGGCCGTACGTTGGCTTACCTTGCAGAACAAGCGGCGTTACAACGGATTCCAAATGAAAGAGAAGCATTGTTGAAGGAAGGGTGTCAATTTGGGGCAAAGTATACGCAATGAATTGATCCGCGTCTTGATTGCAAACGACGCCGTTTTTATGTCGGGTGAGGAGATCAGCCGAAAAGTAGGAGTAAGCCGGGCGGCGATTTGGAAACACATTGAAGAATTGAGACAGGAAGGCTATGAGATTGAAGCGCGTCCGCGCCACGGTTACCGACTGGTGCACCGGCCGGATCGGATGGCTCCAGAAGAAATATATCCGCATTTGCGGACGGACGTGTTTGGGCGTGAAATAAAATATCTGGCGCAAACGGAATCCACGCAAATTGTGGCGCACCAATGGGCGAGGGAAGGCGCTCCGGAAGGGGCAGTGGTTATCGCCGAAGAGCAGTTGCAGGGGCGCGGCAGATTGGGTCGCGCTTGGCACTCTCCTCCTGGCACAGGGATTTGGATGAGCATGATCCTGCGCCCGCCCATTCCATTGAGCCATGCACCACACTTGACATTGCTTGCTTCTGTTGCCGTGCAGGCGGCGCTGGCGGAGTCGACGGGATTGCCTGTGAAGATTAAGTGGCCCAACGATTTGCTCATCCACGGCAAGAAAGTGTGCGGTATTTTAACGGAATTGCGCGGTGAACAAGATCAAATCCATTATGTGATCATGGGGATGGGGATCAACGTCAACGTGAAAACCGACGACTGGCCCGATTGGCTCAAGCATGTGGGGACATCTTTGATGCATGAGTGCGCCCGCCCGATACATCGCGCATCTTTGGCAGCGGGGATATTGTACGAGTTGGAGCGCATGTACCAAATGTATTTGCGCCAAGGATTCGGCCCGATTCGAAAAGCATGGCATGAAAGAGCAGGAATGCTGGGGAAACAGATCACTGCCCGTACCACGCAAGGAACGATGACCGGCATCGCCCAAGAATTAAATGAACAAGGGGCGTTGCTGTTGCGAACACAACAAGGCGTGGTACCCGTCTATTCGGCCGAGATCGAGTGGCGGGTGAATCAGTGAACGAAAAAAGTGAGGAAAAAAGACGCTAGTTGGTGAAAGAGAATTTTGCCGGCTGGCGTTTTTGTTATGCCTTTTGCCACAGAGTTTGCCCATTTCTTCCGACCGCACAAGCAAACGCGGGTGTTGTGGCGTAAATTGTGGTATATTTCAATTTTTCGGTTATGTGAGATGCTGGGTGAAAGGAGGCCGCCCGTTGAGTCAAAGCGGAAAAACCAAATTCCGGATCACCAAAGAAGCAGTTCGCCATGCGTACGAAAGAGCTCGCAAGTCCAAATCGGTCGGAATCGACGAGCAAACGATCCGGCAATTTGAAGCCGATCTGGAAGGGAATTTGACCCGATTATGGAAACGGCTTGCGTCAGGTGATTATGCCCCCGCCCCCTTAAGGAGAATCTTCATTCATAAGCCTGGCGGTGGTTGGAGAATATTGGGTATTCCTACTGTGACCGACCAAATTGCTCAATATGTGGTCATTAATCATCTGGAGCCGAGAGTGTCGACCATCTTCCATGACAATCTGTTTAACAGAAACGGAAAAAGCGCCGCTGATGCCGTGGAAGCGGCCAGCAAACGGTGCCTGCAACATGATTGGGTATTGTGCCTGGACATCAAAGATTTTTTCTATTCGATTGATCATGCCAAACTGTTGCCAATGATTCAAAAATACACAGATCAAAAGTGGGTACTGCTCTATATCGACCGGTGGTTGAAGAATCCGCAAAAAAACAACCGGGGTGTTTTATTCAAAAGTGCGGGAGTCTCCCCGGGAGCGGTCATAAGCCATCTGTTGGCTGACCTGTACCTCTATCATGCGTTTGACGAATGGATGCAGACCAACTACCCACATGTTCCTTTCGGGCGTTTTGTTGATGACATTCTTTGTCATTGCAAAAGTGAAAACGAGGCCAATCGGCTATTGGCAAGCATAACCCGGCGGCTGTCACGCTATCGTTTGCAACCCAATCCGACCAAAACGAAAATCGTCTACTGCAAGGATGATCGACGTAAAGGAGATTATCCCCATGTTTCATTCGACTATTTGAAGCGTCATTTCAAAGCGCGAAAAATGTCTACCAAAGACGGAAAAGAACGGTGGATTTTTTGTGCGCGGCGATTGTCAAGCCGGGTGTTTACCGGAGCAACCGTAACTAACAGCAATAGCTTTGTTCCTATGAGTAATCAGTTCGCCAGTTCTGTCTGGATCAATCCTGAAGTCAAGGCACACAATCCCTAGCGGCGAAATGCAAGATAACGCTTTCAATTCAAGTGCTGTTATCATGAAAATTAGCGAGGTAGTTCAATCATGCTCCACTTCATTCGTTTTCGGTAATGTAGGCACAGTCACTGAAACTCAACCGCTTTTAATGTATGACGAGGTTGGGCTTATTTGTCTGTGCCTTTTTTCATTCACCGATTATGAATGAATAGGGTGCTTTTTTATGTCCAAATCTAAAAAAATGTTGCAAGCGAGCCTACTTTTGGAACATGAAGGCATGCTAAGATGTCCGCTCTGTTCCAGTCAAATGAAGCAATATAACACTAATTTTAAATAAAATAGGATGAAGTCTTGTAGGGCACCTTACAATATAGATTTTAATTTAAAGCATGTTACTAATGTTCTGGATATCATCGATTAAGTAATTAAATTTCGTAGCTGAGAGAGGTGTATATTAGTGAAGAACTAATAAAAGAGGGGGCAGAGATCATTTAAGCCGATGATAAGAAGTTTAATAAAGGTAACGCATTAGTTGATAAAATAAAATCTATTGACAAAAATAAATAATAATGATAGAATCTAAATTGATAAAAAATAATAATATTACTAATTGTTATGGATTATAACAGAAGGCGCTAAATTAACTACAAACCATCTTAATTATGAAAATGCATAGAAGGAGGTGTGAAAAAATGTTGATTGATATTCTTTCGACACCCACGCAAAAAAAACTTGGGTTTTATCAATTTTGTTATATTTAAATAGTATGATATTATCCTCGGAACTTTTGATTGTGAAGTTCGATGCTACTCATCTCGATCATTATGCGTTCAATAGAAGACAAGTTTGGGAGTGAAGTGAAATGATGACGAATACAAATAAAAAAAATAATTACTTATTTCGACCGGAATTAAAAAGTACTTTTCTTGAAGAAGGCGATTTCAGTCAAGGAACAATCAAAAACTACATTCGAATCTTTTCAAAGGTGTCTGAGTATGAAAAAGAGTTAGATAAAGATATTTCTCAGTTTTCATTTGAGGAATTAGAAAAAATCCTTTATGGCTTTGAGGCCAATAATAGACATACTGTTGAAACGTATGGACGTGTCATATCAAGTTATTTACATTGGTGTGTTCAGAAAGGTATTGCTCAAGAGAATCAACTGGAAAAAATCAAGTCTAACGACTTTGATAGATATATAAAAGCAAAAGAGACCTATATAACGGAAAAACAATTAAGAAGATATGAAGACCTGTGCGCTAACTACCAAGACGCTGTTATTTTACGCCTACTATACATAGGGGCGGGAGGGAAACAGCATAGTGAGATATCGAATCTTAAAGTGAATGATGTGGATTGGGATAGAAAGCAATTGAGACTCGTGAACAGTTTGCAAGTTGATGATAGAGGTCGTCCTAAAAAATCAACAGAAAGATTTATTCCCGTTGATAATCGTACCCTAAATTTAATTAAAGGTGCGATTGAACAAAAGAGTTATATAAAAAGAAATGGCTTCATGACTATTCCAGAAAAAGACAATGTGCGAGAATACACTGATCTAATACAAAACGACTATGTTGTTAGAGCGTCTGCCACAAAAAACAGTGACCCCTTAGCCCCCGTCGATAAATTTGTGATACATCGGCGACTTACTGTCCTTGCAGAAACATTGGATATAGATTACTTGAAGCCAAAGTATCTGCAACGTAGCGGCATGATATATCTGGCGCACTCTTTGATTGGGCGTGATGAGGAAGTTACGCTTGACGATTTGAAGATTATTGCAGATAGATTTAACATTAAATCATACCACAATCTAAAAGCGATTATAACGACGAAAACTGTTCGCGAGACTTACCCAGAAGAGTTTCACGAATAGATTTACATGCTTCATTTACTTGTTATTTAAAGGGGGATCGGCGCTTAGCCTGATCAATGAGCTCGGGAATCGTATGGGGAATACCACGTTTGAGGAGAAGACGCCGACAAAACAGATAGCTGAAGCCACGATCTGCAATCAAATGATCTGATCTCTTGCGTGGCCTCCCGTTTCCCAAACGGGGAACACAAATGGATTCGAGTAATATTTACAATTGGGGAGATGACAGTTGATCTCACCATCCTGTTTGGAAAAAAACAATAGCACAATCAGCCGGCAAAAAGTCGACCTCCTTAGAAAGGGGTCGGCTTTTTTGTGTTGAGATGGGCCGGAACGCTACTTTAAAAAAGAATAGACTTATCGATTTATTTATAATAGTCTATGGTTATGGTATTTCCCTTGGTAGGGCCCAGCGGAATGCTCAACCTACATAACCATGCTGTTGACCCAAGATGGAGAAGCCCGTTTTCATAAGGGGCTTTTTTTGCATGTTTGTGTAAGGATTGGGATTGGAGTATATGCTTATAAAAGGGGGATGGTCGCGGGTTTTATGGCCGAGGGGGCGATAACGCGGGGCCGGCCGACAAGATGCAAAGGGGAAATACCGATGCTGTATGATGAAGATCAACTTGCGTTTGAAGTGGAATTGAAGCGGTACGCACATTTGGAAGTGTTGCTGGGTGTGTTGGAACGGGACAAGAAGCAAATGGGTCACCTCAAGATGGGGGAGATATACCAATACCAGCTGGAGCAGATCATGGATCAATGTTTGCGTGATATGGCGGAGATTCGGGATTATTTCCGGCAATCTCAGGGAGAAATCATCCAAACGGTGCAATTGGCGGGTGAGCGGTTGGTAGAGTATAAGTACAAGGGATATCGCTATCAGGTGAAGTATTTGAATGAGTTTATGCGGGTTGAGTGCGGGGAGATGTTGAAGGGTTATATGAAGTTAAAGCGAGATGGGACCATGTGACGGGAGTGCCGGCACATGGCGTATTTTATGATTGGCGATGAACATCTTCATTAAAATTGTTATATTCAGATTGTATATGATAAAGCGCAAAGACAGCATGAGAAGGAGACAAAAGAAATGGAAAATAAGAAGCGCGGAGTTATGTTGGGATTGGCTTGGGGAGATGTACTAGGATGCCCTGTCGAGGGATGGCGCAAGAGGGAGATAGAAGAAGTTTATGGTGAATATAGGGAGTTACCAGCAGCGTACCCCGTCGACAAGATCGCTGAAAAAAAACGGCGCCGCTTGCGTCCGCTCGGCTTGCACTCAGATGACACACAACAAGCGATGGCCTTGGTGCAGACTTGTCTGGCTGAAGGAGGTTGGAACCGGGACGCTTGGAAAAGTATATTGGTTCAAGGAATGAAACAGGGCGCATGGCGAGGAGTTGGCCGATTTTTTACGGAGGCTTTGCATCGCATGCGCAAAGGGGAGATGGTGGAACATGCGGGTAGCCCATCTGCCGGAATGGGAGCCGCTATGCGCATCGGACCGTTGGGCGCTTTGTATTGCCAGCCTGAACAGGCTGACCACTTATGGCAAGTCGCGCTCGAATCCAGCCTGGCTACGCACCGCGATGCGAGGGCTGCGGGGTTTGCCGCTTTGTTGGCGCACGCCATTGCCCTGTTGTTGCAAGGCAGGTCTGGGCGTGAGACGCTTGCCGCTTTACCGGAGCTTGCCCGGCAAGGGGAAGAGCGATTGCAGGAGATGTCCAAACAAGGTTGGCGAATGGATGAGGTGAACTCTTCAGCCATTCGCGAAGCAATGGTTCAGGCATGCACTTGGATCGACTTGCCGGTGGAAGCGATGCGGCGCCGTTTGTCCGATTGGGCCCGCCCCCAGTTGAAAGAAGGGTTTACAAGAGCTCATCCCAACCAAGGTTTTGTATTGCTCGGAGGGTTACACGCCCTGCTCATGGCTTGTCGCGATGATCTTGAACCGACCGAGGTGCTACTGTCGATCATTCGGGAGGGATTTGATACTGACACGGTGGCGGCGATAGCGGGTGCCGTCTTGGGAGCGCGGTTTGGGGATGCATGGATCCCGAAGGAGAAATTTTATGATCAGACGCGGATCGAAGCCTATGCCGACGCCTTGGTCACCCAAGTTCGACCGGAAACGCCGGCCTCGTTTTTAAAGCAGGAAGCGGAATTAACCGACATCGAAAAGGCATTTTCGTGCCGGAAATAAGGATCAGGGGGGCAAAAGGCATTGCCAAACAGGGCCGTATTCTTATTCGCGCTTCACAGGGGGCTTCGCTGGTTTAAGAGGTTTTTTACCTAGTTGACGATTCCAGACAAAGACCGCGACCGGTAGCGGGTCGCGATAAATTCATGGTTAATCTATTTCGACGAAATCCACTTTTTCTATGTATACCGCATCCGCATGTAAGATGTCCCGTTTCACGATAAACCTTATCATCTCTTCAGGTAAAGAAACGACTTCGCCGCGTTGGTATTTCAGATAGAGCAGGGCCCATTCTTCATGCGGATGAAACCATTCTTTCACTTTCATTTCACATAATTGACAGGTGGTTGTTGGTTGATTTTCCTTGCTCGGAGTTTGCTTCACGAATACCTCCGCGAATACAAAATCGGCGGCCTCATTGAAGCGGGTGAGATAGTAACTCCGATTTTGTTTCAATTCGGCGGTAATGGATTGCTCAATAAAATAGTGACGTGCGCTTTCCGCATCGGACGCCATGCAGTACAACCCTTCTTGTCCAAGCAAAGATTGGGAATGGCTAAAAACCCTGTACAATTGCTTTTCAACCAACTCCATCGTGCAGACACCCTCCTCGATATGAAGTACCTCCTCTGATTTGCATCTCTTTAGACGTTTTTTCTTTGGCGCCATCAAGAAAAAAGCCCCCCAACCAAAACGAATCGAAGGGGCTTGATTGATGAGATTCATCACTTTGCCGTGTGAGTAGCCGCAGGATTTTAATTATTTTTATTTTTGAAAAATACTAAAGAGGATGAATCATCTTGCTTGTTGTTGCGGCCTTTTTTTGTTTCGCGGCGAAGAATTAAGCTTGGGGCGGCTCGCCAGAGTGCAATTTGCGAATCATGAATGGTCACCTCCTCTCGGTCATTTTTGTTTTTCAACAAATTGAAGCTAATTCCTCCTTAAATCGCAGAAAAATGATAAATTTTTTAAAATATGATGCCGAATGGGCAACCTGCTTTTTGTGTAATTGGCTTTCAATCCTTTTATTCTAATGAAAATAATAGATTTTTCAGGGATGAATGGTAGGGAATGCGCTGGTTTTACGCAAAGTGGCTGCGGAATTTTTGTGCAACAATTTGTAACAAATTGCGAAGATGAGAGGCTTGAGGATGACAGGATGGTTGCGGTGGCGCCGCTATGCGTGTCACGTGCTACATATGGTAAAATGGTTGTGGTGGTGCTGAAGGGGCCTTCTCGGCATGAATTAGCGGAAATTTGTGAATTAAATCGACTTGGCGGAGGGGGTTTTGGCATGGGAGTGGTCTTGGGGGGAATGGCGTTGGGGGTAGGTTGCGTCCGTCTGCTTATTTTTGTGCATCGCCACCGGTTCTGGTTGTCTAAGCACACCGGTATGATGGTGGCCATGGCTGGCGCGACGATGGCAGGACTGCTTTCGGGAACCATTTTAGGAATCCTATTCGGGGGCAACCTATTTTTGCCGACGGAATTGGCCATGCTGTTCAGCTTGTCGCTGGGGTATTGGCTGGGCAAGCCCAGTGGTTTGTTAGCCGCAGTGGATGGGATTGTGGCTGGGATTATGGGCGGGATGATGGGAGCCATGTTGGGTGTGATGGTGCTGAGGGAAGCTCCTGATCTGACAATCGTGTTAATGGCTGTTTTGTTTCTCTGTGTTACGCAATTGCTTGTTCAGCTGATCAGAGAGGAAGCTGAAGTGGCACCGGGTTTGGGAGTGGGGGATTGGGTGATGTGGGGTGGAACCCTGCTCATGGTGGCTGCGCTAGGGTGGCAACAAGCCGGTTTGTTCCCATTGGCTGATGCACCGTCGCATCACTCTCACCATCCTAAAGCGGTGCGAGCTGAGCAGCTTACCGGGATGCAGGTGGTACAAGCCCACATTGACGAGACCGGATGGTCAGGCATGATTCAAGCGAAAGCGGGCATCCCGTTGCGATTGCAGGTGGTGTCAAAGTCAGGGGCGGATTGCGGACAAGGGCTCCAAATCGACGAATTCCAGATTTCAACACCGTTGGCGGACGGCAAGGCTACTGTCCAATTCACCCCGATCCACCCGGGGACGTACCCCATGCGTTGCGGAGCCAAGGTTGGTTGGCTGTTGGTGGAATGAGATGAAAGCTGGTAATGGGAGCGATGATCTTTGTTTGATGTAGAAAGTCATCCTTTATTGCAATGGATTGTAAAGAAATTTATTGCATTGTGTTTTGATTTTGGTTAACCTATAGCTGGGGAAAAGGCGGCATCCACAAAAACTGGAGCTGCACTGTGTAACCTGAGTGATTTGAACAAACTAAGCAAAGAAGCCATTTTCTGCTTCGAGCCTTTGGGACGGAGACAGAGCAAGCGGTCAAGGATGCATGGCGCCCTTTTAGTCCCTTTGTGTGGCTGATAGCGGCGTTTTCTATTTTCTCTGACCCAAGGGCCCTATGAAAAAGGAGGGTTCCTTGTGAGCACAGCTAAAAAACGTGTGACAACCCGAACACTAATCAAGATGAAACAAGCAAATGAACCGATCGCCATGATTACGGCTTATGATTATCCAGCAGCAAAGATGGCTGAGGCGGCCGGAGCGGACATGATTTTGGTTGGCGATTCGCTGGGGATGGTTGTGCTGGGCTATGATTCCACCATCCCGGTAACGCTGGAAGACATGTTGCACCATACGAAAGCGGTTACTCGCGGTGCCAACAGGGCGATGGTGATTGCCGATTTGCCATTTATGGTGGCGCACCTGTCGCGTGATGAAGTGTTGAAAGCTGCTGCACGTCTCATGCAAGAGGGCGGGGCCTACGGAGTGAAGCTGGAAGGTGGTCGGGAGATTATAGAGAATGTCCGGGCTTTGACCCAAGCTGGCATCCCTGTGGTGGGGCACCTTGGTTTGACTCCGCAGTCAGTTAACCAATTTGGCGGTTACGTCATCCAAGGGAAAGAGTTGGCGGCGGCTGAGCGACTGATTGAGGAAGCGCAACATCTGGAACAAGCCGGCATTTGCGCATTGGTGCTGGAGTGCGTTCCCGAAGAGTTGGCGCGCCTGATCAGTGAGAAGTTGCGGGTGCCCACGATTGGCATTGGCGCTGGACGCCATTGCGATGGGCAAGTATTGGTTTACCATGATGTGCTTGCGCTCGGCGGTGAGTGGCATCCCTCATTTGTCAAAGTGTATCGCCAAGCAGGCCGCATGATGACTGAGGGGATTGCGGAGTATGTACAAGAAGTGAAAAATCGCCAGTTCCCGCAAGAGGAGCATGTGACGCACTTGGCTGGCGAAATAGCGGAGCAATTGTATGGAGCGAAAGAAGGAGCAACCGCATGAAAACGATTGAAACCATCCACGCATTGAGAACTGCGTTGAAATCGCGTTGTCAAGGGACCATTGGCTTTGTGCCGACGATGGGCTATCTCCATCAGGGGCATCTGAGCTTGGTCGAACGGGCCAAACAAGAGTGTGACACCGTGGTGATGTCCATTTTCGTGAATCCATTGCAATTCGGCCCCGGTGAGGACTTGGATCGCTACCCGCGCGATTTAAAGCGGGATCAGGCGCTTGCCGAGGCGGCCGGGGTGGACTTTCTGTTTCACCCTTCTGTCAGTGAGATGTATCCCACAGAACCATTGACCCAGGTGCATGTGGAGAAAGTGACGGAGCGCTTGTGCGGCGCTTCCCGGCCAGGCCATTTTGCGGGCGTGGCCACAGTTGTGACCAAGCTGTTTCATATCGTGGCTCCGGATCGTGCCTATTTTGGCATGAAAGACGCCCAACAAGTGGCGGTGATCGAGCAGATGGTGCATGATCTGCATTTCCCAGTGACGATTGTCCCATGTCCGACGGTGCGTGAACCAGATGGGCTGGCGCTCAGTTCCCGCAATGTTTATTTGTCTCCAGAGGAAAGGGAGCAGGCGCTCGTCATTAATCGGACTTTGCGGGAAGTGGAGCAGAAATGGACGCAAGGGCATTTTACTAGCGCCGACGAGTTGGCTCAGTTTGTGCGTGAACGGATTCAGACAGCGCCGTTGGCCGATATCGACTACGCGGAAGTATTAACCTATCCGCGGTTGGAAAAGCCCGGTGCCGCATGGAAAGAGCAACGTTTGATTGTCGCTGTCGCCGTGCGCTTCGGGAAAACGCGTCTAATCGACAACGTACTGCTTGATGGGAGAGGGGAAAAGTCATGTTCCGAACAATGATGAAGGCCAAAATCCACCGCGCGACGGTAACGGAAGCCAATTTGAACTATGTGGGTAGTATCACCATTGATCAAGACATTTTGGACAAAGTGGACATCTTGCCGAATGAAAAAGTGCAAATCGTCAACAACAACAATGGTGCCCGGCTTGAAACGTATGTGATTCCCGGTGAACGGGGTAGCAAAGTCATTTGCCTGAATGGAGCCGCCGCTCGCTTGGTGCAACCGGGTGACCGCGTTATTATCATTTCCTATGCGATGATGGAAGATCAGGCGGCCCGGTCGCATAAACCGGTTGTCGCCGTGCTAGATGAAGAAAATAATATCGTAGAAATGCTGGGAGAAGAAGTACACGGTACTGTGCTGGTGTGACGCACTTTTCGCCCCTCCATGTCATCATGGGGGGCGTTGTCGTTGTACATGGCATCCCCTACATTTGGGCATACTTACCACATGCAATGTCGGACAAACGAGGGGGAAGCGGGATGTATCATCAGCAATGGCTACAATTGGTCGAACAGGCGTTGGATGAAATAGAGAAGCAGTATCCCAAAAGTCAGGTTGCGGAAAAAAGCAAATGGCGCAACCGGTTTCGTGAAATTAAAAAATCATGCGATCAGATGCTGGAGTCCTGGGCTGCAGTCATGGAACAAGTGACCAAATTGATGGAGAAGTATCCGGATTTGGACGGTGGAGATAAAGAGATCGAAGAAGAGGTGTGGTTGCACGAATCGGCGGTGCGTTCATTTCGGCAGGGGCAAGGTTACTACGGGCTGACGATGTTTAAGGAAGCCAACCAGTTGTTTCAGCAAGTGGTTGAGCAGGAGCCCGACTTTCTGCTCGGACGGATTTATCTGGGTTTGAGCCTGTTTCACGAAGGGCAATGGCATGAAGCCGAACGCCATTTTCAAATCGTAGCCAATACGGAAGCACATGATTCTTTTGTGGGTTTCGCCCATCAAATGCTGGGTTGCATCGCCGTTAAGCGGGGGGATGACCGCAAAGCGATCAAACAGTTTTCTAAGGTTACGTCGCTCTTGCCCGACCATGCGGATGCGTGGTTTAATCTGGGGGCGTGCCATTATCGATTGGGAGAGTATCATGAAGCGGTTCCGTATTTTTATCACGCTTTGTCCATCAATGAAGACGATTGGGAAGCAATGTATTATCTATCCCATTGCTATCGGCACTGTCAAGAATGGAGCAGTGTCTCTTTTTGGCGGCTGGCTTCATATGAAAAAACCAATCATCCCCGCATTTTGGAATCGATCGCCCATGATTATGAAGAGATGGGAGAGCATGAACAAGCTTTGGCGTGGTATCAGCGCATGCTTTGGGTGGACCCAAAGCATGCAGGAGCTTATCACGGTGTGGCTTGGAATTTGTGGGCGTTGGGGCGGACCGAAGAAGCGATCTTGTGGCTCAAAAAAGGGTTAACTTTGTTTCGGGATAATCAATCGTTGTTATTTGCGTATGTGTGGATGGAAATGGCTACCGGCCAGGTCGCCAAAGCGGAACGGACGCTGGCGCGATTGCCCCTGGAACAGAGCGAGCAGCCGATGTGGTTAGCCATGCGCTCACATCTTTCTTCGCATCAGGGGAATTACCTTGAGGCCAATCGGTTGGCGGAACGATTGATCCAGCAAGATCTTCCCGCTTTAAGGGCGTTGGGCCATTATCAGCGGGGGCGTATCCAGCTGGAGCAGAAACGCGTGGATGAAGCGATGCACCATTTTAAAGAAGCGCGCCAGCTGGCCAAGGGTTGGAAAGATCCGCTTTTCTTTGAAGGAGTGTGCCACTTGATGAAAGGATGCCCTGACAGCACTCGCACGTGCTGGAGTGAGATTGTCACATAAAGAAAAAGCCACTTCATCGCCGGATGAAGTGGCTTTGTTATTGCGGTTTGAAATAACGCATATAGGAGGATTGGTTGGTGGGCCGTTTAAACAGCAGACGGCCGTTCATATCATAATGGTATTCCATTTCGCGGTACTGTTCCACGACCCAATGACCCGCGCCTTTTGACATAGCGGGTGGATCATATGCTGGAACCGTAGTCGTTTTGACCCATTCCATCCCGTACTCGACCCGCTCCGCAGTGTGTTCGGGGGTTTTAGCTAGTGAAGGGACGGATTCTTCAATGGCGATGCTTTCCTTCCCGGCGATTAGTGCAAGCATCATCAGATTGATGCCAGCCAACGTGCCGATGGTGATTTGCCTCCATGATGGATGTTTCTTTTCCTGCAACGGTTCCACCTCCCCATCGACCACAGTATATGTGAAAGATAGACGGGTTAGTCCTTACAGCTGCATTTTGACCTTGTACTCAGCTGGATGAAGGAGTATGATCGAAGGTGACAATGACCGGTTCGGCAACCTAAGACAACATGGTCGAACGGGGATCACTTGACTGCGCAGTTCTGGCATAAGGAGAGATGCACCCGTGTTTGAACTGTCTTTTCTATATTTTCAATGGTTGTTTCCCATTGTTGTCACGTTGCATAATTTGGAAGAAGCGATTTGGTTGCCTGCATGGTCGCAAACAGCGGGTAAGTGGCATGCCAAAGTGGGGAAGCGAGAATTCCGGTTTGCCGTTTTGGTTTTGACCGTTCTTGCTTATGGATTAACCTATCTAAGCTGGTCAAACGGACCGGAAAGTGTGTGGTCTTATCTGAATTGCGGATATATATTGGCCATGCTCTTAAATGTGTTTCTCCCCCACGTGGCGGCAACCATTGCCCTGCGCCAGCCTTGCCCTGGAGTCTGGACGGCAGTGGCCTGCAATTTGCCGATCAATTCATTGCTGTTGTATCTCGCTTTCCACGATCAATGGATCACGGGTATGACCTTTCTGATCTTTGCACCGTTTACCGTGGCAGGGATTGCCTTATCTATCCCGCTCCTTTTTTTCGTCGGCAAACAATTGCCCACCTGCAAACGGAGGAATTCATCTCGTTCCTGCTGATCGGCCTCTTAGCGGTGCTGTTTGCATGGCAGAGCCACCCGATTTCCGGTATCAGGGAAATCGGGTTTTGTGTTACCGGTAGGTTTAGTGGTGGCTGTGTTGTAGCGGTTGCGAGCCGGCTTTCATCCCGGCGGTTGCAATCAGCTTGCCGTCTTTGATAGTCAAAACCCGGTCACACAGATCTAGCACTCGTTCATCATGTGTAACCATGATCGCCGCTTTTCTCCTGGATTTAACCTCATCAGCTAACATCTCCACCACCTGCCTGCCCCGTTTGGAGTCAAGGCTGGCTGTGGGCTCGTCGGCTAGGATTAGTTCCGGGCTGTTCATCCACGCGCGCGCGATGGCCACCCTTTGTCGTTCACCGCCCGACAGATGCTCGGGATAATGGTTGCGACGATGGGCGAGTCCTAAGTGCGCCAACAATTCATCGGCTTTTTGTTCCGCTTCTTTGTCGCGTTTTTTGGCGATCTCAGCGACTAACAACAGCTGGTCGCGCACTGTCAAGAAAGGAACGAGGTTGGATGTTTGAAAGACAAATCCAATTTTGTCCAACCGGATCTTGGTCATCTCCTTGGCGGAAAGGTTCGTGATATCTTGGCCGTCCAGGATGAGGCGACCTGAGGATGGGGACAACAACACCCCCGCGATCGACAACAGGGTGCTTTTTCCTGAACCAGACGGGCCGACGATAGCGACAAATTCGCCTTCGTTTACATGAAAAGAGACATGATCCAGCGCTTTAACGGCGTTGTCTCCTGTGCCATACTGTTTGCTTACATCTTCAAACGCCAGTTTTGTTTTCATTTATTCTGCCCTCCCGATCGCTTCAATCGCATCCACGTTGGCGATGCGGCGCAAAGATAACAATGACCCCAATACAGACACAACCAACAGCAATCCGGAAAAGAGGAGAAATGTTTCTACGTCCAATTTGAAAGGCACGCTTTCCGGTAGGATCGATTCTACTCCGTATGTGAATCCGACACTAATTAAGATTGCTGTGACGGTGAGCAAAATCACTTGCCCCATCAGGCTACGCGCCAGATCGGATGTGTTGGCGCCAAGCGCTTTTAACACGCCGAATTGATTGGTTTTTTGCAGAGTGATCACATAGAAAAACACGGCTTGTACAAATGAAGCGATCACGAAAAGGAAAACAATCATCATGGTGAGTGATCCTTGCTCTTCTTTATATCCGGGAATATTCTGCAACGCGTCCTCTTTGGTGATCACATCGATCTCACTCACATCCCGTTTCAGCTCGGCGGCTTGAGAGGGAGTCATTTGTAATGCAATTGCGCTGTAATACCTTTGTTTCAGTTGCGGATTAGCGCGGATTAGATCGTCCCAATCTTTTAAATTCATAAACACTACCGGTGAATGGCTGAAGGTGTGACCCTCCGTAAATCCAACAACTTTCCATTTTTGATTTGTTTCGGGATCTTGGAGCCAATCCCCCAATCCGATTCCTTCTTGCTTAAGGGATGCATCCACCACCACTTGGTTTTTGGCGGTATTGTTGAAGTGGCTTCCTTCGGTAATGACGGGGTTTAGAAATTGGTTCGCGTCGATAGCGAAAAAGGTGACATCCATTTTGTTTTTGGTGCCCGCCTTGGTGACGGACAGCATTTTTTGTCCTAACGGGGTTGCTCCTGTCCCGGCTGTTATTTGTTTGATTTCCGTCCATTTATCCTCAGGGATCTGCGATCGGTTTAGTTTGTTTTCAGAGTCGGGCTGGATCACGAAATGATCCGCCTTCATGTTTAATAACGCGGCGGCATTGTCGGCGGACAGTCCATTGGCCAGGCCGGAGATAATGAAGACCAGCCAGGAAATGAGAATCATGATAAACCCGATCAGGAAATAGCGCAACTTGGCAAATTTCAGCTCTCTTAGGGCCAGAAACAAGTTTATTCACTCCTTTTCTGTGGTTCTGGCCCTATTATAGAAAGCAAATATGAACGGCAAATGAATGGAAAGTTACATCTGGGGCAGGCGAATGGTGAAGGTCGTCCCTTTGTTTTCTTGACTTGCCACTTCGATGCTTCCTTGGTGCGCTTCGATGATTTTATAGACGATCGCTAGTCCCAGTCCGCTACCATGATCATTCCGTTCCCTGGCTTTGTCCACTTTGTAAAATCGGTCGAAAATACGCAGGAGATCCTGCTCAGGGATGCCGATACCTGTGTCTTGAACCATCACGGCGATTTCTTTTTTACGCGATTTATCGATCTTAATCGTGATGGTTCCCCCGCGTTCAGTGAATTTGATGCTGTTAGTGAGCAAATTGATCCACACTTGATGTAGCAATTTGGGGTCGGCTTGAATAAAGGTTTCCGGTAACTCCATCTCAATGGCCAAGTCTTTTTTTCGCCATTGCCACTCCATCATGAAGACCACTTGTTTGATCTGATCGGCCAAATCAAAGGTTGTCTTTTCCAGCGCCCCGGCTTCTTTATCCAAGGAGGCCAACGTCAGCAGTTGTTTGCTTAACAAAGACAAACGATGGCTTTCTTTCTCGATGATAGACAAATAATGTTTTTGTTGCGCAGGGGGAATCTCTTCGGACTGCAATGTTTTGGAAAAACCTTGGATCGATGCCAGAGGGGATTGAATTTCGTGGGACACGTTGGAAACAAACTCCTGCCGCATCTCATCAAGGCGTTGCAAGCTTTGGGCCATGTGCGTAAAATGCCTTGCTAGTTGTCCGATTTCATCTTCGCGGTCCACATTTAACGAAAGGTTGTATTTACCTCGGGCGACGATTTTCGTGGCGCGAGTCAGGATTCTGATCGGTTTGACGATGTAATGCGTACCTGCAAACACAAAGGTCACGCTCAAGCCGATGGTGAGTGCGACCAATACAGCGAAAAATACCCGCATCTCTCCGAACAAATATTCAATGTCGGGTCGGATGAAAAGAGCGTGGCGCTTTCCTTTGATGTCAATGGGAACGCCGATGGTGTTGCTCAATTCGTCATCGAAAAAACCGGTCACAAAAATCTGTTTGGGGTATTGCGCGATGCCGTAGTAAGTTTGTCCGCGCAAGACGCGGTCGATGGCGGCCGGCGCCAAGGTCGTGCCGCTGAACGGATTTCCGAATGTCATCAGTTTTTTGTGCCCGTCTGTCAAAGCGATTTGGTAACCCAGATCGGCTACGCTGTTCAGATACTGGTGCAAGTCGACTTCGGAGTGTGCTTGGTAAAACGACGTGACATTTTTGGCCATGCGGGTGATTTTTTCGTTATTGTACGGTTTCAATTTGATTTGATAATAAAGATTGCTCAATAAAAAAGCGATCAATCCGCTTAGTAACATAATGAAAATGGTCGTGGCCACAAACCTCAAGTATAGTGTTTTCACTGTGTGTCGGCCTCCAATTTGTATCCGATTCCCCGCACGGTTTTGATGGTGAAATCATGCGTTTTATGTTTAAATCTTTCTCTTAACCTTTTCACATGCACATCAACCGTGCGCATGTCCCCCTCGAAGTCTGGCCCCCAGATCAAATGAATAAGCTCTTCCCGCGTGAAAACGCGATGGGGATAGCTGGCTAGTTGGGACAACAATGCGAACTCCTTCAAAGGAAGGATAATCGTCTGCCCGCGGCACCGCACTTCATAGCTTTTGCGGTCTATCACTGTCTGCCCGAGTTGGATGCAATCTGCATTGACCATGCGGTAGCGCCGCAATAATGCTTTGGCCCGAAACAGCAATTCTTTCGGTTCAAACGGTTTGACCAGATAATCATCGGTTCCAGACTGAAATCCTTTTTCTTTGTCAAGTAGCTGATCCTTGGCTGTCAGCATGATAATGGGGATGTCATAAAAATCGCGGATGTCTTGGCACAGCTCATAGCCGTCTTTGCGCGGCATCATGATGTCCACCACAGCCAAATGAATTTGCTCTTCTTCCAAAATTCGCATCGCCTCTTCCCCATCTGCCGCTTCAAACACGGTAAATCCTTCTTTCTGAAAATGAAAGCGTACCAGTTCTCTGATGTTCACGTCATCATCGGCAATCAACATATGTAACATGAGCAAAAACCTCCAAGTCAATTAAACAAAAGCTTCCAAAGTTGGTTTGATAGGCCATAGCGAAAACCACAAGGAAGAAAGAAAGCCCTAATAAAGATAGGGTACCATATCCTATCAGGCAAGTGAAAAGCGCCTGCATGCAGATCACCTGCCCTCTTCTGTGGCTGTAAAGTGTCGGCAAAAAGTTCCCGGCGGCTAGGGCGTGTCTGATGAATAGGCCAGCGGCTCCAAAACCCTTTTCTCATTCGCTTCACTTGTGCATCGGCGCTCCTCAAGAAAAGGTTTTTCCGACGCTTCTTCCCCACCAACTTGATTTGCCAGACACACCTTAGTGACATTGTGTGTTATCATTTTTCATGTGGTTTTCCGAATTCGAGGTAAAGGGGGATGCATGTGCAACAGAAAAAATGGGCGATCGCGCTGGGGGCGTTGATGATCGTCGGCGGTTTGACCGGTTGCGGCGTTCAGGAGGGAACGCAATCCCACGATTCTACGAGCTATGCTAACCATGGCGGACAACAGCATGTAGCTGGCGATGTTCGCGAATTGACGGCGGGAGTAACAGTGTTGCCTTCATTTGTGAAGGGGTTAGATCCCAAGGTAGGGCAGATCTACCAAATTGCCGCGGCGAACGCCGATGTGTTGAAATCGATGCCCTGCTATTGCGGTTGCGGAGAAAGTGTTGGACATAAGAGCAATCTGGATTGCTTCATCCACGAGATGAAACCGAACGGCCAGGTCGTATGGGATTCGCATGGCACCAAATGCGGCACTTGCCTAGATATTGCGGCGGAGTCGGCCATGCTGAAGCAAGAGGGGAAATCGTTGAAAGAGATTCGGCAAATCATCGACAGCAAGTACAAGGATGGCTATGCGGCGCCGACGCCGACACCTATGCCTTCATAAAAAACAGCACTCCCCAGTGCGTATCCGAATGGTGGGGAGTGCTGTTTTTTTGTGATGGACGATATCAGCCTGCTGTATTCCGGCTTGTTGGTCATCGCAACTGTCTGGCGGGAGACGGTGCTGAGTGGCGGCGCTGGATTCGTAGCAGGCGGCCCATCAGGAAGATCGCGCCGAAGGCCAAGCCGGAGATCAAGCCAATCCAGTAACCGAACGCGCCGAATGCCAGGTAGTTTGCCAACAGATAACCGATCGGCAACCCCAAGATCCAGTAAGAGATGAGGGCTACCAGAAATGCGGAGTTGACGTCCTTGTACCCGCGCAACGCCCCTTGAATGGGGGTGGCGATGGCATCTGATAATTGGAAAAAGATGGCATAGATTAAAAATTGTTTAGTCAGTTCTAATACGGTAGGGTCGGTAGTATAAAATCCGGCCACCTGCTCATTGAAGAGAATTAGCGCGATGGCGCAAATCACGGACATCATGAGGGCGATCCCAATGCCTAGGAAGCTGTATTGGCGTGCGTCTTTGCTCCTCTTCGCCCCCACTTCAAAGCCGACGGCGATGGTCAAGGTCATGGAGATGCTCATGGGCACCATGTAGAGGAACGATGCGAAATTCAACGCCGCTTGGTGGGCGGCGATAGTCGCCGTATCATAACCACTCATCAGTAGCGTGACGGCGGCGAAAATGCTGGTTTCGAAGAAGATCGCAAACCCGATGGGGACGCCAATCTTCAATTGTTCCTTCCATGCGGACAAAGACAGTCGGAACCATCGAGAGAACACGCGATAGTCGGAAAAGGGTTTGACTCGAGCGATCACTGCGAAGCTGATAAACATGATGCACCAATACGTAATCGCCGTAGCATAACCTGCTCCGACCCCACCCAACCGGGGAAAGCCCCATTTGCCAAAGATCAGCAGATAATTCAACCCGACATTGATCGGCAAGGACAGCAGGATGATGAACATGCTGACCCGTGTTTGACCCAACGCATCCATAAAACAACGCAAGACGGTATAGATAAATAGTGGCACAATGCCAAATGCCAGCGCGATTAAATAGTCGTGGGCGATCTGCCGTACCTGTGTTTCAAGGCTCATTCCGTTCAGGATGGGATCAAGGAGAAAAGTCCCGCACAGGATGACCGCGGATGCTATGGCCACCGCCAAGTAAATGCCTTGAATCACTTTAAATGGCACTTCGTTGTTCTGCTTGGCCCCGACTAATTGGGAGACAATCGGGGACAACGATAGCAAAATCCCGTTCAACCCAGTGAAGACGGGAGACCAAATGCTAGAACCGATCGCCACCCCGGCTAAGTCACGGGCGCTGGCGTGGCCTGACATCACCGTATCGAAAAAGTTCATTGAAAACAGAGTCAATTGGGTCACGAGAATAGGTAATAAAATAATCAGAAACTGGTGTGTTTTTTGTTTTACGGAATGTGTTTGATTCATTGTTCTCTTCCTCTTATATTGAATTCAATGCGCATCTTCCGTCCACGCTAGCAAATTTAAGAGGGTAATTCAATGCTTTTTTTCAAGTCAAATAGGCGTGGAAGTCTCGTAGCGCAGATTCACATGATAGACACCCCCAAGTATTTGAAAGTAGCGCCCTGCAACCATGTGTACAAGACGCAACCATTGCTTAGGGGCTATGTTGCCAATAAGCCGACAACCCGCGTGGGACAAATGGATGTATCAGCCTTCTTGCCGCAAGCGGCTCCGCACTTCCATCAGGATCACACCCAAGCGGTTTAAGCCGCTTCCATCCGCTCCACAGCCCCAATAATAGGCAATGGGGGAGTTTTCGATAATCAGTTCGTCACCAGTGGGCAGCAACAGGCTTCGTAGATCAGCATGAATTTGAACTTGTGGTAAACGGCAGTGCGCATCACCTGTTCTTTCACCTCTTCCCAATCAGGGCGGATGGGATGTTTGCGGCTACGCCCCAATTGTGCAGCATCTTTCGGTTTTTTCACTGTGCGAATCTGTTTGGCATAGGGCGTACCGGCGAATTTTTGCGCTTGGAAATAGTGTTCGCTAGAGCGTGTCTGATGAATAGGCTAGCGGCTCCAAAACCATTTTCTCATTCGCTTCACGCCATAGGGTTCGTTCACAGTGTAAATGTGATTTCCATGGGGATACACCTCTCTTTGCAATGAGCTCGCAGATTGGCACTGAGCGGGCATGGATACGACCTGAGATTTGCCCCTTCCTGCAATTTTATTTATTAGATTATAAAAAATATTATATAATTGGATTGTTGATGGGGCAAAATGAGTAACTTCTAAGATAAAAGTGATGGCCATACGGAGAACCTTTTCCCGATGAGTGAATGAAGCGAGAGAAAAGGAGATTGGAATACGAACCCTTCGTTATTTCCGCATTGTTTTTCATTCACTTGTTCCGCTGGTCGCTGGCGGCTGTTTCAAGCAGAAAGGATGGAATGCATGAAAATCGGTTTGGTTCGTCATTTTAAAGTGAAGAAAGATTTTCCGAAAAAATTTTTGCTGACACAACAGGAATTATCGCAATGGATTAAGGAGTATGATGTCGCTGATATAGAAGAAGGCGAAGTGGATTTAGGAGATATCGCATGGAAACGCTGTTTCACCAGCGATTTGCCGCGGGCGGAAAAAACAGCGCGCAAAATTTATCAAGGGCCGATCACAGTGACGAAAGCATTGCGTGAAATCCCGATCTGTCCGCTTTTTCGCAACCATGAGGTGAAATTGCCACTTTGGGCCTGGGGTTTGATTATGAGGGGAGCTTGGCTTTGCAACCACCGCTCGCAAATAGAGGTCAAACAGGATGTACAGAGGCGCTTGGCGGACGTCATAGATGAAATCATGTCCCGCAACGGGGAAGACACGCTGATTGTCAGCCATGGGATACTGATGGTGTCCATGCGGCAAGAACTCCTGAAAAGAGGATTTAAGGGGCCGCGCTTGGGCACACCAGCAAACGGCAGATTGTATGTGTTTGAAAAATGAGCCCCTGTACGAAAAATGGATAGCGGCATGGAGAAGACGTGGGGACGGGTGTGTATTCTATCAGAAAGTTGGCCTGATTTAAACTATTAATCAACTGTGAATAATCAAGGAATTAAAAGCATCTGATTAAATGGGCGCGTCTATTCTGCGATAATGCCGGTGGAAAAATTGAAAATATGCAGGCTAGTAAGTTACAATTTCAATATAATGATTTTGTTAAAAAATGAATATCTTTGTGGGGAAAGGTGGAGCGCAAGATCTGCGCTCCCGAAGAGGGAAGATCGGTGAGAATCCGACGCGGTCCCGCCACTGTGAATGGGGAGTCTGAGTTTGGCCACTGCATGTGTCGATGATGGGAAGGCCAGATTCAAGCTAAGACGATGATCCATGAGCCAGGAGACCTGCCTTTTCTGACAACACCGCTTGACCTACGCGGATGGGGAGGTGTTTATAGGGACGGCAAGAGATTCATGTGCCTATGTGGGATGTATCTGCTTGGTGTCTGCGATTCTGCGCCTATAAACACTTTCTGCCCGAGTGAGCGGAAGGTGTTTTTTCATTTTCTGACAGGTCAAAGTGTGTTAGAGGGAGATTTTATTCGGTTTGATGGTTGAACATTTTTAATAGAATTAATATTCAATTATATCCTGAGATGGGGTGATTGGATGGGCCGTCCAGTTGGCAAGATCTTGTTGGTCGGGTTTGGGCCGGGACATGCGGAGCACATAACGGCGTGTGCCCGTTATGCGCTGATGGAGAGTGAAGTGATCGTCGGGTACAACACCTATGTAGACCTTATCCGTCCGCTTTTGACGACGCAACAGATTGTGCGCACCGGAATGACGGAAGAAGTGAGCCGGGCGCAGGAGGCGGTCAGGCTGGCGGAAGCTGGCAAAAAGGTGGCGGTGATTTCTAGCGGTGACGCTGGTGTGTACGGGATGGCCGGTTTGGTTTACGAGGTGTTGATTGAAAAAGGGTGGCACCCGGAAACCGGCATCGGTGTGGAGGTGATCCCTGGAATTTCGGCGATCAACTCATGCGCTTCGCTGTTGGGAGCGCCGGTGATGCACGATGCTTGCACCATCAGCTTGAGCGATCATCTGACTCCATGGGAAGTGATTTCAAAGCGGATTGAAGCCGCTGCTGCTGCCGACTTTGTCATTGCCTTGTACAACCCCCGTAGCGGGCGCAGAACCAAGCAAATCATTGAAACGCAAAAAATCCTTTTGAAATACCGTTCCCCTGATACCCCGGTGGGATTGGTGAAGAGCGCGTATCGCGAACGGCAGCAGGTGGTGGTGACCACCCTTGGCCGGATGCTGGATCACGAGATTGGTATGCTCACCACCGTGCTGATCGGCAATGGGAGCACGTTTGTGCATGAAGGATTGATGATTACGCCGCGCGGATATCAGCGCAAATATACGTTGGACCAGACCGTGCAGGCTTTGAAACCGCACGAGCGCCTGCGTCCAGAGGCAGAGCCGTGGGCCCTCGAAGCTGAGGGTGCGCCGGACGCGGCAGACGAGATGAGTCCCGTGCAGTTAGCTGAAGAAGCGCTGTCGATGTTGGAAAGGCGCGAGACAGGCGTCGCGTCGATTTTTGAAGTGGCGGTGTCAGCAGGCTTGGCAGAGAAAAAAATCACACCAGAGCAGATGCGCTGTCTGGCAGAGGTGGCTGGGGCAGAGGGTGAGATCCATTATACGCCCGATCACCGGTTGTTGCTGAAAGTGCCGACGGAAAACCCGGATCGCGTGGTGGAGCAGTTGAGCGCGGCGGGACTTCTTCTAGAGCCAGTAGGTAATGTAGTCCAACTGAAGGCTTGTGATTTTTGTGATGGGGACAAGGGGGAGTCGATCCCGCAGTTGGAGGAATTACAGAAACGGATTGGGGGCTTGGGTGTCCCTAAGGAACTGAAGATTGGGTTTAACGGTTGTGCAATGGCTTGCTACGGAGCGGTGACTGAGGATATTGCAATCGTACATCGCCGTGGCACGTATGATTTGTTTTTGGGAGGCAAGAAAATTGGGCGCAACGCCCAAGTGGCCAAACGGGTGGCGGAAGGGCTCACCCCTGATGAGTTGATCGCCGCGGTTGAACAAACGGTGCGCGCCTACAAAGAACAGGCTGAGCCCAATGAGCGCTTCCATAAATTCTTCAAACGGGTGGAAGAGATTGGCGGGTTCCGATACACCGAAGGCCAGATCACGATTGAACCGCTTGCTTGTGGCGATTAGGCAGTATGAGTTCATCGTTCTGGCTCGGAAGAGCATGTGGCGCACAGGTCGCGTCCAATTTCAACGGATGGGAGAGAGCGAGATGGAAGCGATATTGTTTGTGGGGCATGGAAGCCGTGATGCTGAGGGGAATGAAGAATTGTTGCAATTCACCGCACAGATGGCGACCAAGTTTACGGAACCGATTGTGGAGACTTGTTTCTTAGAATTTGCCCAGCCGGACATGCATGCTGGAGTGAAGAGAGCTGTTGACAGGGGGGCTACTTCGATCAAAGTGATTCCGCTGATGCTGTTCATGGCAGGGCATGCCAAAGTGCACATTCCTTTATTTTTACAGGAGGCGCAAGCGGCCTATCCCGATGTTCGGTTTGTATACGCGCGGGCGCTTGAGGTGGAGCCATTGGTATTGCCCATCTTGGAAGCGCGGCTTCAGAGCGTGCTTAGGGTTGGGGAAACGGAAGAGACGGCCGTGTTGCTGGTGGGGCGGGGATCGAGTGATGCCAACGCTAACAGCGACTTGTATAAGATCACCCGCCTGTTGTGGGAACGTTTGCCTGTCCCGTGGGTGGAAGCTTGCTTCATCGGGGTGACGGACCCACGGCTTAACGAAGGATTGAACCGGTGCCTTCGATTGGGTGCCAAACGGGTGGTGGTGTTGCCGTATTTCTTATTTACCGGCGTGCTGATCAAGCGGATGGAGAGGATGGTGCGTGAGTTTAATGAGACCAACGTCGGTGCAGAAGCGGTGATGGTTTCTTACCTCGGGTGTGACGAAGGGCTGGTGGATATCTGGAAACACCGCGTCGACCAGTTGGAGCAGGGGCAGGCGTTGGACTGGGAAACCTTGGCCAAACAGGCGGTCGCTACCGGACACCACCATCATCATGACCATCATCACCACCATGACCATTGAAGGGGGAACAGCAGTGATTTTTCTGTTGGCCGGAACAAGTGATGCCCGTGAGTTGGCTTGTTTGTTGCAACAAGAAGGGTATCCACTCGTGGCCTCGGTTGTGACCGAAAGTGCCGCCGACAGCTTGCGGAAAGCAGGCGTTTCTGTGCGGGTGGGTCGATTGACGGCGGATGAAATGGTTGCCGTTCTAAAGGAACAAGGTGCTGCCATGGTGGTGGACGCCAGCCACCCGTTTGCCGAAGAAGCATCCAAAAATGCGATCCTGGCGGCTGATAGCGCAGGCATCCCCTATCTCCGCTACGAACGCCCGGAATGGAAGGTCGAGCGTCATCCCCTCATCGAGACCGTATCCTCTTATCAAGAGGCGGCGGAAGCGGCGGCGCGCCGAAAAGGGGTGGTCATGCTGACGACAGGGAGCAAAACGTTGGACATCTTCGCCCATAGATTGTTGTCGGAACCGGGCGTGCGGTTGGTTGCTCGGATGTTGCCACACAAGGATAACATGGAAAAATGCGAACGGTTGGGTTTGGAGCAGAAGAATATCATCGCCATGCAAGGGCCGTTTGGCAAAGAATTGAACAAGGTCTTGTACCAACATTATAAAGTGACCACCGTCATTACCAAAGAGAGCGGGCAGATCGGTTCGGTCGATGAGAAGGTGGAGGCCGCTTTGGAGTTGGGGTTACATGTGGTGCTCATTTCCCGGCCGCGGATCGAATATGGCCGCGCCTTGGATAAGATCGATCAAGTGCTAGATCAGGTGCGAGCAGAATTAGGAGGAATGTCCCATGAGTGAGTCTTTTCGTCCCGTCACCACTAAACCTCAGGAGATTGAGAATTTAAGCTTTCAAATGATTGCCGACGAATTGGGGGCACATGATTTTGCGCCGGAGCAATTTCCCATTGTGCAGAGGGTAATTCATGCAACCGCCGACTTTGAGTTGGGCCGAAGTGTTGTGTTTCATCCTGATGCAGTGCGAGCGGGCATCCAAGCGATCCAAGCCGGCAAGCCAATCGTGGCTGATGTGCAGATGGTGCAGGTGGGGATCAACAAAATGCGTTTAGGGAAATTTGGTAGCGATGTGCGAGTGTATATCTCTGACAGCGATGTGATGGCAGAAGCCAAACGGTTGGGGACGACCAGAGCGATTGTGGCGATGAGGAAAGCAGTCGCCGAGGCCGAAGGCGGCATTTTCGCGATCGGTAACGCCCCCACGGCGCTTTTGGAATTGATTCGCCTGGTTCGGGAGGGGGTGGCCAAACCAGGGCTCATCGTGGGTGTGCCTGTAGGTTTTGTATCTGCGGCGGAGTCGAAAGAGGAGCTGTTGAAGCTAAATGTACCATTTATCACCAACTTGGGCCGCAAGGGAGGCAGTCCGACGGCGGTGGCGATTGTAAATGCCTTAGCCATGATGGCTGAACGGGAGATGGAAGCGTGACATGAAGTCAACGCAGGCAGCAAGCGAAGAAAAGCCGCTCCGTACGGGATATACTACGGGAGCCTGCGCGACGGCGGCGACCAAAGCAGCTTTGCTCTCGTTGATCACCGGGGAAGCCGTCCGAGAGGTGACGATCCGCTTGCCGATCGGCCAAAAGGCGGTGTTTGCCATGGATGAGGTACGGATGGATGGAAACCATGCGCGAGCCAGTACGGTCAAAGACGGCGGGGATGACCCCGATGCCACGCACGGAGCGACGATTGTGTCCACCGTCACCTGGTTGCGTGAACAAGGAATCGAGATTGACGGTGGTGTCGGTGTGGGTCGGGTGACTAAGCCGGGCTTGCCGATTCCGGAGGGGGAAGCGGCCATCAACCCGGTGCCCCGGCGGATGATCAGGGAGACGGTGGAGACGGTGCTAGCCGAACATGGGGTGAACCGGGGTGTCAAAGTGGTAATCTCTGTTCCAGAAGGGGAAGTGATCGCCCAGAAAACGTTGAACGCCCGTTTAGGAATTATCGGTGGCATTTCCATCTTGGGTACGCGGGGGATCGTGGTTCCGTTCTCAACTGCTGCTTACCGGGCCAGTGTGGCGCAGGCGATCCAAGTGGCCAAAGCCAATGGTTGCCGTCATCTCGTGTTGACTACGGGTGGTAGCAGTGAAAAACATGCGATGAAGTGTTTCCCTCATCTGCCGGAAGAAGCTTTTATCCAGATGGGCGATTTTGTAGGTTTTGCATTGAAACACGCCAAACGGGCCGGAGTGGAACGAGTGAGTTTAGTAGGGATGATGGGCAAGTTTTCCAAGGTAGCCCAAGGTGTGATGATGGTTCACTCCAAAAGCGCCGCGGTCGACTTTGGTTTTTTGGCGGCGGTGGCGGAGGAAGTGGGGGCACCCCCCGATTTGGTGCAGGCGGTACGTGAGGCTAACAGCGCGACCCACGCGGGCCAGCTGATGGAAGAAGCCGGGCGGATGTCGTTTTTCACGCGGTTGAGCCAGTTGGTCTGCCGTCAAGGCTTGCGGCATGTGGATGGAGGCCTGACGATTGAAACGGTGTTGGTGAAAATGAAGGGTGAACTGTTGGGGAGGGCGGAATGGAGTGGCACAGATGGTGAAACTGATTGGGATCGGTGCGGACGGGAAAGATGGACTCCCCCCGCATTGCCGGAAATGGATTGAAGAAGCGGATGTTTTGATCGGCGGAGAGCGCCATTTGGCTTATTTTCCTGAGCATAGGGGAGAGAAGTGGGTACTCAAAGGCGGCATCATGGGCATGATCGGTCGGATTGCCGAAGTGATGGCGGAGCGGCGCGTGGTTGTGCTCGCTTCGGGCGACCCCCTATTCTATGGAATTGGTCGCTTGCTGGTGCGGCGTCTCGGCGGAGAGCGGGTGGAGATTCTTCCCCATGTGAGTTCGTTACAGCTGGCGTTCGCCCGCATGGGGGAAAGTTGGCAAGGGGTACCGGTAGAAAGTCTCCATGGCCGCCCGTTGTTCGGCTTGGCCCAACGCATCGACGGGCAGGATATGGTGGCGCTACTGACGGATGACCAGAATACGCCTGGGGCAATTGCCAACTATTTGTTGCGGTTCGGCATGACTGAATACAAGGCGTTTGTGGCTGAGAATTTGGGCGGCGCGGATGAACGGGCGGGCTGGTGGGAGTTGGAGCCAATGGCGCAAGCGGAGTTTTCTCCACTCAACATCGTGATCTTAAAACGCCGGGACGGGGCACGAAGCCAGCCTTGGTTCATGGGCATGGATGATGATGCCTTCATTCAGCGCAAGCCGGATAAAGGGCTGATTACGAAAAAAGAGATTCGCCTGCTCAGCCTGACAGAGATGCGTTTGCAGAAAGAAAGTGTTGTCTGGGACATTGGAGCCGGTTCCGGTTCAGTGGCGATCGAGGCTGCTAAGTGCGCAACGCACGGCCAAGTGTATGCAATTGAGAAAAATGAGGCGGACATCGCCAACATCGAAGCGAACTGCATCAAGTTCCGTGCCGACATCCACGCCGTTCACACCAAAGCGCCCCAAGGGTTGGACAAGTTGCCTGATCCTGACGCGATATTCATCGGCGGGAGTGGTGGAGAGCTGTCCGAGCTACTTACGGTGTGTTGTTCCCGATTGCGGACGGGTGGTCGATTGGTTATCAATGCCGCCACGATTGAAACACTGTCGACTGCTTTGGCCGGCTTGGAAGCGGCGGGCATGGCGGTGCGGGTGACGCTTATGCAAGTGTCGCGGAGCAAGCCGATTCTGAATATGACCCGATTTGCCGCGCTCAATCCGACATATGTCATCGCTGCATGGCGGCCGGATGGGGAAGAGGGGGATGTACATGAGCAATGAAGCGCGTTATGGCAAACTGATTGGCATCGGAGTAGGGCCAGGCGATCCCGAATTGCTTACCGTGAAGGCTTATCGCATGTTGAAGGAAACCCGCGTCATCGCTTATCCCAAAAAACGCAAGGGTGAAAAAAGCTATGCCTTGTCCATTGTGGAGCAGTATGTAAAAGCCCAGGAAAAAGAGATGGTTGGCTTGATTTTTCCGATGACGCGCGATCCGGACGTTTTGTCGCGAGAGTGGGATCAAACAGTGGCGACGGTGTGGTCCCATCTGGCACAGGGGAAAGATGTCGCTTTCGTGACAGAGGGCGATCCCATGCTGTACAGCACCTTTATTCATCTGGGGCGCCGGATGCGGAAGCTTCATCCGCAAGTGGAAATCATGTCCATCCCCGGCATTTCGTCAGTGAATGGAGCTGCGTCCCGCTTGCACCTTCCCTTGGCGGATGGGGATGAGCAAGTGGTTATCGCACCGGCGACGGCCGATCGGGAAGCGATGCGACAGGTGCTACAAACGCATGACGCTGTGGTGTTTTTAAAAGTGGCCAAAGTGCTCGACTTGTTGCTTGACATTCTGGACGAACTGGATCTGCTTGACCGGGCGGCGGTGGTGAGCAAAGTGAGCTCGCCCGAAGAGCAGATCTGGTGGGATGTGCGGGAGTTAAGAGGGAAGAAGTTGGGATATCTTTCATTGATGGTGGTGAGGAAATGACAGCGTTGGCGGCTAAAGTGTATATCGTGGGAGCGGGCCCTGGCGATCCTGAGTTGATCACGGTGAAAGGCATGCGGATCATTGAGACGGCCGATGTGGTGTTGTACACTGATTCACTGGTGAATGAAGCCTTGATCGCCAGAGCCAAACCAGAAGCGACCGTTGTGCCAAGTTCAGGGATGGAGTTGGGGCAACTGGTTGATTGCATGGTGGTTCATGTGCGTCAAGGGCGTAGTGTGGCCCGGGTACATACCGGTGACCCCGCCGTATTCGGTGCGATTTTTGAGCAGATGGTGGAGTTGAAGAAGTATGGGGTTGAAGTGGAGATCATTCCAGGTGTTAGCTCCGTGTTTGCCGCAGCGGCCGTTTTGGGGGCGGAATTGACGATCCCCGAGTTGACGCAAACGGTCATCCTGACCCGCGCAGAAGGGCGGACACCCGTGCCGGAGCGTGAGAAGCTATCAACGCTTGCCGCCCATCACGCCACACTGGCTCTGTTTTTAAGCGCTACCCTGACTAAGAAAGTGGTGCGCGAACTGCGGGAAGCCGGCTGGGCGGATGAAACCCCTGTCGCAGTGGTGCAACGGGCTACTTGGCCAGATCAACGCATTCTCCGCACCACGCTCGGTAACTTAGACGAGGAGATGCGCCGAGCAGGCATTCGTAGTCATGCCATGATTTTGGCCGGGTGGGCTTTGGACCCATCCCGGTTGGCGGATGGGGGCGCGTTTCGCTCTCGCCTGTACGACAAGACGTTCACACATGGGTTTCGAAAAGGGGTGGATGGCGCATGAAGCGACCCCTTGCTTTCGTGGCCATCACCAAACACGGAGTGCATATGGTGCGCCGGTTGCAAGAACAGTTGGAACAGGCCGATGTCTATTATATGGACAAGTTTGCGCGCGGGGATGAGGCGGCGCGGTCAATTGTGCTGTTTCAAGGCTCAGTCAAACATATTCTTCCGGATTTGTTCCGCCGGTATGACGGCATTGTCCTGTTCATCTCTTTAGGTGCGGTAGTGCGCATGATCGCCCCGATCTTGCAAGACAAAAAGACAGACCCCGCCGTTGTGGTGGTGGACGACAAAGGGAAATTTGCCATCAGTGTGTTGTCGGGTCATCTGGGTGGTGCCAACGAACTGGCGAAGCGCGTGGCCGCTCAAGTAGGGGCGACGCCGGTCATCACTACGGCTTCCGATGTTCAGCAAACGATCGCTGTCGATTTGTTTGGCCGTTCCTTTGGTTGGGAGATTGAAAGCTTCGCCAAGGCTACTCCAGTGAGCGCAGCGGTGGTGAATGAAGAGCGGGTAGCAGTGATCCAGGAATCGGGGGAACCGTACTGGTGGGATTATGACCGCCCGTTGCCTGATCATATTCGCGTGGTTGATTCATGTGCAGAAGCCGACCAAGCGAAATTTGACGCGGCGTTGGTGGTGACGCACCGCCTCTTGGACGAACAAGAAGAACAGCGCTATTTGCATAACGGGGTGCTCTACCGACCCAAGGTGTTGGTGTTGGGCATCGGGTGCAACAAGGGGACGTCGGCGGAAGAGATTGAGCATGTGATCGTGCAAACGCTGAACGAACAGCGTTTTTCTCTGCGTAGTGTCCGCAATGTGGCGACGATTGACTTGAAAAAAGAAGAGCCGGGTTTGTTGTCTGTCTGCAAAAAATATGGTTGGCGCTTGGACACGTACACCCCGGATGAACTCAACACGGTCACCTTGCCTGACCCTTCCCCCACCGTTTACCGTTACACTGGCGCTTACGGTGTCAGTGAGCCTGCCGCGCTTTTGTCGGCCGGAGCGACAGAATGGTTACTCACTAAAAAGAAGGCGGGCAATGTGACGATATCGATTGCCCAAGTTCCTTTTCCCTCAGTGAAGGAAGTGATAAGACGATGATGAAACGGCCAAGATTGCTGATTGCCGGGACAGGCAGTGGCGTAGGAAAGACGACGATCACCTTGGGCGTCATGGCGGCTTTCCGGCGCCGGGGACTGAAAGTGCAGGGGTTTAAGTGCGGTCCTGACTATATTGATCCTACTTACCACACGGCGGTGACAGGTAGGGTGTCGCGCAATGTGGACACCTGGATGTTGACCGAGGAGAACATGCGCGAATGTTTCATCCGCGGCAGTGACGGGGCTGATTTGTCCGTGGTCGAAGGAGTAATGGGGTTGTACGACGGCAAAGATCCGCTCAGCGAACAAGGCAGTAGCGCTTCGATTGCCATGGCGCTCGACTGTCCAGTCATCCTCGTGGTGAATGTACAGAGCATGGCCCGCAGTGCGGCGGCGGTTGTGCTAGGATACCAGCGGTTAAATCCCCAGGTGGCGATCAGGGGAGTGATTGCCAACCGGGCGGGAAGCGAAGGGCATTACCGGTTGGTGAAAGCGGCGATTGAGCAAGAATGCGGTATCCCGGTATTGGGTTGGCTGGCCCGGGATGAGTCGATGAGGTTGCCGGAACGCCACTTGGGACTGGTGCCTGCGGTTGAACGTGGGGAATGCGAGGATTTGTTTGCCCAATTGGCTGACAAGGTCGAACAAGGTGTGGATATGGAGCGTTTGCTCGCGATTGCGCAAGATGCCCCTCCTCTATCGATGCCATCATCCTCATATCTGGATGCGGTGCCTGTTTTGCCAGGAGCGCCGGTGGTGGCGGTGGCGAAAGATTCTGCTTTTCATTTTTATTATCCAGAAAACCTGGAGTTATTGGAGCGACTGGGGGCGAAATTGGTGTTTTTTAGCCCGTTGGCTGACGAAGCCGTGCCGGAAGAAGCGGATGGCCTGTTGATCGGCGGAGGCTTCCCCGAGGAGTTTGCGGAACGCTTATCCCGCAATGAACGGACTAAACAGTCCATCCGTCGTTTCATCCAGTGCGGGAAGCCCGTGTTTGCAGAGTGTGGTGGATATATGTATTTGGCGCGATCCATTGAAACCACTTCGGGGCAAGTATATCCCATGGTCGGCTTCATCCCTGGTCGGGTGCGGATGCAACACCGCTTAAGTGCATTGGGATATCGGGAAGTGCGGGCCACGGATGACAACTTGTTATTTGCCAAGGGCGAGTCGGCCCGTGGACATGAATTCCATTACTCTTCGCTGGAGCCTGAGGCCGGATCGACCTGGCCGTTTGCTTACACAAGTGAGGGACGGCGAGGGGAGATGAAGGAAGGGTATGCCCAAGCCAACGTGTTGGCCGGGTACACACACCTTCACTTCGTTTCCAATTCACGCATTGCCGCTCGCTTTTTGCAACATTGCACAAAAGCCCGGCAACAAAGGAGTGGGGAATATGCCTGAGCGAGCTAAAGCCGGCCGGCAAGGATTGACACTGGTTTATACCGGAGACGGCAAAGGAAAAACGACGGCGTCGCTGGGACTCGCCTTGCGAGCGGTAGGCCGGGGGCAACGGGTGGGGATTTGGCAATTCATCAAATCGCCGCAACGCACCTATGGTGAACAATTGGCACTGAAAAAACTGGGCGTGGAGGTGCGACCATTGGGCGTCGGCTTCACTTGGACCAAAACACCGGAAGAGCATCGCACCGCATTGGCAGAGGCCTGGATGGTGGTGAAAGAGCGGGTCATGAGTGGAGAGTATGATGTTGCTATTCTCGATGAAATCAATAATGCATTGGCGATCACTTCGTTCCCCATCGACGATGTTTTGCCGCGGGCGGAAGTGCTGTCCTTAATCGAACAGCGGCCGAAGCATACGCATTTGGTGCTGACGGGGCGCAACGCCTTGCCGGAAGTGATGGAACGTGCTGATCTGGTGTCGCGGATCGAACCGGTGAAACATTATTATGATGCTGGTGTGTCCGCTGTCAAGGGGATTGAATTCTAGTTGAATACCATGCGAGGGGGAGATTGATTGATGGGAGAATGGTCGTTGTTTGCATTGGTGTTCGCCTTGGGGTTGAAGCATGGGTTGGATGCGGACCATCTGGCCTGCATCGACGGATTGACGCGATACAATTGGCATAAGCGGAATACCATGGCCCGTTGGGTAGGCACCTTTTTTTCATTGGGGCATGGCTTGGTTGTCACTGGCGTGGCTGTGATCATCGGGGTCGTCAGTCAGATGTTCACCTTCCCTAATTATTTTGATGAAGTGGCTACCTGGATGTCCATTATCACTTTGTTAACGATCGGCACCCTCAACATATTTAATCTGGTGAAATGGACCAATAAGCAGGAGCCGTTTCAACCGCAAGGAGTGAAAGGGAAATGGATTCCCCGCTCCTTGCGCGAAACCAGCAACCCCTTTCTGATCGTCCTGATCGGCGGGGTGTTGGCCCTCGCCGCCGACACGGTGAGCCAAACATCTGTCTGGGCGTTGGCCGCAGGAAATAGTTCCGAGTGGATGCCCCTCATGCTGGGCGTGACGTTTACGGTCGGTATGGTGATCACCGATACGCTTGATTCCGTCATCATCTACCGTTCCCTCAAAGGAAGTGACCAAACCAGTAAATGGGTATCGCTTACCATGGGTTGGTTAATTGTGCTGTTGGCTTACGGCATCGGTTTTTATGAGCTGTTCATCTATTTTAAACCGCAGGCGGAATTGGAGTTAGAATGGCTTGGTGTCGCTTTGTTCACCGTTTTCCTACTCTTCTTCCTCTTTATCACTTGGCAAAAAAAGGACGGAGTGCGACGGGACGAAACGGCTTGAATAGATAGTGCTCCCTTTCAAACCAACCGGCGATATAGGTGATGAAAGAAAACAGGATCGACACGGGTGTGAGTCGATCCTGTTTTTAATGTCCAAAAAGGGTTTGGCCGCTGTTTAGGAATGCCCCAGAGCCACGCATGTGACTGATCCCCTATGTAGATGCCAGGGGAAGCGACGGGTATGTTTTCATATTTGCGGTCATGCTTCCATATGTTAGTTAAAAAGGTTATGAGTGGGGGAACAATATGTCCTTAACCGTGTGGCAAGAGCATCGTTTTTGGTTACAAATTCTATACGAACACGCGCTGTTTGTGTATGAGAATTTGTCACCGGGCGAAACGGAAGCGGTCACCCAAGCATGCGCTTTTATGCATGAGTTTTGCGAGTTGCTGTCGGAGCTTTCTGGGATGGATCCCCATGCCCCAGTCAATGCGCCCACGAATGTGCGGTTTGCCCAACGGGCGTATGCGACGGCTTGCCGTTATTGCCAGTTTGAGGAAGGATTGCAAAAGAGGCGAATCAACAACGAGGTGGTGCTTTCGCTGTCACCCAGTTATTTTAACGGAACCTTGCTAGAAGCGAAGGAATACATTCGCTTGCTCTCGTACTATGTGAAAGGGATGCAGCCTCCCCATTTGCCGTTGTTGTCGCTGTTAAACACGTGGTTGATCGATCAGTTAGGGCATTCCATTCTGTTGATCAACATGCTCGATCCGTTGGAAACGATCGTGGCCACCCGATCCGAGCGATTCAGAAATCTTTTCAGATCCCTTTTGTCGCAAGCCCAGTCCATGGTCATGTTCCCTTATTCCGAGTCTGAAATTTACCCCCGCCTTGCTTTGTTGGGCCATGAAACGGCAGATGTGGTGAAGCGGTTTTACCGGTATGTGGAGACGGTTACCCGTCTATACCGCAAACGACAAGTGTTGAATAAAACCACGTTAAGGTTTTTGGAGCATCATTTTAGTGAAACAGATTATTTCTTGATCAAACTGAGATACTATTTCCCAGAAATCCAGCTATTGCCGGATGGTGGAAGGCTGTATCAACCGGAAGAAGAGGAAGGAGGACCCCGTCCCGGCGGCCGCTAAAAAGTGATGCCATAGCTTTTGATCGTGACATGGGGAGTTACGCGGATATCGGCCTTGGCCAATGTTTCCGGCCAATTGTTTTGTACCTGTTTCCATATGGGATAATGATATGCCTGCGCTACCCGACCCAAGCCCATCGGATCCAGTCGGTGATGTTGGATTTTGGCTATCAAGCGCTCAAGTTTTTGCTGCAATTGCTTTTCAATAACCTGTTCCAATTTTCTTCTCTCGGTTTTCATGTCAAACGGGAAGGTGCGCTCAGAGAGATTGGCGGTTAAATCCACTTGAAACTCAAAATGAAACCTTCCTTGTGCATAATCGGAGCTGATTTTGTACCGGTTGATTGTCAGGCTCACATTCATCTGGGACATCGTTGGGTCGCTTGGCGCCATGTTGGGCGGAGTCGTAAACGGCAGTTGCAGGGGAGCCGTAAACGGTAGTTGCAGGGGGTACTCCGTTTGGTGCTGAAGCAGGAGCAAAAGCGAGCTTTCGTTTTGATCGAGGGAAGTAGCGTATTTCCCGTCTTTGTTCAGCAGAGCGGTGCCCGTGATTGCGTAATCTTGTCCCCGGATGCGCATTTCCGTGAGATAAGGGGTCACCCGGTTGTCCAACATTTGACCGCGAAAATCAATCACGCGAGTGAGCACGGTCGAACTGACTTGATGGGCCGCATCGATTGTGTCGCGGATGGCGATGCCCAAGCGGCCCTTGTCTTCCATCGAGATGTTTTGCAGATCTTCAAGTGAACCGTCCACAACGAGGGCTCTGGCGTTGATTTCACTTTTGGGATCGCGGAAAATCACGTCCAGAATAGGAAAGGCATTGATTCGTTTCAACATCTGCTTGCTGATGATCAGATTTTGGATTTTGCCGGCGATGACGTTTCCTTGGCTTTGTGAATTGAGCAGTTTTCTGTTTTGCCGAAACGACAAGGCGGTGGATTGCTCGAAATGCGTTTTTTTATTCGCCTCTTCGTTAAATACGGGTGCGGAACTGACAACGATAATCTTCCCCTCGTCATCCATATCCAATCCGACACTGAGCGGAATATCAGCGTTTTCCAAATAAAGCTGGTCACCGCAACCTGTAAGGGTCAACAGTAACAAGCAGACGAGAATAGCGTGGCACCAATGCTTCACATCGCTCTCCTCCTTTGGATCAGATGCCGCAGTTGGCTGACCGTCCACAAAAACGCGACAAAACCGAATGCCATAACCAATCCGGCATGGGAAAGCCAATCCAGAAATCGTTCGATCCTTTCATTGGTCATGTCCACAAAAAGGGAACTAACCGCGATGGCCGCCACTATGAAGAGTAACAGAGGATGGTATGCCGACTTGCGCGTCAACTGCGTCAATCCACGCAATGCCAAATATAGATAAGGAATGACGGTCATCAACTGAATGATCGTGTAAAAAGAGAGGAATAGGATTTCCAATCTCTCCAAAAAGGCGAACTGGATCGGTTTGAGCAAGGCCAGAGTTGGCCATATCCACGTTTGTATTTCTTTGTCGCTGAAGATAATATTTGCCAAGATGATCACAAGCAAGTACACCATCATCGACAAGGTGTTGGCGATCAAAACGCCTTTCGTGGCTTGTTTTTTGTCCTGCAAGTAAGGATACAGGATGAAAGCCATCTCAAATCCGAGAAAGGGGGTAATCGTCGATTGGACGGCGGTGATAATCGGAAGCCATCCTTCTGCGGCAATGGGCAAGAGATTGAGCCAGTGCGCATCATGAACTGAAAACAGGAGCAACATCGGCATCCATGAGCAGAACAAGTAAACAAAGTCAGAGTAGTGGCCGATGGCGATGATACCGTGCCGGCACAGCATGTACACAGGGATCAGAAAAAGCACATACAACGAAAAGGTGGGGGTGTTTGGCAAAATCCACACCTGGATCAGGAACAGGGTGGCGTAAAATGTAGAGAAAGAAGCGTACAAGCCATACGCCGCCCAAACGAGGGTGAAGGCGCCGCCCAACCATTTCCCGAAATAGATGGGCAAGATGTCAAACAAGGTTTTGTCGGGATGTTTTTTCATTATATGAATGATCAACAGGCTGAATACCATGGTGATGAGCCAACCGATAAGGATGGAAATCCAGCTGTCCCTGCCTGCGTATTGCCCCACCTCGCGCGCAATCGACAATACGGCGATCCCAACTTGCGTTTTATAGATGGTGAATGTAAATTGGCTTAGTGACAATTGTCCCTTTTCCGGCATCTGCATCAGTTCTTCCCACTCTTTCTGCTGTGGCCTTGTCTCATGCTTTGCCGGGGATCGGCCGAGATCGGGCGTTTATCCATTTTCCACAAGGGTAATCTGTACCAAGTATCTTTCCAATCGGGAAGACGGATGGGAGCGATCGGGCTACCATAAGGGTATCCCAACGAAGTGGTCGTCACGATGTGGATGGAAAGAATCATCATCCCAATGGCAATACCCACCATTCCAAACATCGAAGCGATGATCATCAGTGGGAAGCGGATCAGGCGGATTGCCGAAGCCATGTCATAGTTAGGGATGATGTAGGAAGAGATCGCTGTCAATGCCACGACAATCACCATGACGTTGCTCACAATACCGGCTTGGACCGCCGCCTGCCCGATGACGATCCCCCCGACAACCCCGATGGTTTGCCCGATTGGTGATGGAAGTCGCACACCAGCCTCCCGGATCATTTCAATGGTCACTTCCATGATAAATGCTTCCAACAAAGGAGGAAAGGGAACCCTTTCCCTGGATATGCCGATGGAGATCATCAAGTCGATTGGCAAGATTTCATAGTTAAAAGAGATGGTAGCGATATAAAACGCCGGTAAACTGATAGCGATGAGGAAAGAGAAAAAACGGATGAAACGCAAGAAAGAAGCCAGAATCCAGCGCAAACTGTAATCGTCCACGTTTTGGAAGAAAGAGGTGAAGTTCATCGGGCCCACTAGTGCCACGGGGGAGTGGTCGACGATGAGGACGATGCGCCCTTGTAGCAACTGAGAGACAATCGTGTCTGGCCGCTCTGTCTGCATGAACTGGGGAAAAACGGTAAACCAATGGTCCTCCAAATACTCCTCCAGTTCCCCGGCGTTGATCAGCGCATCAATTTTAATGCGATCGATCCGGTTTTCCAATTCCTTCACCAGTTCTGGTTGGCAAACGTCCCGCAAATAGAGGAGGAACACGGATGTTTGGCTCCGCTCCCCGACAAGGGTTTTTGTCAACATTAACTCTCGGTGGGGCAAGTAACGCCGGATCAAGGCGATATTTAGCCCCACTGTTTCCACCAGGCCCTGGTGTCCGCCTTTGAGCGTCGATTCTATTTGGGGTTCTTTGATGGACCGTTGCGGCCATCCTTGCGTGTTGAATATGATCGCCCACGGTTGCCCATCCACCAACAACACGCTTTTCCCGATGAAGATGGATGATTCGATTAGGTCCATGGCGCGTGTAGTCGATGTTTTGTGAATAGGAATGCTGGCGGGGTCAAATGCTGCATTTTCGATCATCAAGGGGCGCAAGATTTGGTCATTGATGGCCGTTTTGTCGACTAGATTTTCTAAGTATACAAGAGCTGCTTTCTGTCCAGAGCTATTTTGCAACTCCTTGATGATCAAGTCGGGGGAAGAAGCAAACCGCTGATTCAAGGCTTTCACATTCTCAGCCAGTTTGGTGGAGACAGAAGTTTCAATTGACTTATCATCCTGTTTTTGTCTGCGCTGTTTTGTTTTTCCGACTCGAAAAAACATCCTCATTCACCTCTATCCGCCATGCGCGAAATGTTCCTATGAAGCATAGTCTTTGTTATTGTCCGGCTTATTATGAATGTCTTGCTAGAAACAATGGGCAAACGGCTTGTACACAAGGAAACTTTGAGTGTGATGAAAAAGCCACCTCACTCGAAAAGTGAGGTGGCTGTCTGACGGAACCGGCTTAATAGCCGTAGTGATGATAGTAGTGGTGCTTTTTGTGATGGTCGTGTTTTTTGTGGTGATGTTTTTTGTGGTGATGTTTTTTCTTGCCTTTTTTGTGGAGATCGATGTCGATGTCAATGTAGATGTTGTTTTTGTTGGAGTTTTTGTTTTTGTTTTTGTTCACATTGACATTGGTATTCTTCTTGCGGAAATGCTTCTTTTTGTGGTGATGGTCTTCCCAGCAGAAAAAGTGAGCGTCGAACATGCGAATCTCTCCTTTTGAATATGGTATTTAGTAGATTTGATCGGTTGGTTTCGATCAAATCTACCATTGATATATAGATATGTTTTTAAAAGAAAAAGGAGAGGGTGCATGCCGCAGTGAATATGACCAATTTGTGCGCAAAGAAAGAAGATTTCCAGAGTTTCTCGCAAAGGTTCTACACAACTTTTCTAATACTTGCTATGTTAAAAGAGTAATAACTAATACTACATGTTATTGTGAAAGCCATATGATATGGAATAGGGAGCCGATAAAATAGGCATAAAATTCCCTTCCTGATCTTTTTCTAGCAGATGGCTTTTGAAATAACCGCAAAGAAAGGTTCTGAGAAGATGAAGCCGGTTTCATTTACATTTCCTTCGTCAGATGGTGTAAAGATCCATGTGAACAAATGGATGAGTGGGCCCAAGGCGAAAGGAATTGTCCAGATCGCCCATGGGATGGCGGAGCATTCAGGGCGATATGCCGACTTTGCTGCGGTATTGACCGAGGCTGGATATCATGTCTATGCCAACGATCACCGTGGTCTAGGGAAATCGGCGGGGAGTTGCGAAGTCTTGGGGCATTTTGCCGATGAGAATGGCTGGGAGCTTGCAGTTGACGACATGTACCGTTTAACCAAGTTAATCAAGGACGAAGTTCCCAATCTCCCTCTGTTTTTATTTGGCCACAGCATGGGCTCATTTCTTTCGCGAACCTACGTCCAACAGCATGGGGAGGAGCTGGCTGGGCTGATCTTGTCCGGCACGGGGGCAGGTCGGAGGGTGATGAGTTCGTTGGGCATTCTTATCGCCAAAATCGAATGTCGGCTCAGGGGGAAGAGGGCTAGAAGTGTGCTGATGAACACGCTTTCTTTCGGCAATTTCAATAAGCCGTTTCGACCCGCTCGCACACCGTTTGATTGGTTGAGCCGCGACCCGCAGGAAGTGGACAAGTATGTGCAAGATCCGCTGTGCGGGGAGGTTCCCACCGCCAATTTCTTTTGCGATTTGCTGACAGGGATCAAACAAATGGACGAAGCAGAGGGATTGGCACGCATTCCCAAAGAACTGTCCATTTTTCTGCTGTCAGGAGACAAGGACCCAGTTGGCCAAAACGGAAAAGGGGTGCGCAAAACCTATCAGCAATTCAAGCAGATCGGCATCAAAGACGTGGTGCTGAAATTGTATCCGGACGGGCGGCATGAGATGTTAAACGAAACGAACAAAGAAGAAGTGTACCGGGATATTCTCGCTTGGTTGGACACCCGGGTAGCCCGTACATCTGGGCATAGCGAAATGTGAAAAATCGGCATGTGAAAACCTCCGCTAGATGGCAGATCGCCAAGCGGAGGTTTTTGTGCCTTTATGAGGTTGCGGCTGGCTTTTCCCGCTTTGTCGCGATTCGTTGTCGCACGTGGTAGCTGACAAACACCAATAGATACCAAACTGGGGCCACGATGAGGGCGATCACTGTCGAATCGACATAAGCCATTAGGATGACCACAATCCCCAGAAAAGCTAAAGCGAAATAAGAAGAATAAGGATAAAATGGCATGTTGAATGCGGTCGTACGGTTCGCTTTGCGAAAGCGCAAGTGGGTGAGCAAGATCAATGCCCAGCTGGTGATCACAGCAACCGTCGCCACGGATGAGATATACAGAAAGACTTTTTCCGGAACAAGGTAGTTCAGTACCACCGCAACGGATAAAAGTAGGGAAGAAAACAGGATGCCCCGTTGCGGTGCATGGGCTTTGTTCAACTTGGTGAATATGCGGGGGGCTTGGCCTTCCAACCCTAAGTGGTATAACATCCGACTAGTGCTAAACAAACCGCTATTGAAAGCCGACAAGGCGGCGGTGATGACGACGATGTTGAGGATGGTGGCAGTGGCAGGTATGCCGATTTGATCAAAAATCATGACGAACGGGCTGCCTTTGGTGCCAATTTCATTCCAGGGATAGAGCATCAACATGATTGTTAGGGCGCCGACGTAAAAAATCAAGATGCGCCAGATTACTTTATTCACCGCGGCAGGAATGCTTTTGAGCGGGTTTTTCGCTTCTCCGGCTGTCATGCCCACCAGTTCTACCCCGCCGAACGAGAAGAACACCAACACCATGGATAGCAGGAAGCCTTTCCAGCCGTGCGGCATGAAACCGCCATGGGCAAACAGATTGTCTACTCCGGTTGAAGTGGATCCATGATCGATTGGCCCGAAAATGAGGAGCAATCCTCCTCCCATCATGGCCAGAATGGCGAACACTTTGATGGAAGCGAACCAAAATTCAAACTCCCCAAATGCTTTCACGTGTAACAAGTTGACCAGCGTCATTAGCACCAGAGCAACGAGTGAGGGAACCCATTGCGGCACGCTGGGAAACCAATACTGGAAATAGGTGCCGATCGCTGTCAGTTCGGCCATGCCGACAATTATCCACATAAACCAATAAGTCCATCCTGCTAAGAATCCAGCGAACGGTCCGATATATCGTCCAGCGTAATGGCTAATTGAGCCGGAGACGGGTTCTGCTAAAGTCATTTCACCCAAAGCGCGCATGATGAAGAAAATGACGACTCCGCCGATGAGATAGGCTAAGGTAATCGCCGGGCCCGTCATTTGGATGGTGGTGGCAGAACCGTAAAACAAGCCTGTGCCGATGGCTCCGCCCAAAGCGATCATATGCATGTGTCGCTCATCCAATCCTCTGCGCAATTGATTGTTATGGCTGTCCATCGATTTCAACCCTCCCGTTTTCATGTAAAATGGAAACCCCCCGCCCGGCAACCAGGCGTAACACGTCTGATTGCTGAGGCGGGGGGACCGCGGTACCACTCAGCTCTTCCACTTCCTCACGGAAAATGGACTCACTCGTCTCACGGCACCGCCAAACGCAAAAACGCCTCAACGATCAAGGGGAAGGGATTTCCCTATGATCGCTGAGGCGATAGGTTCGCGGTACCACTCAGCTTCTCCGCCTACCTCACGGAAGGCGGACTCAACTAGTCTGAAGAGACTCAGCCTGATAACGATGGCCATTCGTCGCATTCTACTGGGGGAAAGCCCCCGTTCAAACACGAAGCTCCGAGGCGAAATTTCAACAAAACGATCGTACAGCCCTTTCAGCCATGGGGCCGTTCTCTGTTGACGATGCTGTTTTGTCTACTTAACCTCTTCATTGCATGTGAAAATGAAATGCTATTTTGATTTTTAATTTAGATAGAATTATATGAGAGAGGATTGTGTCTGTCAATAAAAAATTTTTGATACCATGGTGAAGATGTTTAGATGTTTTTTAAGAGAAGATCACTTCGTCAAACACACCTGTTTCCTCAAATCCAAGCTTTTGGTAACAGCGAATGGCCGCGTGATTTGCGGCTTTTACATTTAATGTGATCGTCTGATAAGTGGGGGATAACAAGTGGATCAGGGCCGAGATGGTTTGGCTCGCCAAATTTTTTCGTCGTTGGTCGGGATGGGTCGCGACGTTGCCGATGGAAACGACACGGTATTGATCTGACTGAGCAACGACACCAGCCATGCTGATGATGGTGTTATTCTCTTTCAGCGCAACGAAACCGCCCCGCTGGATGAAATCTTCATCAATCAAGTGTCCTGGATGACTTGTTTCCAAGAATGAAACGATCTCCTTCATGTCCGCCATCCCCAGTTGATGAATGGAGCCGGGATCATAGTGACTGAGAGAGTCTTGCTAACCGGTCCATTTCATGTTGAGAAAAGGGTTACTCGCATGTTCGCATGTTGTCCAAATACTTTTTCCGCCTCGTTCCGGTCCAAGTGGCAGTAGATGTTCCGCGGCAAATAGGGGCGCAACCGCTGAAGCAACAACAGTTGATGGACATCGTCTTCCTGGTAACTACTCGCCAGCAAGACTGGCTGGTCATATTTCATGATCAACATAGCCAGCGCCAAGATTTCCCCGCGGTCGCAAAGACCAAACCACTGTGTGTATTCCCAGAACCCGCTTTCCAGATGACTGCAATTCTATCGCTCTTCGGTTATGTAAGGCCAATAATTTCAATTCTGGATTCGTTCCTTTCTAGGACATTGTTTTTTTGTAATATATAAGTGATTAGATGATTAAATAAACCAATTATGGAAATAATACAGTGCAGTGGTTTTTAAGAAGCCACCTTACTTCAGTAAATTGACTTAATGATTTAATATTACTGTATTTTATTGATTATTGTAATTATATTGTAATATAATAATTAAGTGTTCAAAAATATATAAAGGAGGGGTCGATTATGAAAAAAATAATGTTTGTTGTTTTTGCATTATCTCTTATTGTTGCTCAATCTTTTTTCATTAATCAAGGATATGCTGATACAAATATTGTAAAAGAAATCAGTAGAAAAGATGCTCTGAAAGCTAGTAAAAACTTTTTAAAAATGCGAAACGAATGGCAAGGGGCAAAATTGGAGATCTTAACAGATTTATACGACTTTGAAGGAAATCGTGTAGCCTATTATATAGTAGTTGAACAAAATGGGAAAGAATTAGGTAATATGGTTGTAGCCGATTCTACTGATCGTGGTCCAGTTATTGAATTTGGGAATGATCCTTCTTATACAACGGATATCAAAAGAATGCTTGATGAAGGGAAAAACGTATATTATGTTGGCCCTTTTCAATTCATGGGTGCTATAGATGCAAAGGATTTACAAAGACAGTCAAATGAAAAGAAAAATAAGATTTTAAAAAGGTTTAAACAGAAAATAAAAGGAAATTCCCAAGTTGTTGAGGAAATAGAAAGAGAACACAAATTTAAGAAAATACCTACGAGTCACAAAGAAAGTAGTGTTGAATGGAATAGCCTTTTAGCAGATGAGAGTAATATTAAGCCATTGGCTATTACTGCAAAAAAATTGGATATTCCAAGAATTAGTCAATATATTAGTGGCGTTTCGTATCCTAATTCTTCATGTGGTCCTACAGCTGCTGCGATGATTACGAATTACTATGATAGCCGTGGTTATAATGTAAGGGGAACCGCTTATTATGGTACTCACGCATCTTTAATCAATCATTTATATAGCGAATTTGGTAGTACGATAATAGGAACTACAGCTGGAGATTTTGCAAATGGATTTGATAGACATTTAGAACATAATACACCTGGAAAATGGACTGTTTCTAGACCTGATGCGGAAGGAAACTTCGGTACTTATAAAGCGCATATTGATGGGAATGCTCCTGTGGCTGTTTTATCAGGTAAAATCTACAGCCCATTAATTAATGAAGAATGGCATTGGTTGGTCGGGTCTGGATATGACAATACTAATGGCTCATATGCATGGTTAATTGATCCGAGTCGTCCGACTAGTTCATATGATCGATATCTAAAATGGGTTGATCATGATCAGGATTGGATGCTTGTATTTTCAGGTTATAACTGGTAAATAAAAATCCCCCCTCAACCAAGAGGGGGGATTATGAGAGGATGACAAAATGATTCTATCTTCAAAGTCACTTCTATTCATTTCTTATGCGTTGGTGGTTTTAATCACCATATTCATGGTCTATTTTGCAAGTAAAGTTAAAAAGGCATGGTTGGTGGTGATTGCATACTTTGCTACTATTGTGGTTGAGTATATTTTTGTAGAAAAACCCATTACATCGCCAAGTGGTATAATCATATTCATATTTTTGAATATCTTAGTGGGAATAACACACCTTGTGACATATTTTATTTTTAGAAAAGACAAATAAAGTTGTTACATGACTTGTATTTTGGTAAATACGAAGGCTCGCTCCGTAAAGGAACGGGTTTTTTTATTGTGAAATTCCATTTGATTGTCTGGCGCTTGCGTAACATTTCTTGATCCTGAATCGAAATGCTCTCAATGCTGAGAACCTCAAACGTGTCCAAGTTGTCAGGCAAACTGAATATCCCCGAGGTTATCTGCTCTTTGGTTCTCTCTCGTAAGTGGCAAATGCGCAACTATAATGGTATAGACAACTATACTAATATACGTTAAACTAATAATATACAGAATATTTGATTGTTTTTGTGGATTGAAAAAGGAGAGATGGAAATGAACATCAAGAATAGGGGAAAACGGGGCGCGGTCATCACTCTTCTCATCGTGGCAATGATTTTCAGTTTGTCGCCGGCAACGTTTACACCCTTACATGCCTCTGCATCCGGTAATGAAGTGAAGGCACCGCTGAAGAAGGATAGCGCCAATGAGCCGGCCCGCAGGTATGTGGCTTATGCCAGCACATGGAACACAAGCATTTATGATTTAACGCCCGCTAATATCCCCAATTACATCACCAATGTGAATCTTTCCTTTGCCAGACCCGATACCGCTTATCGTAAAGGTTCATATGAATTCGATCAGGCCGTCGCCGGCTTTGAATTCGTCGAAGGGGCGACCACTTACAACGGACAGAAGAAATTCACTCCCCAACAGGCACGTGACTTGCGTGACAACATCGCGGCTTTAAAAGCGCGCGGCACAGAGGTTTGGGTGTCGGTTGGTGGCTGGGCGTATAGCCAAGGTAGCCAATGGGCCAACTTCAGCGCATCGCGTGTGGTTGACCTGGCGCTGGATTTGGGTGCGTCAGGCGTCGACATTGACTGGGAATCGAGTGGCAGTCTTTGCAACAAGCTGGAAGCAGAGCGGTTCAGCTGTACCAAGGATGGTGAGATTGCCTGGATCATCAACAGCCTCTACAATGAAATCCAAGCACGTGGTGCCGATCTGAAGATTTCGATCGCTGGTTGGTCGACCGGAGCTTATTATGTTAAGGGCACGCCGTTTGAAGAAGGGAAAGTGCAGTGGGGTTCGCCGTTTGGCGGAACCATGTATCGCGTGGTTAAGGACCATGGTGACAAGATCGACTTCATCAACCTGATGTCATATGATGCCGGTGATTATTATGATCCGCGTGAAGGGTACGAATCCTATCGGGCCATCTATGACGGTCCCATCAATATTGGCATGGAAATCGCCCCCGAAGGGTCCGGCGGAGCAGTACTTGAAGTGGAGGCACCGCCTGGTACCGTCTACGATGCGGAAATGCTCACAGGCCAGAACAATATCGCTACCCGATACTACAACGTCGAAACGATGGTCAAGTATATTAAGTATAAAGGTAAAGCCAATGACGGCTTTATGATCTGGCAGCTTTGGAAACAACGCGTCCATCAACCGGCGCCGAGCGGGGCGGCCACCGAAAATAGCGCAGGCCAATACGTTTGCCGCAACCTTCCCTTGGCAGGGGACTGCAATCAAACCATTCCCAACCTGCCAAAGCTAATTCCTTAATCACCACTGAAAACGGTGACAAAGGCGAGTTTATGCTCGCCTTTGTTTTGTTTGGGGCAAGGATGTGCGCGTCTGTCAAGGTAGATCGAGCGGAGGCGGTTCCTCTGGTGGAGTGAGCAGGTTGGGAGGGATTGGTTCTATAGGTGTAGGAGCGCTGTCCGGCAAGCGTTTAAGCGGGTCTGGCAACTCTGTTTCCCTGTTGTCGGTCAGCGGTTCTTTCTTGTTCGTCCGTTTCATCTATTCAACCTCCTTTAACAGTCAATGCCAAGCGTTCGCATAGTTGATTGCCGTACCTTGTTCATTTCATGCGGGTAATGAGCCACCCGGCCACAATGAAGAACAGGGGAATTCCCACCAAGTTTAGCAGGAAGGCATAGATCGTGGCTGACGGCACTTGCGTTGCATCAAAAAAATAGGACAGGTCCATATGGATCACCTTTCTGCCTGGGGGTGAAAAACTGGTTTATAGTATATTATTGGCCAGTCAAGGTCGTTTTTAGTGATGGACGGGAGGCCAATTCAATTTGTATGAGATGCTTTACAAACATGTGTTCGCATGATAGAATAAAAACATAAGCGCGAGACATGAAAGCTCTTGCGGCGGATGAATTTCACTTCTGAACAAAAGGAGAATCCAGATGCGTAAAGTCACCGAGAAAGACACCAAAGCGACGATCCTGAAGGCTCTCCGTGAAGCGGAGAAGAAAATTGCTGAGTTGGAGAAAGGAAAGCTAGATCCGGTTGCGGAAACGACGGCGAAAAAAACGGCGGAAACGATCGCCAAAGCCAACAACATCGTGGAAGGGAACATTGAAGAGAAAATCACCGATCTGTCAAAATCGGTCACTAGCTTGCTTGGCAAAATCAGTGATGACATCAAGACGCAAACGGCCAATCTCCAGACCGTCAAAGAAGCGATAGCCATCAAAGAGGCGGAGCTTAAGGAATTGTTCGGAATTGAAAAGCAAGCTCACACCCTCGCAGGGCTGGTCAACGCCCATCAAGAGTTGAAGCTGGAACAAGAAAAAGAATTGGTTGAGGCCAAAGAGAAAGCAACGGCCGAATTGAACGAGATCACGAACAAAATTAAGTCGGCGCGTGAAGAGTATGAGGCGCTGATCAAAGAGCAAAAAGAGAAACTGGCCCAAAGCCAGAAGCGTGAACAAGAAGAATTCAAATACGACTTTGAAAGACATAAGAAACAAGCGTATGACCAGCTTGAGGATGAGTTGGCGAGCAAACGCAAAGCATTTAACTTGGAACTCGAACAGAAAAACGCTGAGTTGAGTACATATAAAAAATCGCTGGAAGAGCGCGAAAGTGAAATCGAAAAACGGGAGAAGAAGATGGATCAGCTTGAAGCTGAAGTGGCTGCCATTCCCGACAAAATCGCAGAGGTCAAGAAAGAAGCTTCAGCAAAAGCCGACGCCGAAATCAAAAAAGTTCTGGCCATCCGCGAAAATGTCCTCAAAAAGGAAGTGGAAGCCGACAGACGCATTCTGGAAACAGAGCGTGACAATTTAAAAGCGCAGCTTGATACGGCAAATGAAACCATTTTGAATTTGCAAGCGAAATTGGATGAAGCGTATAAGCGGATTCAAGAGATGGGTATTCAAATGGTGTCAAGCTCAAACGAATCTAAAGCGTTTGATAAGATTGCCGCACTGGTTGCCGATAAAAACAACAAGTGATGTAATCTGAAACAACGCTTTCCCATAAGATTGTTTTATCTGAATCCTCTCTCAGTATCCGGCCGGAGGCACCTGTTGTGCACCCGGCCTCTTTTTTGCCGACTGTTGCGTCGGCAATAAGTGGCCCTGGATGGAGGTAAGGCACGATGTCAGGATGGCTCTTCGGGTTCCATTTGTAATAAAATAAGGTTGTGGAACCTAAATCGATCATGAATGATTAGGTTCCCTGGATGTTAGTCAACTAGTTTTGAGTGAGCTTGTTGTAATTGGGCAAAAAGACCACTGGACATGGAAGGTGTCAGTTTGAGGCTTGCTGCGTACCCTATCCTCATTCGGTGATCGGGGAGTTACTCGGCAATAGAAATCTGAAGGTTCTATCAATTATTATTCTAGCTGTATTCCTCCTTCGCACCGGATGGCTACGGTTGGGAAGCACGGACTTTGATGTAAGGGCTTTCAAGAAGGTTTTCGCCGGTCATCGGATGGGGCGGCAATCCAAAAAGAATCAATGCATTCATTGGAGGGATGGAATGGTGAATCGTGACATCAAAGGCATGCGGGATGTTGTGCAAAATAGCCGTTTAGTTCAACCCAACCCGGAAAAAGTACGAGCGACGCAGCTGGGAAGTATGGACGCTTTCCGCGAGCTGTTGGAGAGTTCATGGGAGAATCCCGCCGCTTTTTGGGATCAAGTGGCACGTGAATTGCATTGGTTTGAGCCGTGGACTGACACCATGTCGGGAGACTTTGCCGATTTTCGTTTTTTTACCGGTGGGGTCAGCAACCCCTGTTACAACTTATTGGACAGGCATGTCCAAGCGGGAGCCGGAAATAGGACAGCCTTGATTTGGGAAGGGGAAGACGGACCGGTCCGTTTTTATACTTATCAGATGCTTTTGGCTGAAGTGAACCGTTTTGCCAATGTGTTGAAGGAGTTTGGCGTGAAAAAAGGGGATCCGGTGGCCATTTATCTGCCTAACCTGCCGGAAGCAGTGATTGCTGTGTTAGCCTGTTTCCGTTTGGGGGCGGTGTATAACGCCGTTTTTTCCGGATTTTCTACCGAGGCGCTCAAAGACCGACTCATCCATTTCGAACCGAAGTTGATCATTACCGCTGATGCTTCTTTGCGCAGGGGAAAACGCATTCCGTTGAAAGACAAGGTGGATCAAGTAGTTCCAGCGGTCAACGGCGTTCAGGCGGTGATTGTCGTCAATCGGTTGAACCAACCCGTACACATGCAAGCAGGACGGGATTACTGGTGGCACGAGCTTGTGAAAGGAGCAAGCAATCAATGTGAACCGACAGGGGTAGAAGCCAATGAGCCGGGCATTGTCTTTTACACCAGCGGGACGACGGGAAACCCCAAAGGGGTGGTTCACGCTGGTATGGCCTTTGTAGTGCAAAATTACATTTACGCCAAATATCATATGGATCATCGCCAAGATGATGTCTTCTGGTGCACTGCGGACATCGGCTGGTTGACGATGCACATTTGGGGAATTGTCGGCGCGTTGGCCAATGGGGTCACAACGGTGGTGTATGAAGGGGCGCCAAACTATCCCGAAGCGGACCGTTTTTATCAGATTATTGATCGCTATCGCATTAACAAGCTGTTCACTGCGCCGACTGCATTGCGTATGTTAAAAAGCCTTGGAAACGAAGCGTTGGCGCCTTATGACTTGTCGTGTCTCGATGTCATTGCGTTGGTCGGGGAGCCGTTCGATCCAGAGACATGGCATTGGACGCGCGAGGTTTTGGGGAAAAACAACGTTTATGTCAATAACACATGGGGACAGACAGAAGTGGCCGGATGCCCCATCGCTGGGGCTGCTTGGCTGACTCCCATGAAGCCGGGTTCGGCGGGAATTCAATTTTTGGGCGCGGCCATGGATGTGGTCGATGACAACGGCCAGCCGGTGCCTGCAGGGGTGCTAGGTAACTTAGTTATGCGGCGGCCGATGCCTATGCTGTGCCGGACGCTTTGGAAACAGCCTGAGCGGTACAAAGAGGCTTATTTCAGCCAAGTACAAGGCTGTTATTTCGCCAGCGACATCGCGTTAAAAGATGAGGACGGGCATTTCTGGGTGGTGGGTCGCTCCGATGATGCCTTCAACGTCGCGGGTCACCGCCTCAGCACCATGGAAATGGAGAGCGCAGTATTGGCCTGCGCGGATGTTTCCGAGGCAGCCGTTATCGGCGTACCCGATAAAATCAAAGGGGAGATCCCGATCGTGTTTGCAAAAGCAAACCAGGACATCCCTGCGGAGGAAGACCGATTGAGACAGGAAATAAGCCAACGGATCATTGACAAAATTGGGGAGATCGCCAAGCCCGGCAAGGTGGTGTTCCTCGATGAAATGCCAAAAACCGTTAGCGGTAAAATTATGCGTCGCCTATTAAAAGAATTGTGGGTTCATGGCGAAGTGGCCGGGGATGTGACCGGTTTGGAAGATCCGCAGGTGTTGGAAGGGGTGAAGGCGAGCATCGCCAAGATCAAAACAGGTAGCTAACCATGGAACATTCCCCCGTGGTACACGGTGGGAGCGGGACCGCTTGCCTTGATGGGGCTGGCGGTCTTCTTTGCGAAGCAAGGTTCCATCATAATTGGTATGGAAACACATGGCAGAGTGATGGAAACGCCTTTCTTTAGGTTATAGATTTTTATTTGTTATTAATAGTAGAATAATCAATGAGAACTTATAAGTTTCTGTTTAAAGAGATAATTTACATCAAGGGAGAAGACATAGTGTTTATTAGAAAGAAACGAAAACGATTGCCGAATAAGAAGAGTTTGTACAGTGCCGGTGAGATTGACGCTGTACAGGTTGTGAAAGTGTATGACGGGGATACCATTCGGGTACGGTTTAAGAACGACAAAGAGGAACGGGTGAGATTTTTATTGGTGGACACCCCCGAGACGAGTCATCCGCGCAAAGGAGTTGAACCTTATGGGGAAGAGGCCAAGTTGTTCACCAGATATATGATTAATCAGAGCCGTGTTGTTGAACTGGGATATGATGCGGAAAAAAGAGATCATTATGGTCGATTGCTAGCTTATGTCTATGTCGACCGCAAGCTGTTGCAGGAAGAGTTGGCCAAAAAGGGCTTGGCCCGGGTGAGCTATACCAGAAACCGCAATCCTGACATGGTCAGAAAGATGAAAGAGGCAGAACAGATGGCCAAGTCCAAGGGCAAGGGGATCTGGTCCAATAAAACGTATGTCGGTCGTTCCGGATATCATCCTGAGAAGATGAATTGGATTGAGCGGACATACAAGCTGTTAAGAGGCAAGTTGTTGCGTGTCGTTTTAGATTCTTTCGTTTAATGCGCAAAAGCCAGAATCGGCAGGAAATAGAGAAGAAAGGCAGGCACATGATCAGTGCCTGCCTTTTTGCGTTGGTTTAATCGGCGGAGTCTGCCAAAATTTCCACATAGCCGTTTGTGCCGTCCACGCGGATGTATTGACCATCTTTCAAGCGCGTGGTGGCCTTTTCCACGCCGACCACAGCAGGGATGCCGTATTCTCTGGCTACGACAGAGCCGTGGGTCATCAAGCCGCCGACCTCTGTCACGAGCGCTTTGGCTGAGTGGAATAATGGTGTCCACCCAGGATCCGTGTGGGGAGCGACCAAAATATCCCCTTTGTTCAGTCGTCCTTCCTCCAGGCTTCGGACGACTTTGACATATCCTTCTACAATCCCTGCCGATGCGGGAATGCCGATCAATGCACCGGGAGGGGCTTTTTCGTTGCGCCGGGCGGCTGTAAATATTTCGCCGTCGCTGGTCATAACGAGCGGGGGTGAAAGTTTGCTGTAGTGCGCTTCTTGCAGCTTACGGGAGTCGATCAGCGATTGGGCGTCAGGTAAGCGGTGTTCCACCAAAGCGACCAATTCATCCAACGTGAAATAAAAGATATCTTCTTTTTGTTTTAACACACCTTGCTGGCATAGTTGCTCTGCTTCTTCCAAGATCGCTTCCCTGAAGAGGGCAAAATGCCGGATGATGATGTACTTGGGCAGTTCGCGGATGCCTACGTTATGGCGGTAAATGGAGATCAACCGCGCCAACCGTTTGGCTTTTCTCGCTCCGCCCCGCGTTTTTCTGATCCGGGAAAGCAAAGATTGAATCGTTTCATGCGCTTCCTGTTCCCCGCGATTGAAATTTTCGCGATGCTCATTCACTTTATTGCTTCGGATATGGCTTAGAATGGACGGAACGAGCAACGTCGGTTTCTCTCGGTATCGAACCCGCGTAATATCAATCTCTCCGGGGGCGCGCATGCCGTACTTTTCCATAAATGCAGAAAGTTTAGCTTGAAAGGCTTCGCCGCCTTCAATGTTGCGCAATCCCTCATAAAACGTTTCGTCTTGCGCTGTTTCAAGATATTGGAGCAATGCAGGGCAGTCTCTTGCCGCATCTGCCAAATCGCCGATCATCAAGCCCATTTCACTCGTGACATTGCCTGGCGGAGATTTGTGCAGGGCGGGAGGCACTTCTTCTCCCAACCATTTCTTCACGCGCCGTTCCAGGATGACTCCTGCCATCAATCCCGCCAGGGTGCAAGCTAATGAATCTGCCAACGCCTTCAATACGTCTCGCGCCACACTGTCCTGCAGCGCCTTCATCCGTTCGGAGCCGGACAGGCCTAAGAGCTTTTGTCTGCAACGAGCTAAATTTTGTTGATAGGTGATGTGAGCCTGTTTGGCTGCCTTCTGGGGGTCACCGAAATAGAACAGCTTGATCCACAGGGGGATGGCTCGGCCATAGACAGTAAAAATACGTTTGAAGGTGCGGAAAAATTGACGTCTCACCCCTCGGCGGGGAAGGCTTTGCTGAAACTCTTCCATTCTGATAGCCTTGGACAGAGCAAGGAGATCATCATCCAGTTCGGCGTTTGCGCAAATTTTGTTTCGTATGGATGTGAGATGCAAGGCAGGCGTGCAATCTAAGAACAATCTGCCGCCAGCTTCAACCAGACTGTTGCTTTCAGAATGGACGGACTGCTTGTTGATTGGGACGAGGGTGCGTAAAACCGAAATCCCAAGCGGCTTCATATAGTCGGTCATCATCTGTTTGTGGCCGAACGAAAGATATATTCGGAGCGATGTCTCCTTTGCGGATGGGAGTGGGTAAAGGGAGGTGATGGGCCGGCTTTGCAAAATGAAAAACCGGTCGCCTTCCAGACACCACTCGATGTCTTGCTCCGTGCCATAATGCTTTTTTATGCGCCGTCCAAGCTCGGCCAGTTCCAAGATTTTCTCGTCCGGCAATGCTTGTTTTTGTCGTTGTTCGGGAGGGAGGTCTCTCGTTTCCGTGCCACCTTGCGGCATGGCAAAGATGCCTTTTTGTTTTGTGGCGATTTGCTTGTCGCTGATTCGGTTGCCGCGCACCTTGTACAGATCAGCGGTGACCAATCCGGAAACAAAAGCTTCACCCAAGCCGAATCCGGCATCGATGGATACCGTGTTCCGGTGCCCGGTGATAGGGTCGGCAGTGAACATGATCCCTGAGACATCAGGGATTACCATCTGTTGTACGACTACGGATAAGCGGACGGAACGGTGGTCAAATCCATTTTTGATGCGATAGACAATCGCGCGGTCAGTAAACAGGGAAGCCCAACACTTTTTAACGGCTTCTAAGAGAGGGTCAAACCCTTTTACGTTCAGATAAGTTTCCTGTTGTCCGGCAAAGGAAGCGGTAGGTAAGTCTTCGGCTGTCGCGCTAGAGCGAACAGCATAAGCCCGTTCTGTCCCTTCCTTTTTCCATGCGTCGAACAGGGCAGATGTGAATTGCTCAGAAGGGGATAGGAAGAGCAGATGATTGCGAATCCGTTGTCCCCAAAAGCTAATCTGATCCAGCTGTTCCGGTTTTAACTTCGCAAGCTCATTCAACCACTCATCAAACTCGCCGCTGGACCCGACAAAATCACGGTAAGCAGATGTCGTGATGCAAAAACCGGGGGGTACAGGAAATCCGGCCTTGCATAACTCACCGAGGTTGGCCCCTTTGCCGCCGACTTCGCTCACATGCGTCTGATCAATCTCATGGAAATGCATAACATAGGTTTCCATGTCTCTACTCCTTAAACGCGCAGGGTATTGACCATACGGTCAATATCATCTTATCGCGCTTTGACCATATGGTCAATAAGGGGTTGCAAAAGGGATGGATCACCAAGGATAACACCGCGGAGAAGGCAAAAGCCATGGCCTGAATAGCCTAGCCGGTGTTTGTGCACCTTATGTAGTGAATTGTTAGACCGAGGAGGGGTAATGATGGCTTTGCTTGAAATTAGTGTGGTTCCTGTTGGCACCGGCACAGCGAGCTTCAGCTCTTATGTGGATGATGCTGTCAAACTGATTGAAAAAAACGGATTTAATTATCAGGTCACGCCCACAGCGACGGTGATCGAGGGAGATGTGCCCCGGCTGATGGAGCTTGCCATGCAGATTCACCAAAACGCCATGTCCAATGGAGCCAGTCGGATCATCACCAACATTTGTATTGATGACCGAACCGACAAACAGATGGATATGCTCAACCAAGTGCAAGCGGTTCGAGATGAGTAGTTTCAGAATTCAGATGGCTTGTCTTCGATGCTGATTTGCGATGTGATCGAAAACCCATCCCCCGGCAAAATGAGGGGGATGGGTTTTTTTAAAAAAAGGTGTCGCAAACAGGGAAAGCCGCTTTGGGAAACAAGGCACGCAATGTTTGCGTCCATTGTGCATCTGAAATGGTCGCTTTGCCGTAGTTGAGCAAGGTGTTGAGGGAGACTGCTCCGTACAGAAGCGCAGACAAATCGCTGATGTCCATGCGAACGACGGGTGCTTTGTCGACAAAGTCGCGCAACGCGGGCTTCCCATTTGTGAACGTAATGGTGAATCGCTGTTCGTTTTCCGCCAAAAAAGTGTCTCTGATCTCGAAGGTGAAGGTGGCGTCCACATTGCCAAAGGGATAGATGGTCGATGTCGAGAGGGCACGTTTGGCATCCAGGATACGAACCATGAGGCCGATTCCCGTCGTGCGAACCTCGTGCGACAACGGAGGGATCATATTGTTTGTGTCATTACGTGGATCATCGAACAAATGATGAAATTCAGGGTCCTGCACATAGAACACAATCCGCTGAAATTGGTCGGCCTGGCTACGTAAAAAGGCGAAAAAAGCTTGATGTGCAGCCGGCTCTTCCGCAATCCATTGGTTGACATGCAAGTCGTTATGAAAATCGTTTTTGGAATGATTGTTGCGGTACTGGAACCCCATGTATCCCTGAAGGCCATGTCCGTTGACATACCCGACTATGCGGTTTTGTTTCATACTGAATAAGCGCTTAAGATCTTGGTCTGTTGCGGCAATCATCCCATGCGTTCGTTCTGTCACCCGCCGATGCAAAGCCAACATGTCCGGAATGTCTGCTTCTGTCAGAAAAGTGAGCCGCTCTTTGCCTTGACCGTTGGGGATGGTGCTGGGGGTTACGCGGTATTCGTGCCACTCGGTGCCGAAGCCGAAGCCCATGCGTTTGTAAAAGTCTGGGCGGAATGAATAGAGGAAGGCAATGTGAGCGCCTTGATTGCGATAGTGCCGCAGGAAGTAAGTGATCAATTCTTTGGCGATTTTCTCCTTTTTGTGAAGCAAGTCCACCGCTACGCTACCTACGCCTCCGGCCAATAGGTTGGAACCGTGCCAATGAACGGTATAGTCGTACAAACGCATAATCCCCAACAATTGTTCATCGCGGTAATAGCCGTAAAAATGGGAGTTTCCCGGCTCTTTGATGGTGGCGGCAACTTGCTCTCTGAACGGTTGCACAACTTCTTCCTTTGTAGCGTCAAAAGATGGATAAGCATTGGTAACCAAGGTGATCAATCGGTCGATTTCGTTTTGTTTAATGGCGCGGATCACGCCCATTATGTTCATCCTCTCTCAAGTCCGTCGTACAGTCGGATTTCAAAAGTAAAGACACATGCGTTGGGGAGTTTGTCCGTCGCATCAACATAAAAATGTAAGAAATGCATGCTATAGTAAGATTATATATATTTATAAAATTAAAATACAGGTGTTTTATAGAAAGGAGATCGAAATTGCGAATCTTAGCTGGTATCCTTGCTTGCTTCATATTAGCGGGTTGTGCCCATGAAGAAAGTAAGCAACCTAAGTTAAGTCCTGTTACTATTCGCGTTCTGGATCAAGAAGGGAAGCCCGTTTCTAGAATAGCAGTCGGCATTGAAGCGGTTATTCCTGAAGAAGAAAGGGATAGTGTAGGTGCAATACCTAAAGCAGGATTAACCAATGAAAATGGAGAGATAAAAGATCAGCTAGTACCAGGAAAAAAATATATCATACAGTTAGGAAGCAAGAAAAAGGAAGTGGTTATTACTGATAAGCCGATGATCGTTGAACTTACGAAGTAAAGGATACGGATTGGTCTGATTGCGCAAAAAAAGCGGAAAAGGCCAGCTACGCAGCCGGCTCTTTCCGCTAAATAAGTATTTTCGGTCTTATTCTATTACGGCAATCATCCCGTGCGTTCTTTCACCTTTGATGCAACGCCAACATGTCTGAAATGTCCGCCTCCAATAGAAAAGCGTGTCATTCTTTGGTCTTTGATTACAATTATAAAGATATTCAAGCTTTGTATAAATAAAGACTGTTTATTGTTTTATAGAACTTAGATAAGATCATCTTTAACGAAGTCGATGCCTCCTTGGCGCAAGTAACGATCATAATCACCTGGGAATACCGAACGGTTAACAACGCGGCCTAAATTGTATTGTTCATATGTAATATACATTTTGTCGTACAGTTTTCTATGGTTATGTTCAATTTGAAAGGACTCTACACGATCTTTATAGAGCTTTGGTACAGGTATTTCTTTACGTCCGCCATCTACCACAACAACATCAAATGTATTAATAGTTTGTTGGAAATATTGGATTCTGTAAACTTTGTAGCGCCCTTTATTATCAACAAATTTATCCAACCACTCTTCATAATAATCGCGATCTTTAGACCTATCAACATTAAGAGATATCATAGGATTTTCATTTAATATGGCAATATCTTCTTCTATCCAAGTCCAATCATTTGGATGTGAATAATAGACCATTTTTTTAATCTCGTCAATCGAGAGAATCGTTTTTTCCTGATTTCGATTACGGAATTGAACCAGATCATCTAAGTCCCTACGACTTAATCGGTCGTTACGGCTTCCTGTACGAATCCAAGAATCTCCTTTTTTCAAGATAGTCTTTCCTCGTTGGAGATCTTTTTTTATCATGTAAGGAGGGTTTTCACATCCTTTTATTTCAAATACGGCAAGGGTTTTTCCCTCATATTCAAAATCATAGTAAGTAAAAGGAATTGTAGGCTCGACAAATTCGCGAACTAGTTGTTGATATTCAGCATCGTCAGTAATGTTTTGAAGGGGAAAAATAGAAATGCAATCTCCTTCTACGTCAACTCCAATGATGATGTATCTCTTTCCATCAAAAGGAGCATTGGCCATAGAAATCAGATCTTTGATTAAATCTGTTTGTTTTTCCCGAGTGTACTCGGTTCGTTTAAAGTCTATTCCTAGTCCTTCTTTGCCAGCTTGAATAAGTTGTATCAGTTCTTGGTGAACACTCAATGGTATCTTCCTTTCATTTTGGGAAGTGGCAGGTATAATATTTGGAATGTTTAAAATGTGAAGCCAAGGCTTGATAGCCTTGGCTTTTGGGAAAAGCACTCCGGGTTACTTTGAGGGAGATCATTTAAACACAACATCTAACTGCCCGGACACATGTGCATTGGGGAGTTCGTCCTTCACATCAACATAAAAGTGTCCGACTTGCACATTGTCAAACTGCGCTTTGCCGCTAGCCAGGTTGTAATAGGCGGTGCAGGTACGGGTGTTGGCTTCGCAAAGGCGTACCCACAGTTTGGACGTGTCCTTAAGCTTCACAGTTTTGCCGTTAGTATATTTGGCGTACAGCGGGTGGACAAGGACGATTTCCACATCGCCCACTACCTCGGGATTATAGACATGGCCGTCCCACTTTCCATCTTCCGTTTCAAAAGCATATCGCGGAACACTTGCGAAAACCGAGTTTGCGGTGAACGGGAGCAGTGCGGCCGCGGCGATAGTCGCCGCACACAAAATGGCGAAGGGTTTTTTCATTGGACTGATCCTTTCTTTCGAAATGAAAAGGGGTTAAAAATGAGCTATGTTGCTGACTAGAGCGTGTCTGATGAATAGGCCAGCGGTTCCAAAACCCTTTTCTCATTCGCTTCACTTGTGCATCAGCGCTCCTCGAGAAAAGGTTTTTCCACCCCATCTTCTCTAACAACTTGATTTGCCAGACACCCCCTAGGGAAACATAGCTTTCATAGATTATTATATTCCAATTTTGATCATTCCGTCATCTCGATGATCCATGTTATGGATGGGAAGAGAATGGGAATGGGCGCTTTTGTCGACACTGGAAGAAAGAGCGTTTTATCCTTTCCGATCAAAGGGGTTGATTGCCAATGATGGAGAATGCGAATCAGAAAATCACGACCTTTTTAATGTTCGAAGGCAAGGCCGAAGAAGCGATGAATTTTTATGTTTCTTTGTTCAAGCAGGCAGAAATTCTCACCTTGTCCCGTCATGAAGACGATGGGAGCGAGGCGAGTGGGAAAGTGGCGCAAGCGGTTTTCTCACTCAATGGACAACGGTTCATGTGCATGGACAGTCCTATCAAACATGAATTTACCTTTACGCCCGCGATTTCATTGTTTGTCACCTGTGAGACAGAAAGTGAAATTGACGAGCTGTTTGTGAAACTATCCCAAGGCGGAGGAGTGCTCATGCCGTTAGATTCGTATCCGTTTAGCAAAAAATTCGCTTGGGTTGCCGATCGATACGGTGTTTCTTGGCAATTAAGCTGGGGTGGTTGAGCGGGCGTTGAGCTTTCCGGCTTGGAGTAAGCGGATGAGATGTGCTGGCGATGAATTGTTTTAAAAATTAAGGAATGTTTTTATTGTTCATTTGCTATGTTGTATAATGAAATAGGAAAAGGCAGTTTTGTTGCTATTGGAAATCGGCATTTTGAAAGGGGCTAAAGATGAGCGCAATGAAGCCACTTCCGCAAATCCTCGCCGAAAGCGAAGGGAATCGCATCGATGTCATTGCCCAGTATATCAATGAGCACATCACTAAAAACTGGCAAGCGATATTTGAAGAAAAATACTCGCAGTTGATGGATGCGTATAAGAAAGTGGGTGACCCCGCTTACGGAACATATTTGAACTTCTTGTTTTTACCGATTCACGAGCAATTGAAAGAGAGCGGGCTGAAACCGCTCCCTCGTCTGCCTGGTGACTTGAATATTTCTCGCGAGTGGGGAAACACCAATGACTTCACTGACCAAGAGCGGTGGGTGTGGAGTGTGATTGAAGAAGAGAATGGAGTCGCGCTAGGTACCATTGTTACGAAAGTTTATCATGATCATACGCAACTGCGTGTTCCCCGTCCTCCAGAAGTTTTCGCCTTGACAGAAACTGATCAGGCCGATATCGTTGCTGCCCTGTCGCAACGGTCCGCTGCATTTAGAGATGCGCGCGAGTTTAGAATAGAAGCTGAGGAATATATGAAAAACCGGGACGCTTGACCAGAAGTCAAGATCGGCCCGGCATGAATCATCGCTCTTTAGCGATGATTTTTTTTGACTTCCCCACAATAACGCAAAAGCGGGCCAGCCGAAAAAGGGAGAAAATTAATCGGCTTGAGAATGCGGCGTTATTTTTTTCTGGTGAAGATCTGAAAGGTGACGCCGAATCGGTCTGTCACCAAGGCATATGCGGGACTGAAGTACGTTTCTTCTAACGGGATGCCCACATGACCGTTTTGCTTTAACGCATCGTAAAGCTGTTGCGCTTTCTCTGTCATGTTGACGGTGATGCAGATATTAACTTGATTTCCTTCGTGCAGGGGTTGCCCGGGAAAGGCGTCGGCGATCATCAACTCCGTGTCGCCCACTTTTAACACAGCGTGTGCGATCTTTTCTTTCATCTCTGCAGGAAGAGGGTGATCCGGATTATCCGGCCCTTCCCCCAGGGTCTGGCAGAAAAGAATCTCCGCATCAAGCACTTCTTCATAAAAGCGTATCGCTTCTCGCGCATTTCCTTCAAAAAAAACATAAGGGGTTAATTGCAATGTCATATATACCAACTCCTCGGGTTTAATGGTTTGATGCCGAGCCCGCCCTCTGATAAAGAAGCGAGCAGGTTTCGGCTTGGTGCCCATTGTAGCTTATAATGGTGACAGCTATTGTCATAAATCGATCGAATGGAGGATCGTGATGCCCAAAGCGAAACGGTTGCTGGAATTGATGATGACGGTTAACCGCAAACGGAAGTTTACAGTCAAGGAATTGGCGGAGGAATTCGGTGTCTCAACGAGAACCATATTGAGGGATTTGCGGGAGTTAAGTGAGTTGGGGGTGCCCTTGTATTCTGAAGTGGGACCTCACGGAGGTTATCACGTGTTGAATGAAAGAAGCCTCCCTCCCATCTCGTTTACGGAAGAAGAGGCATTCGCCATCTTTTTTTCCGTTTATGCGTTGCGTCATTATCTGTCCATTCCCTTTGAAGCTGAAATCTCATCCGCATTGAATAAATTCGCTTCTTACATGACTAGTGACATACGTGAGCGAATTGAGCAAATGAAGAATCGCGTCGATTTCATCACACCGGCGAGGCGGGGGGAAAGCCCTCATTTATCGAGATTGCTCGAAGGAGCCGTTCACCAGCAAGTGCTTTTGATTGAGTATGAAGCGAAGGAAGGAAAAGTTAGCCGGCACATCCAACCGATTGGTATTTATGCGCGAGACGGCATATGGTATTGCCCCGCCTATTGTTTTTTGCGCGGTGGATATCGCGTGTTCCGATGTGATCGGATCAAGGCGGTTGCACAGGCGTCTTCAGATGTGAAACCACGGGACTTACGACATGTTCACCTCGGCAATGTCCAACCTATAACTCAGGCGGAGCCGGAGATGGCCCATGTGCGGGTGGAATTGAACGAAGAGGGTGTGCGCAAGTGTGAGGCCGAATGGTGGCTGGCAAACCATCTGCATCACCAAGAGGATGGCGGAGGATGGGTGGATGGTCATTTTCCAAAGCGGGATCTTCCCTTTCTCGCTAAATTTTTTATGGGGTTGGGAGAAGATGCGACAGTGCGGCAACCGCTGGAATTGGTGCATGGTATGAAGGAAATCCTTTCCCGGCTCATGGACAAATACGCTGTGGTGCCGGCTGGCGAAGGGAGCAAGACCAGTGAGGGGGCAAGTGATGAGCCAAGTGATCTGTAAGGACATTTTTGAGCGGGTAGAAGCGCTTTTTTCGAAGCGAATTGTGAATAGTGAACCCATTCACCGTGGTTTGCTCAATTTGAAATGGATTGTGCACTTTGCTGATGGTGCGTCCGTCTTTGTCAAGCAATACAACCAACGTCGGCATGGAAAAAAACTTCCCTTTATCAACATGGCGTTGTCTATCCAAGAAGCAGTGCGGAAGCAAGGAATCCGATGTCCAATGGTTTATTCGTTTGACGGGAAGCGGTTGCTGACATCAAGCAAAGGGGAAGTGTTCGCAGTACAGGAGAAAATGGATGGGGAGGTCGTGGCTCCGGGACAAGCGACGACGGAACAGATGCATTCCCTTGGGCAGGAGATGGGGAAATTGCATAAGGCGTTGAAACAGATCCCGCCGGCTGAGCTCGCTTGGAAGCCGGATCGGTCGCGCTTGTTGCAAAAATGGAATAAACAGATGGCTCTCGCGCAAGTTCGGCAACCGTCTGAGCGTGTGATGCGGTTGCTCCACAGACAAAAGCAAATTTTGGACAGGCTGGACTTTTCCCAATTTGACCGATGTCGCCTAGGATGGACTCATTGGGATTGCCATTTTGACAACTTTTTGTTTGAGAATAAGCGAGTTGCCGCTATTTTGGACTTTGACCGCATGCGTTATGTCTACCCTGACCTTGATGTAGCGAGAGCCTTGTTGTCAGGTAGTGTGGACGGTCAGCGAGGATTGGTGCGAGCGAAAGCGGCCGCCTTCCTCGGCGGATATCGGGAAGTTGTGCCCGGGTACTCGGCGGAGAGGGCGGCGCGGGCGTTGCGTCTTTTGTGGACGAAAGAATCAGGCTGGTGGATCACGGCGGACATTGAGGAGCGAAGCGCGAACCCGCGGAGGTTCTTGGTGGAGATAGAGTGGTTGCAGCAACATTGGCTTGAGTTGGATGACTTCTTGGGTGAATGAGAGTTGCCATCTGCCAAGTTTTTTACCGCCTCATGTGCCGCACATGGGGAACCTTTAAATAAAAGACATGCACAAAAGACCATAGGCTATGCCAATGGCCTTTTTCTGCCTGGACAAGTTGTGACTGACCGCGCGGCGGGTGGTTGACCAATATCATTGAGTGATGATCTGACTTGTGCCAAACAAGGGGAAGATAAAAAGGAAAGGATTGTTCAAATAATAGAGGTTTGATGCACTTTTTTGAAAAGACTAGGAGGCTGTGCATGATTAACTATCCATCTTTTAAAACAGGTATGACCATTGGAATCACCGCCCCTTCCTCCGGGGTGCCGACAGAACTGCATGCGTTGCTGGACAGCTCGACTAGGCGACTGGAGGAGAGGGGCTTTCATATTGTTTGTGGAGAAACCGCCTTTACGCAAGAAAAAGCGAAGTCGGCATCAGCAAAGAAACGCGCAGATGAATTCAATCGCATGATGGGCGATGATCAGATCCAGGCGATCATTCCCCCTTGGGGTGGCGAACTCCTCATCGAGATCTTGGAGCATGTCGATTTTGAAAAAATGAAGAACAAGTGGGTGTTGGGTTACTCCGATACCAGCGTGCTGTTGCTAGCCATTACCTTGACAACGGGGATCGCTACGGCTCATGGACCTAATCTCGTTGATCTGCGCGGGGAATACTGGGATGAGACTACCGGCGCATGGCTCGATGTCTTGTCCACAGAGCGGGGTGCCTCCATCCTTCAGCACTCCTCCGCCAAATATCAAGAAAAATGGCAACATGAGAATCCAACCCCTTGTCTCTTTCATTTGACAGAACCGACATACTGGAAAGTGGCATCCCATAGCAAAGCTAAGGTACAAGGGCGGTTGCTCGGCGGATGCGTCGATGTGATCAGGCATTTGATTGGCACGCCGTATGGTGACGTGAGGAAATTTAGAAAGGCTTTTATTGATGGGGAACCCATACTTTGGTATTTCGAGAATTGCGAACTGGTGACCACTGATTTGCGCAGATCATTGGTGCAAATGAAGTTGGCCGGGTGGTTTGAAGGGTGTTCAGGCATCCTGTTTGGCCGTAGCCTCGCCAATCAACCCGTCCAAGGTTATACGGTGGAAGATGTTTATCAGGAACTGGCGGCTGAGCTTCAGGTACCCGTCATTTACGATATTGATTGTGGACATGTTCCGCCGCAAATCACGTTTATCAATGGCGCCTATGCCGAAGTGGAAGTGGATCAAGGCAAGGGTATAGTCAAGCAGCATTTTAGATGATCGTATTTCTGATCATCATGAAAAAGTACAATAATTGCATTGTTTAATTATTCGTGTTAGTATGTGTTTAATTCACACTGAACGGAGGGTCATCTATGGCATTCCAATTCCGATTCTACCCTTTGCAATCACAAATGATATTGTGTTCAAAGGTTCTGCTTGTGCGCAGGGAATCGGAATTGGTTCGCCTATTTGTAAGGTAACCCGCTATACCATACAACGATATTGCGCATGCCAACCTCCGATTGGTGGGGGAAGGTATGTGTTACGGCCACCATGATAGGGATGGAGAAGTCCTTCGCTTTGGATCTACCATTTTTCCGATTACCTAACCACAGGCAGATAACCTGTGGTTTTTTTGTTGTTCTATTTTGACCGGGGACAACCATGGCCCGGTACAATGCGACCGGGAAATATGACCACGTATAAGAAAAGGAAGGGAAAAACGATGACATTGAGCGATAAACAAGTGATGGAAGTGGCCCGGCGGCATGGGCTGATGATGAGAGAAGACTCATTGACACGTAATGAGTCCGGCCTTGATTTTTCCGTCGTGTTTGCCATGGACGAGCAAGGAGAGCAATGGGTTTTGCGTCTGCCTAGGCGCCCTGATGTGGTTCCGACCGCCAAGAAAGAAAAGGCGATTCTCGATTTCTTGGATGGGAAGATCCCGGTACAAGCACCAAAATGGACGGTTTTTTCTGATGAATTGATCGCTTACAAGCGCCTCGTAGGCGCGCCTGCCGCAACGATTGATCCAGAAACAAAAGCATATGTGTGGGAGATCGATGAGCACAATGTGCCAGACATCTTTCATGAAACCCTGGGCCAGGCCATGGCTGCCTTGCACCGCATCAACCATGACCAGGCCAGACAAGCTGGCTTGACCGTGCATGCGGCAGAGGAACTGAGAGAGGCGATGCGAAAGAGGATGGAGAAAGTCAAGGCGCATTTCGGCGTAAGTCAACCCCTTTGGGCCCGTTGGCAGAAATGGTTGGCCAATGATGCGCTTTGGCCGAAACAGACTGCATTGATCCATGGCGATTTGCATGTTGGACACATCCTGGTTGACGGAGAAGCCCGCGTTACGGGAATCATCGATTGGACGGAAGCTCGCGTTGACGATCCGGCCAATGATTTTGTCGTCCACCTCGCTCTCTTCGGAGAGGGCGGGCTGCAAAAGTTGATCGATGCGTATCAAGGTGCCGGTGGAGTGGTTTGGCCAACGATGGTTGAGCATATTATCGAACTGCAAGCGGCGGCCTATCCTGTTGCCATTGCTGAATTCGCTATGAAATCCGGTTTGGTAGAGTATGAAACCATGGCTAAGCAAACACTGGGCGTGGAAAAATAGAGGCCCGTGTGATGTTTGAATGAAGGTTTGGGTACTTGATGCCCAAGCCTTCGCAAAATAAATGATAATGCAAAATGGGAAAACTCAAAACGAAAATAAATTTGTCTGTTGATCACGATATTCATGTAAATGAGTGTAGATAAACAGCAATTGATCAGAGGAGATTCAGAACAAAAGTCAGACAAGTTTTCTGCGCCTAAACCCTACATTGGAGGTAGAACATGGGGAAGAAAAAACGGCTTGGCATACATATTGAGGGCAGTATTTATGCTGTGGATGAACATGTTGACATTGATCATGATGAATTTTTAGATAAGTTTATTGACTTTGTTGAGGCAAATGGGTGGATGTTTGGTGGCGGAACATATCAAGTAGATGAGGATGGGGAGGCAGTGAAATAATTAAACCTTTGCATTTAAAACGGAAAGCTGTACTGTGACAATGAAAGTAATTGATAAAAAGAAAGAGGTTTATGAAGGAAAAACCGTTTTTAGGATCAGAGGGGAAGGGAAAAAAGAGAGGTTTCATATGTATAAAGAAGACTGGGAACAAATCAATGTAGGCCAAGTCTATTTGTTTAAATATGAAAAGAGGGACAATAATCCAGTAGAAATATTAGGTTTTCAGGGAGTTAAATAATCATCGGTTCAATAAAAAAACGGGAACGCATGGCGCAGATCCCTTTGGTTTGGCTTATTTTTATTGAGGATTCCTAAGTGTTTTTGTAGATTTTTATTTTGTTCTTGAAACATCACTTTTTGTCCTTTTTTAATCGCTCATAGTAGATATTTTCTTTTTACACTCCTCAGCTTCTTTTTTATACTTTTCTGCTTGTTTGGAAGAAAAGGTGGATACAATAACATCCCACATTTCGGCAATCAAATCAAACATAATGATCCTCTCCCTTTAATTCCGTCTGTTATTTCTTTTATATCCTTTTATGTTTAAGTGAAACCATGTTGTCGCATTCTTTTCATGGGCATGGCAACTCATATAAAATAAAAATAATCGCAGTTGATATAAAATTCTGTCGACCCCTTCTCGGTCGTTTGTGTCAAAGTTGCAAACAGCCAAAGGAGTTGTGGCGATGAAGAATGAACAAAGCTTGTACGAGCATTGGGAAACGTGGCTGAGAGCCCATGCACACTCTATAACACAATTAGAGCCTAGGCACGAAGACGATTATTCGGATCTCACCTTTTTGAAAGATGTTTTAAAAGGGAAACGGATTGTCATGCTGGGAGAAAGTTCGCATGGTGCCAGTGAATTTATTTCTTCCAGAGTGAGACTGGTTCAATATTTGTATGAAGAACTCGGCTATGAAGTAATCGCCTTTGAATCGGGCTTGGGAGAAACCCATGTCGCCGACCTTCAAGCCAGTGAGCGCCTTCCTGAAGATACCATGAGAAGTGCTGTGATCAGTGTGTGGCATACGCAAGAAATGATTCCCTTGTTTGAATTTGTACGGCATTCAAAACAGAACAAGGCTCCGCTAAGATTGTCTGGCATGGACATGCAACCTACGGGGAGTTATCACCATTTCATACGGCGTTGGTTTGAGCAGGTGAACCCAAGCGTAGCGGAACAAGCGGAGCAGTTGGAACAGCAATTTGCCGCAAGCTTCTACCTAAAGGATATCGAAGCATACCAGAAAGAGAAAGTCCAAATGCGTACCGGATATGAAGCCTTGATTCAGTTTGTAGAAGCGAATCGGTCGGCACTAGCTTGCATATATCCAGAAGATCCAAATCTGATTTCTGTTACGCTGTATGTGTTAAATGGACGCATGCAAACCGTTGAGCATTTTTTGGAAAAAGCAGTGCTCGGCAATAAATACGCTGCGGAAAACAACCATGATCTGGCCAAAAAATACTATGATGAAATTACCGCCATGCGCGATCAGAGAATGGCAGTAGATCTTGTATGGGTTGCTGAAACATTGTATCCCAATAAAAAAATCATCGTTTGGTCGCATAATTATCATATACGGAAAGAGAATGAGGCCGTTAAAAATGCGCGTTCGCCATTGCCGACAATGGGCGGGTTATTGCCTAGCTCCTTAAAGCAAGAAAGTTATGTTATCGGCCTATATATGAATCGCGGTGTATCCGCGTTTGTTGATCATCAACCTGCTCCGGTGCGCTATCCGCACCCAGAAGGCAGTATGGAATGGATCTTGGGCAAAGTGGGAGCGGCGAACATATTTGTTGATCTGTCTGGCCAAAAGTGCGAGAGAGCAACTTCTTGGATGTTCACGGAACGTCAAGCATTGGATTGGGGGACTTGGGAAGAACGACTCATTCCCCGTTCCCAGTATGATGGCATTTTGTTCATTGATAAAGTGCATATCCCAGATTATCTTGACGAGAAGGATGGATAACTTTTCCGCTTTCAAGCGATGGGGTCATCCGGCAAGGCTCGGTTTATGAATAAAGGCTTGGGTGCCGATGCGACGCTCAAGCCTTCTTGTTCGCTCAATCCTCTTCTTCATCGTCAAAGAAATCAAATAAGCTGTCCTCTTCATCATCGTCGTCATCATCGTCATCATCATCATCTTCAAAGATTTCCTCAACGATATCCTCTACGACATCTTCCAATAATTCCATGGCGATAAGCCCAATCGCGAAGGCGCCGATCGCACCCGGCAAGCCCGCGATCTTGTGGTGGAATTGGGCTTTATCAGCGTGGTATAGATTCGGATTGTTCACCATTTCAAACAGAACTTGTTGCAGATAGTCAATCAGGGCGTTTTGATCATCGAGCAGTTGATTGTCCAACCAGAGTTCTCGTTTAACTTCTTTTTCTCCAGCGAACGTGCGCAAGTCCACCTCTAAGAACAGATGAATGCCCGTCTCTTCCATCGCTGCCACAAATTCCACTTCTTCTACTTCGTTTCGGAGCATCGAGGTGGGAGCCAGCTCAAACTCCTGCAAGTGCCCATCAAACGAACGGGAATCGTGTTTTTCGCGGAAACCAAGGCGATCGAACGCATACAGGATGTTTTGGAAGCGGTCAGGAGGCAAGATGTCAATCGGATCGCGATCAGTCGAATCCACCCCGGCCGCGATGTCTAAATGCGTGATGAAATAATAAGATACCGAATTGCAGGACAGCAGTAGATTTTGCGGCAATTTATAAGAGAAAGAGTAGGATTTTTTCTCTGATGGCTGGATTTTAAACGATTCAGGGAACGGAAACCGGTTGATTAACACGGTTTGTATGTGTTCTCCCAAGCGCACACTCATCATGAAATCAATATCGATTTTGTTGATTTCCTGTTCGATGGTGCCGCCTGTAATGACTAATTGTCCATTGATTTGCTCTCCCAGTTTGTACTGGTGTTGATCAAGGATTAGATCGACTTGGGCTGAACCTTTGCCCAACTTAGCCATAAACTTTTTAAATACCATGTGACTAAAAAAGCCTCCTTAAACATCATGTACTGCTCCTTTCTATTATAAATTTAAAACGGATGGCAAATATGTCCAAATTGTAAAAGTGGCATCATTTCTTTTTGAAAACGGGTAGGTGAAGCAACCATATTCGGTAAACAAAAATGAATGATATGAAGTTCTAGCGTAAGTAAACACATGGTTATATCCCTATTTTGAATGATTATTTATGATTTTTGCTCTTTGAGACGCCGACTTTTATTTGATAAAGTAAAGAAAGTCATCTTTGCTAGGAGAGAGGCGTTTCCTGTGAGATGAAAGGTTTTTCCGTTTTTTGATATATTGAAATAACCTAATTTGAGTTAACAGGGGGAATCTGTGTTGGAAGGCGTCATAGGTCATGCCTTTAACATTTTGCTTGTGATCTTTTTGGTCTTATTGAACGGTTTTTTTGTCGCCGCGGAATTTGCAATTGTGAAAGTAAGGGCGACACGGATCGCACAGATTGAAGGGCGCAGAGGGAAAGCCGCCCGCAAGGTGCTGGGGGAGCTGGATGCTTACTTGTCAGCGACACAATTGGGAATCACCTTGGCATCACTTGGACTGGGTTGGGTAGGGGAGCCGGCTATTGCCAAAATGATTGAACCGGCGCTCGCTTATTTCGGTTTGCCCCAGTGGGCGATCCATACCATCGCATTTGCCATTGGCTTTTCAGTGATCACCTTTTTGCACATCGTCATGGGGGAGATGGCTCCTAAATCGTTGGCCATTCGGAAGGCGGAAGAAACGACTCTATGGACCGCCGCGCCCCTCAACTGGTTTTATGTCTTGTTTCGGCCGTTTATTTATGTGCTAAATGGTGCGGCTAATCTCACTTTGAAGCTTTTCGGGGTGGAATTGAATGAATCGCATCAGGCCCACACAGAGGAAGAGATCCGTATGCTCATCGCCCAAAGCCATAAGAGCGGCATGATCGATCAAGTGGAATTGACTCTGTTCGACAATGTGTTTGATTTTACCGAGCGGGTAGCGCGGGAAGTGATGGTGCCCCGGGTAAAAATGACTTGTCTGTATGAAGATCGGCCGTTTGAAGAGAATTTCCACATCATCAAAAACACCAATCACACCCGGTTCCCGCTGTGTGGACGTGATAAGGATGACATCAAAGGGATCATCCACATCCGGGACGTCTACCAAGTGATGACTGAAGGGGGCACGCCTGATTTGGCGAGCATGGTCAGACCCTTCATTGTCGTGCCGGAATCGATGGAAGTGAAAGATATCCTGAAAAACCTGCAAAAAGGAAAAATGGAGATGGCGATTGTCGTCGATGAATTCGGCGGAACGTCTGGTTTGGTGACCACCGAAGACATCATTGAAGAGATTTTCGGGGAAATTCAAGATGAGTTTGACGACGAGAAACCAGCGATCCAAGAAGAGGCCGAGGGGACATCGATTGACTCGGGATTGTTGATTGAAGATGTCAATGATCATTTCGCTTTGGACATCGATGACGAAGATAACGATACCATCGGTGGCTGGCTTTTTTCCCAATTGCAAAAAGTGCCACAGATCGGCGATCAAGTGACATTTGGAGACTGGGAGTTCACCGTGCTTGAAATGGATGAGTTGAGAATTTCGCGCATTCTCGTGAAGAAGAAGGAACCGTTGTCATTGCCGGCGACAGAACAAGAAGATTGACACAACAACCGGGAGCTACGTAGCTTCCGGTTTTCTTGTGGCTTATATCGCGAAGATTGTCTATCCATCTTTAAAGGCATCGGAAAAGGGATATACATGCTACCATTTGCCTTGATTTTGATCATCAGATGAGTGCTTTGATTACTTCACTTGCTTTTCAACAGATCCATTTGTCTTCCAAGGGATGAAATACAAAAAAAGTGGAATAGAAGCGGCACGAAGGCGCTTCTATTCCATTAAAGGGATTAAAAGAAGATTTCCAAGATGCGGTGGTAACTAACGAATCCGGCTTTTTCAATGGCTTTTCTGGATGCGATGTTTTCTGCGGTACAAGAGCAGATCGGTTTCAGCGAGGACTTATAACACTGATGTTTTAAACGGTTTAGAATGTAGGTGCCGATGCCCCTGTTTCGAAATTGCTTATTGACGACTATGCCTATGTCGGCGTAGGGGGGCTGTGTCTTGCTTTCAATGCATTCTCCAGTTCCAAGCAAGGTATCATCATGATAAAGGGCGTACAATTGCATTTGGGAAATTCTCTCTTGTAGAAAATCGTGAATCCAGCTCCCATCTCCTTCTATATATTCCTTATAAAAACGTTCCAAGTGGGTTAACTCATCATGAGAGGCGAGTCGAAAAATGACAGGTTGCAGGGCAAACGGCGGGAGTTGCACAGCGTGCAGGTCAGTGAATAAATAGCTTTTGACATGAACTTTATTATGAAAGTCAAGGCAAAGGGAAAGATACAGGGGTTCAATCGTGCTTGCAAACGCAGAAGAAATGCCTATTTGTTCAATTAATTGAACAAAGATCGTTCGATAGTGGGATTGATAGGGAGGCATGATATAAAATTGCAAGAGACGTGATTCTTCATCTGTGCAAAAATAACCAACAACCTTTCCTTCATAGTGGATTGCCCAGTTGTTGGCATTGCCGATAATTGCGCTTTCCCACATCCCATCCATGGGAGCTACAAGAGAGTTAAGGTATTGTTGTTTGAGTGCTGCAATGGATCGAGACGAGTCAAGCGGAGTAAATGAAATCACCATTATTCCTTCTTTCACATTTTTAGTATCCACAAAAAGCTGGAAGAACAAGGTTGAGAATGAGGTTACAAGGGCGGCTGTCGCTAAATGACAGGCGCCCTGTTTGTACATGAGTGCATATGAAACAACGTGAACAACCAACTCTCTTGGCAAAAGTTGGTTGTGATTCTAATTTAACGCTTTATCTAAAGCTGTTTGCGCAAGAATGAGAGAGGAATCCAACAAGGGGAGGGGGCTGTTTTCTGAGTTGATGAGCATGGGAATTTCTGTGCAACCCAAAATGACGGCTTCGGCGCCACTTTCTTTAAGTTCATGGATTAGTTTCAGATAGGCTGTTTTGGATTCTTCCTTTATGACTCCATTAAACAGTTCATTCTCCAACACCTGATGAACCATTTCTTTTTGAGGCTCATCAGGAACAATACATTCAATCTGATATTTAGACAGACGGTCCGGGTAAAAGCTTGCGTTCATCGTTGCCATTGTTCCAAGCAAAGAAACTTTCTTATATCCTTTTGCTTGCGCTACTTCCGCAACCGTATCCGCGATGTGAATTAGAGGCAAGGAGACTCTTTTGACGATATCATCAAATAAGACATGCGGCATGTTTGCCGAAATCACGGCAAAATCCGCCCCGGCTTTTTCCAATTGGTTGATTCCGGAGGCGAGATATTGAGCGCAATATTCCCAATCCCCTTGTTTGAAGGCGTTGAAGAAATGCTGAAATCTTACGCTAAATATGACAATCTCGGGATACCCGTTATCGCCGTGTTGCTCAATGTATAGCCTAGTTAACGAATTGTAAAATAATGTAGTCGATTCAGCAGTAAGTCCTCCTAATATTCCAATTCGTTTCATGGCTTGTCTCCTCTCTTGTTAGAAAATTAATATTAGTATACCAAATGGTTATGCGCGAAGGTAGCCAACATGCACTGTGTATTGGGAGTTGTATTTATCAAAGGAATGGATGATTGACACCGATTGGCACATATCATAGAATCGCTAATAATTAGTCGTCTAACTAATAGGAGGCTACACAATGGACTTCAATTACTCCGACACTTTGACCCATTTGATGGGGCATGTGATAAAGCTTCACCGACAAAGCGTCGATCTGCTGATCCAAGAACATGATGTGTATCCTGGCCAACCTCCACTTTTGTTGAGGCTAGCGGAACAGGATGGGCAGTCGCAAAAGGAGCTAGCGCACAAATTGCAAGTGACGCCGGCGACGCTGACGGTGATGGTTAACCGAATGCAACGAACGGGGTTGGTGATACGAAAGCCTGATCCTGTCGATCAAAGGGTGTCCCGGGTTTTTCTCACCGCTAAGGGACGCCAGGCGGTCGATGCGGTGAAAGAGGCGCTCCAACAAATCGAGTGCAAATGCTTGGAGAATTTCAGTTTGGAAGAGAAATTGTTGTTCCGGCGATTGTTGTGGCAAATGCATGAGAACTTGCAAGCGTTCAAGCGCGAAAATACTTAGCCGACTTATCGAATGGGCGGGTGATTGTCCACATCCATGCTCATCCGAAGGTCGATTCACTTTGAAGAAAGGATGGAAGCGGTAATGAACAATCTCAGCCATAGATTAGATTCTACGCCACAGCGACAAGAACGGTCGCGCATATTATGGATGGCCCTCATATTGGGCTCGCTGTCCGCGTTTGGTCCCTTGTCGTTAGACATGTATCTGCCGGCATTGCCTGCATTGTCTACTGACTTGCACACCAGTGCGTCGATGGGCCAACTTAGTCTGACAGCTTGCCTCCTTGGGCTTTCGTTAGGCCAGTTGTTGGCAGGGCCGCTCAGTGATATACGAGGCCGCCGATTGCCCCTCCTTGCCGGATTAATTACCTATGCGATCTCATCGTTGTTGTGTGCAGTAGCCCCCACCATAGAAGCACTCATCCTATTGCGCTTTGTTCAAGGATTGGCGGGCTCTTTCGGTATTGTTATCTCCCGAGCTATCGTCAAGGATCTGTACTCGGGATCAGCATTGACTAAGTTTTACTCCCTTTTGATGCTGGTCAATGGGGTGGCCCCGATCATGGCTCCCATTTTTGGTGGTCAGCTGATGCGGGTGACCTCGTGGCCGGGAGTGTTCATCGCCCTCAGTTTGATCGGGGCGATCATGTTTGTCGCCGTCTTGGCCGGGCTACCTGAAACGCTACCAACCGAGCGTCGTTCCAAAGGAGGTATCCGAAACACCCTGTCCACTTTTCACCATCTCATCAAAGACCGGTCGTTTTTTGGATATGCGTTGGCCCAAGGGCTGGTGGTTGCGGCCATGTTCGCTTATATTTCCGGTTCGCCTTTTGTTCTACAAGGCATTTACGGCGTTTCTCCGCAAATGTTTAGTTTATTTTTCGCCATCAATGGTCTGGGGATCATTATCGCTAGCCAGGTTACCGGCAGATTGGCGGGGCGGATTGCTGAAGTCAAACTATTTGTCAGTGGTCTCATCCTCGCCGCGATGGGCGGGATCACCCTGTTGCTCATGATTTTGATGAAAGCCGGACTGTACGCCATTTTGCCGCCCTTGTTTATCGTCGTATCCAGCGTAGGGATTGTCACTACCACCGGATTTGCCCTCGCCATGCAAAACCAAGGGCAAGCAGCGGGAAGTGCCTCAGCATTGCTTGGGGTGTTGTCGTTCATCTCTGGCGGTCTCGTGGCTCCTCTGGTCGGCCTCGGCGGGGGCGATTCTGCTATCCCGATGGGGGTGGTTATCGCGGTCGCGGACATCGGTTCCGTTCTCTGCTATTTCTTCCTCATCCGCCGCAACCGTTCATCAATATCCAATGAAAAATAGAATGGCCGTATCAGCTTATCCTTTCCCTCTTTCCCCGAATGCCATGGGGAAGGAGGGAAGCATCAGGCACGCGGTCTCATTTTTATTGAGACGTGTGAGTCGTATGTCATTCGCGAAGTTTCATGGACATTTATACTTTTGTTAAGACCATTCATAAAGAATCATTATCCCCTCCAGCAAATAGAAGACGCCAGCTCTGCCAGGCTGAAATGGAGAAATTCCTTGATCTTGCGGCATTGGTGGATTTAGACTAACACCATATCATGTAAGAAAAGCCAATTAGGTAAACTTGTTTGCTACACAAACATCCCGAAAGTCGTTTTCCCCTTTGGTCCAGAAAAGGCAACCAAGGGGTTTTTTATGATGAGCATAAGCTTACACGTAAATCAGAAAATTATACGATATAAGAAAGTGAAGGAACAGGGCTGAACGAGAGCTACAGCAAGCGATCAAGTATAGCAGAAAAACAAATGGTGTGAATCGAGAAATAGATGCTTTATTTTGGCTTGATCATGTTATTCGGGTCATTTCTTAGTAAAACGTCATGGAGCTGGTGATCCACCAAGAGGCTAAAAAAGAACCCGGTGAGGATTTCTGAGATTTTCCATATTATACCAAAATATATCTTTTGACCTACAGCGGTGATAGGATCTCACCGCTGTTTTCATGGGCATGGATCGATCACGTTTCGCCTGATTTTTGGCGGCGTCTTCTTGTTCGATCAAACAAATAATGGAAAATATACGAATTAATTTCTGTCTAATTCAAATTAAAGCGCTTGCATAGACAGTCATTTCGTTTATAATACTTGTATACAAGTACACTTGTATCCTTTGAGAGGGTGATTTCATGCACATGCCTAATGGGCTTCTCTATCCAGAAAAATGGCTTTCCAAGGCTTCAACTGGAGACCGTGTAGCCTGCGAACTTAGAATGCGCATTATCTCGGGCATGATCAAAAGGGGCACGGTTCTGTCGGAAAATAAATTGGCCGCAGATTTTGCTGTGAGCCGATCACCCATTCGCGAAGCGCTCAGAACGCTATCAGCTGAAAATATCATTCGCTTAGAACGGATGGGAGCTGTTGTCGTTGGTTTAACAGAAAAAGAAATAGAAGAGATCTATGATGTCCGTCTATTGATTGAATCATTTGTGTTTGAGCGTCTCGTGAAAATGGACACAGATGCATTAGTGATGGAACTTAGCAAAATACTAGAAATGATGAAAGTTGCGGTTAAATATCGCGATGCGGATGAATTCTCTTATCAAGATGTCTTGTTCCACGAGACCATTATTCGGTCCATCGGACATTCTTACGTCTTGATGATCTGGAACAATTTAAAGCCCGTGATGGAGAGTTTTATTCTGCTGTCGATGCGGTTGCGCTTCCAGGAAAAATACGAAGACTTTGCACGGATTATTAACAATCATGAGCTGTATGTTGAGGCTATAAAAACAAAAGATAGAAACCTCATGCTTAAGTCTTTGCACCTAAATTTTGATGATGTTCAAGGAGGCGTAGAAGACTTATGGAGGTCGCAACAAATGTTAGCTAAAGGAGTAGGGCAACAGAATGAGTAGCTATATGTTAGGGGTTGACATTGGCACCACCAGTACAAAAGCCGTGTTATTCAGTGAACAAGGCGAAGTGATCATGCAGGAAAATATCGGGTATCCGCTGTACACGCCTGATATTTTTACGGCTGAACAAGATCCAGACCAGATTTTTCAGGCTGTGGTGCAAGCCATGACGAATGTTTTGAAACCGCATTCTGACAAGAAACTGTCGTTTGTATCATTCAGTAGCGCCATGCACAGCGTGATTGCTATGGATGAACATGACCAAACGCTTACGCCTTTAATCACATGGGCAGACAATCGCAGTGAAGCATGGGCGCAAAAAATCAAAAATGAGCTGAACGGGCATGAAGTGTATAAGCGAACGGGAACACCGATTCACCCTATGTCGCCATTGAGCAAAATCGCGTGGCTTGTGCATGAACATCCTGAAATCGCTACCAAAACAAAAAAATATATTGGAATCAAAGAATATGTCTTTAAAAAATTCTTTGACTGCTATGTCGTCGACTATTCACTGGCTTCATGTATGGGGATGATGAATCTTCACGCTTTGGACTGGGACGAGGAAGCATTAGCCATTGCTGGCATCACCCGCTCGCAACTATCAGAGATCGTGCCCACAACCAAGATTTTTCGCGATTGCCATCCTCAATTGGCAAAACAAATTGGAATTGATCCACAGACGCCTTTTATCATCGGTGCCAGTGATGGCGTGCTGTCAAATCTAGGCGTAAATGCGATCAGGCAAGGCGAGATTGCCGTTACTATTGGGACAAGCGGTGCCATTCGCACCATTATCGATAAGCCGCACACAGATAGCAAAGGAAGAATCTTTTGTTATGCCTTGACGGATAAACATTGGGTGATTGGTGGTCCGGTAAATAATGGCGGGATGGTCTTGCGATGGATTCGGGATGAGTTTGCCTCGTCGGAGATCGAGACAGCCAAAAGATTGGGAATCGACCCTTATGATGTTTTGACAAAAATTGCAGAGCGTGTAAGACCTGGGGCTGATGGTTTGCTGTTTCATCCCTACTTGGCGGGTGAACGCGCTCCACTCTGGAATCCAGATGTGCGTGGTTCATTTTTTGGCTTAACGATGTCACATAAAAAGGAACATATGATTCGCGCTGCATTGGAAGGGGTTATTTATAATTTGTACACCGTGTTCTTGGCCTTAATCGAATGTATGGAAGGCCCGGTGACCCGCATTCAAGCCACAGGAGGTTTCGCAAGGTCTGAGATTTGGCGGCAAATGATGGCCGACATCTTTGAATCGGAAGTGGTGGTACCGGAAAATCATGAGAGCTCATGCCTCGGTGCGTGTATTTTAGGATTGTATGCTACTGGAAAGATCGATACGTTTGAGGTCGTGTCTGAAATGGTGGGCGATACCTATAAGCACACACCAAAAGCAGAGGCTGTCCAAGAATATAGAAAATTATTACCGATCTTCATTGATATATCCCGAAAATTAGAAGAAGAATATGTATCGATAGCAAAATACCAACAAAGCTTAATCAACCGTAAATGAGGGGGAAACGAGGGTGCCATTGGTTATTGTTGGAATTGGGATCATAGCCTTATTGATTTTAATCATGGGCTTTAAATTAAACACATTTGTTTCATTGATCATTGTTTCATTCTGCGTTGCTCTCTTGCTTGGCATCCCAGTCGGTGATATTGTCAAAACCATTGAGACCGGGTTGGGCGGTACACTTGGACACTTGGCGTTAATATTTGGGCTGGGTGCCATGCTAGGTAAGTTAATCGCTGATGCTGGCGGCGCCCAGCGCATTGCGATGACGTTGGTCAATAAATTTGGTGAAAAGAATATTCAATGGGCTGTTGTTGTGGCATCATTTATTATTGGTGTGGCATTATTTTTTGAAGTAGGCCTGGTGTTGCTCATTCCCATCGTATTTGCTATTTCCAGAGAATTAAAGGTGTCGATTCTGCATCTCGGCATTCCGATGACCGCTGCGCTGTCTGTAACGCACGGCTTCCTGCCACCTCATCCAGGGCCTACAGTGATCGCAGGTGAGTTGGGCGCAAACATTGGCGAAGTATTGCTTTACGGTTTCATCATCGCGATTCCAACCGTTATTTTGGCTGGGCCAGTATTTGCGAAAATCGCTAAAAAGATCGTGCCTGAATCATTTACAAAAACCGGCAGCATTGCCTCTTTAGGCGAACAAAAAACGTTTAAACTCGAAGAGACTCCCAGTTTTGGAATTAGCGTGTTTACGGCATTATTACCTGTCATTTTAATGTCTATTGCTACCATCATTTCTTTGCTACAAAAAACCATGGGAGTTGCAGACAACCATTTGCTAGCCGCAATCCGTTTTATCGGCGATGCCGGCACTTCGATGTTGATCTCCTTGTTGGTTGCCGTCTATACAATGGGATTGGCTAGAAAAATTCCAATCAAGGACGTAATGGAATCTTGCTCCACAGCTATTTCACATATTGGCATGATGCTGTTGATTATTGGTGGAGGCGGTGCCTTCAAACAAGTGTTGATTGATGGCGGTGTTGGCGACTATGTAGCCGCCATGTTCAAAGGAACCACCTTATCGCCTATCTTGCTAGCCTGGATCATTGCCGCCATCTTGCGCATCTCATTGGGGTCAGCAACGGTGGCCGCTTTGACAACGACGGGGTTAGTTATGCCGATGTTAGGGCAAACCGACGTGAATCTGGCATTAGTGGTACTGGCAACAGGTGCAGGTAGCTTAATTGCCTCCCATGTGAACGATGCGGGTTTCTGGATGTTCAAAGAATACTTTGGATTAAGCATGAAAGAAACCTTTGCCACATGGACCTTACTCGAAACATTGATTTCTGTGTTTGGGTTAGGATTCATTTTATTGCTCAGCTTATTTGTATAATCCATTCCAAGCAGTAAAGCCCCGCTTCGGTGAGGGCTTACTGCCATTTAGTCAAGAAAGGGGCAGACAATATGTTAAATACAATCGGTGTTTATGGTTTGGGAGTGATGGGTAGCAATATCGCGTTAAACATGGCCAGCAAAGGCGAGCGAGTTGCTGTATATAATTACACACGAGATTTGACAGATAAACTGGTACAAAGACTGGAAGGGCAAACAATTACACCGTACTACGATCTGGAAGCTTTTGTTCAATCCTTAGCCAAGCCGAGAAAAATCTTTATTATGGTTACAGCAGGCAAAGCCATTGATTCCGTCATTCACTCTTTGCTTCCTTTGCTTGAGGAAGGGGATCTGCTCATGGATGGCGGCAATTCCCATTATAAAGATACGGAACGCAGATACGATGAACTGAAAGCGAAAGGAATCGGTTACTTGGGGATTGGTATCTCAGGCGGTGAAATCGGTGCTTTAACAGGGCCTTCTATCATGCCTGGCGGGGACCCGGATGTCTATGAACGCGTTGCTCCCATTCTTACCAAAATTGCGGCGCAAGTTGAAGGCGACCCCTGCTGTGTTTACATTGGCCCCAAAGGCGCTGGTCACTTTGTGAAGATGGTGCATAACGGGATTGAATATGCAGATATGCAATTAATTGCAGAAGCCTATACGTTTTTAAGAATAAAGCTGGGATTGTCGGTCGATGAAATTGCGGACATCTTTGACGAGTGGAATCAAGGAGAGTTGAAAAGTTATTTAATTGAAATCACGGCAGAGATTTTAAGGAAACGAGATGACATCACCGGATTGCCGCTGATCGACGTGATTCTGGACAAAGCAGGACAAAAAGGAACAGGCAAATGGACAAGTATACAAGCCATCGATAATGGAATCCCGACATCCATCATCACAGAGGCTTTGTTCGCTCGGTATATTTCTTCATTAAAAGAAGAGCGGATGGCGGCAGAAACCATCTTGGCAGGGCCTGATGAAGCTCAGCAGAGCTTAGATAAACAAGCATGGGTTGAGTATGTCAGACAAGCATTGTACATGGGCAAAGTTTGTGCCTACGCCCAAGGGTTTACACAATATAAAATGACGTCCGAGCTGTATGACTGGAAGTTGCCGTTAAAAGATATTGCACTGATCTTCCGGGGTGGTTGCATCATTCGCGCAAACTTTTTAAATGTCATCAGCGAAGCTTATCAAGAGCAACCCAATCTGGCAAACTTATTAATCTCTCCATATTTTGCGGAAAAGGTGAAAGTCTATCAAACTGGATTGCGAAAAGTCGTTTGCGAGGGAATTCAATCAGGGATCTCTTTCCCATGTTTAAGTGCATCGCTTACATACTACGACAGTTATCGGACTGGAACATCCAATGCCAACTTGCTACAAGCACAACGTGATTATTTTGGCGCGCATACCTATGAACGGAATGACTTAGAAGGCGTCTTTCATACAAACTGGCAAGCATAAAAAGTGACAAAAAATCTTGATCGATGCAAGCTGAGATATACATGGCATATGTATGTTTCAGCTTCTTTTTCTTCGCATTATAAATGGCTTTTGTCCTGTGTCCAAACGTTCTTTGTAATCATGACCTCTTTTCCAGCTTGAAAAAACAAAAAACGGGCTTCCCACTTGGGTAAAAGCGGAAGATGTATGCATCTTGTGATATAGTAATAAGTATACGAAAAATTTAGTCATGTAGGATTTGAGGCGCCAGACACACCCTACTGCAACAGTGATGAGATTTCGAAGGAGTCGGATATGATGGCGAGAAAATGGTGGAAGGAAAGCGTTGTGTACCAAATCTATCCCCGCAGTTTCATGGACAGCAATGGAGATGGGATCGGCGACTTGCGCGGGATTATCTCAAAATTGGATTACTTAAAAGAGCTGGGGGTTGATGTGATTTGGCTTTCTCCCGTTTATCGGTCGCCCAATGACGACAATGGGTATGACATCAGTGATTATCAAGCGATCATGGATGAATTCGGCACGATGCAAGATTGGGAAGAATTGCTCGCAGAAGTTCATCAGCGAGGAATGAAATTAATCATGGACTTGGTTGTTAACCACAGCTCTGATGAACATCCGTGGTTTGTGGAAGCGCGCCGGTCGAAGGATAACCCTTATCGCGATTTTTATTTTTGGCGCCCAGGGAAGGACGGCGCAGAACCGAATAACTGGGAATCGTGTTTCAGCGGATCAGCATGGGAGTACGATGAGGCGACGGGTGAATATTATCTTCACTTATTTTCAAAAAAACAACCCGATTTGAACTGGGAAAACCCGAAACTCCGCCGGGCAGTGTATGACATGATGACTTGGTGGTTGGACAAGGGGATTGACGGGTTTCGAATGGATGTTATCAATTTTATTTCCAAGGACCCCGATTTGCCGGACGTGCCTAATCCAGAAGGGAAAAGATATGTTTTTGGCGGTCAATATTTCATGAACGGACCCCGCATTCATGAATTTCTGCAAGAGATGCACAAAGAGGTTCTCTCAAAGTACGATGTCATGACCGTTGGCGAGATGCCGGGTGTCACACCCGAAGAAGCCATCTTGTACACTGCTGAAGACCGCGGTGAGTTAAATATGGTGTTCCAGTTTGAGCATATGGAGCTGGACTCCGGCCCTGGCGGAAAATGGGATGTGAAGCCTTGGCAACTCAAAGATCTGAAAGCTGTCATGACAAAATGGCAAAAGGCATTGGAGAACAAGGGTTGGAACAGCTTATATTTGAACAATCACGATCAGCCCCGAATGGTTTCTCGCTTTGGTGACGATACTAAATATCGGGAAGAGTCGGCGAAAATGTTGGCCACCTTTCTCCATCTGATGCAGGGAACCCCCTTCATTTATCAGGGGGAAGAGATCGGCATGACCAATGTCCGCTTCGCTTCCATCGAAGATTACAAAGACATCGAAACCTTAAACATGGTGCGAGAGAAAGCGGTGGAAAACGGAGAGGACATGCAAAAAGTGATGCGCGCCATCCATATGAAAGGCAGGGATAACGCACGCACGCCTGTTCAATGGGATGATACCAAGCATGCAGGGTTTACTACGGGAACACCCTGGATCTCCGTCAATCCAAATTACAAAGAAGTGAATGTCAAGCAGGCCTTATTAAATCCAAACTCCGTCTACCATTATTACAAGAAGTTGATCCAATTACGGAGACAGCATGAGATCATCGTTTATGGAACGTATGATTTGATATTGGAAAATCATGAGCAAATTTATGCATATACGCGAACGTTAGGCGATGAGAAGTTGGTGGTCATTTGCAACTTTTTTAATGGTACCCCTTGTTTTGAGTTGCCTACCCACCTGCGGTCATATGAAAAATGTGAGTTGATTGTAGCCAATTATGAAGGCGATGGGTCGGGTGACCTCGAAAACATGGTGTTAAGACCATATGAAGCGAGAGTGTATCGATTGGTTTATTAAAGGTGTGGGTGAACCATACTGGAGAAATGCGGGATTTGATGACGCCTGTGTTTCAAGGGTGTGCTGGTGGCCATAGATGTCTGCTATGCTAGCAATGCATACATTGAAAATGATAATTAATCTCTGCGAATTTGCCATTTACTATTGACAAAGGAATGTTTCCTAAGTAATAATTATACCTAGATTATAATTATTGTAGTTAGATAAAGGTTATAAACTGCTAACTACTAACAAGGAGGATTTTGACATGTCTTTAATCGGTAAAGAAGTAAAACCATTCAAAGCACAAGCTTACGACCCAAAAAACAACAAGTTTATCGAGGTGACCGAGGCTGACCTGAAAGGCAAGTGGAGCGTGGTTTGCTTCTATCCAGCAGACTTCACCTTCGTCTGCCCAACGGAATTGGAAGACCTGCAAAACCAATACGCCACTCTGAAAGAGCTGGGTGTTGAAGTGTACTCGGTTTCGACCGATACGCATTTTACACATAAGGCATGGCATGACCACTCTGAAGCAATCAGCAAGATTGAATACATTATGATCGGCGATCCTTCTCAACAGCTCTCGCGTAACTTCGACGTGCTGAACGAAGAAGAAGGCTTGGCTGATCGCGGTACGTTCATCATCGATCCAGATGGCGTCGTGCAAGCGGTTGAAATCAATGCAGGCGGCATCGGCCGTGATGCAAACACCGTTGTTAACAAGATCAAAGCGGCTCAATATGTTCGCAACAACCCAGGTGAAGTGTGCCCAGCTAAATGGCAAGAAGGTGCCAAAACACTCAAACCAAGCCTTGATCTTGTAGGCAAAATTTAAGAGGTATGACCAATGATGCTGGATGCAGATATTAAAGCACAACTTGCCCAATATCTTCAATTGATGGAAGGCGATGTGCTTCTGAAAGTAAGCGCGGGATCGGATGACGTATCCCGCGACATGCTTGCTTTAGTGGATGAATTGGCTGCCATGTCATCCCATATTAAAGTGGAGAAGACATCATTAGAGAGAACGCCGAGCTTTAGTGTGAACCGAATTGGCGAAGACACTGGAGTTACTTTTGCCGGCATTCCTCTGGGGCACGAATTTACCTCATTGGTATTGGCTTTGTTGCAAGTAAGCGGAAGAGCTCCGAAGGTTGATCAGCAGGTCATCGATCAAATTAAAAACATCAAGGGCGAATACCACTTTGAATCCTACATTAGCTTGAGTTGCCACAACTGTCCGGATGTCGTGCAAGCTCTGAATGTGATGAGTGTTCTCAATCCTGGTATCTCTCACACCATGATTGACGGCGCGGCTTTTAAGGATGAGGTTGAAAGCAAAGAAATCATGGCCGTGCCAACCGTTTTCCTAAACGGTGAGTTTTTTGGTAGCGGCCGCATGACTCTTGAGGAAATCCTCGCCAAGCTGGGGAGCGGCCCAGATGCATCGGAGCTTTCTAATAAAGACCCATTTGATGTGCTTGTTGTCGGTGGCGGTCCGTCTGGAGCGAGTGCGGCAATCTATGCGGCGCGCAAAGGCATCCGCACAGGCATCGTTGCTGAACGCTTTGGCGGTCAAGTGATGGACACGTTGGGGATTGAGAACTTTATCAGTGTGAAATACACGGAAGGTCCCAAACTCGTGGCTAGCCTTGAAGAACATGTCAAAGAGTACGGCATTGATGTGATGACCCCGCAGCGCGCTAAGCGCCTAGAAAAGAAAGACCTGATCGAGGTTGAACTTGAAAATGGCGCCGTATTAAAGAGCAAAGCCGTGATCATTTCAACAGGGGCGCGCTGGCGCAACCTGGGTGTGCCAGGTGAAGCTGAGTTTAAAAACAAAGGCGTAGCCTACTGCCCCCATTGTGACGGCCCTTTGTTTGAAGGGAAGCATGTAGCGGTGATCGGCGGCGGCAATTCAGGGGTTGAGGCGGCGATCGATCTGGCAGGCATTGTGAAGCACGTCACGGTGCTTGAATTTATGCCTGAGTTGAAAGCTGATGCCGTTTTGCAGGAGCGTCTTTACAGTCTCCCTAACGTAACCGTTCTAAAGAACGTGCAAACGAAAGAAATCACCGGCACTGACAAAGTAAACGGGATTACTTACATCGATCGGGCGACTGAGGAAGAGCACCACATTGAATTGCAGGGCGTATTTGTTCAGATCGGCCTGGTGCCAAATACCGACTGGTTGCGGGATACAGTCGAATGCAATCGCTTCGGAGAGATCATCGTGGATAAGCATGGTGCCACGAGCGTCCCTGGCGTATTTGCAGCTGGGGATTGCACCGACAGTGCTTATAAGCAGATTATTATTTCGATGGGATCAGGCGCTACAGCTGGCTTGGGTGCCTTTGATTACCTCATTCGAAATTAATAAAGCAAAAAGGCTGGGGAAAACACCCAGCCTTTTTGTATTTGAACCCTTATGGCAAGAAAATCGTTGCCTCAGTTCATGAGAAAGCGGAGATAAGAAGTGAGCTTTCATTTTGTTTAAACCGATTCTTCGCTGAAAAAAGAAGAACCCATTGATGTTGACAAAAAGTGCAGCATCAATTATCATCATACCCATAGGGGTATTGGTATGTAGGAGTAGATCTTTAATGCTCAGGTATGCTTTTTTACCCTTATTATATACCCATAGTGGTATATGTATATAACGCTTTAAAACATCCATTTCGAAGGAGGAATGTAAGATGTCCATCAAAGTCGACGTTCAACTTGATTGTAAACGACTTTCCTGCCCGATGCCCATTGTTCGTACCAAAAAAATGATGGATCAACTGGAACCGGGTCAGGTCATAGAGGTACAAGCTACTGACCCAGGATCTTTGGCAGATATTCAAGGTTGGGCCAAAAGCACAGGGCATCAGTACTTGGGTACGAAACAAGAAGGAGAGGTATTAAAGCATTATTTGCGAAAAGCAAGTGAATCCGAATTGCAAGAAGAGCGGAAGTTTCCGCATGTAATTCAAAACGAGGAGTTTTTAAAAAAGCTGGATTGCAACGAAGGATTTTTTTTACTAGATGTTCGTGAACCAGCAGAATACGCATTCGGACATATTCCAGGCGCTTATTCGATTCCATTTGGCCAGTTAGAAGAGCGTATGAATGAAATTCCAAAAGATCAATTAATTTATGTGATTTGTCGCTCTGGCACACGAAGCGACATGGCTGCCCAACAATTGACCAAACATGGATTTACAAATGTGGTCAATGTCGTTCCTGGCATGTCTAAATGGTCAGGGCCAGTTGATCATGAAAAATGAGTGAGACTGTCTGATGAGTAGAACCTGCACTTTGCCCAAGACGCTGATGTTACTCTCAGATTCTAATAAAAAAGAAAGGGGATTTTGAACGATGGCTGTTACTAAAATGAACGCCAAACAGTTACATGACAAAATTGACAGTGGACAACCCGTATTGCTTCTTGATGTTCGAAACCAGGACGATTACAACGATTGGAAAATCGAAGGGAAAAATATTCAATCTGTCAATATCCCTTACTTTGAATTTCTTGATGAAAATGAGACCACCTACAAAGATCTTCCGAAGGATGCTGAGATCATCGTCATATGTGCGAAAGGTGGCTCTGCTTTGATAGTCGCTGAGCTTCTGGATGAGAAAGGGTACAAAGCGAGCTATTTGGAAAAAGGGATGTTGGAGTGGAGCCAATTTTATCATCCAGTTACGGTCGCTGATGATGGAGATATGAAATTGTTTCAAATCAACCGTTTGGCAAAAGGTTGCCTATCTTATATGGTTGTTTCCGAAGGTGAAGCAATGATTGTAGATCCGAACCGGCATATTGAAGAATACACAAGTCTTGCGGAAAAGGAAAACGCCAATATTGTGCATATCATGGATACCCATTTACATGCAGACCATATATCAGGCGGTCAAGCATTGGCAAATCAAACAGGTGCCCGTTACTACATTTCTTCGAGTGAAATGCAAGGTGCGGATATGTCGTTTGAGCCCTTGGAAGAGCATACTGAAATTCGCTTTGGGGCTGTACGGGTCAAAATTTTAACTATCCCAACCCCTGGCCATACGCCAGGAAGCGTGTCTTTTCTGATTAACGATAAGTATTTGCTTTCGGGGGATACCCTTTTTGTGGGGGGGTTGGGAAGACCAGATCTTGGAGGAAAAGCGAAAGAGTGGGCGCAATCCCTGTACGAGACCGTCTTTAAGAAAATTGCTCTCCTTCCAGAAGATATCATTGTATTACCCGCTCATTATGCCGACATTCAAGAGATCAATGAGAAGGGTTTTGTGGGGGCTACTTTAGGAGAGATCAGAAGAAGTAACGAAATCATGCGTACGGAAAATCGCGAACAATTTACTGAAAAAGTGGCAGGGACTGTAGGTGCAACACCACCGAATTATGAGGAGATTGTAGATATTAATCGAGGTGTGATTAAGGTAACTTCAGATAAAGCAACAGAATTAGAAATTGGTCCAAACCGTTGTGCTGTTCATCACGGTTGATTACCAAGGAGGTGATTTATCAATGAATGGAGATAAAGTATTAGATGCAAAAGGGCTTTCTTGCCCGATGCCCGTTGTTCGTGCCAAAAAGGCGATGGATGAATTAAAATCAGGACAAGTTCTGGAACTTCATACGACCGATTCAGGAGCTACAAATGATATTCCTGCATGGGCTAAAACAGCTGGGCATCTAGTAAAGGAACAAAGCGAGGAGAACGGTGTTTATAAATTCTGGATTCAAAAAGGATAAGTGATTCAAAGATGATCTCCTTCATTATATTCATGAAGAAAAGATTGGAGGAGATCATCACGATTCATATCATCGAAATGGGAGAGAGATGAATATGGAAAATAATAAATCGACGTTGGTTGTGTTTAGTGGCGATTTGGATAAGGCAATTGCCAGTTTTATCATTGCAACGGGATCTGCTGCGATGGGAAACCAAGTAACCATGTTTTTTACCTTTTGGGGATTAAACATTCTTCGTAAAGAGCAGTATGTCCCTTTACAAAAATCATTCATGGACAAAATGTTTGCTAAAATGCTTCCCCGAGGTCCAGAAAAGCTTGGGATTTCTAAAATGAACTTCGGTGGCTTGGGCGCGAAAATGATGAAATACACCATGAAGAAGAAAAATATCACGACTTTAAAAGAGCTCATTGAAATGGCAAAAGAGTTGGATATAAAAATGGTCGCATGCACCATGTCCATGGACGTATTGGGAATTAAGAAAGAAGAGTTGATTGACGGACTCGAGTATGCCGGAGTAGCGTCATATCTTGCGGAGGCAAATGAGGCGAACATTAACTTGTTTATCTAAGAAAGTAGTGTTCAGATATGAATATAGAGTTTATCTTGCTCCTTTTTATGATTGGTTTTATTGGTTCTTTCATATCGGGGATGGTAGGGATTGGGGGCTCTATCATTAAATATCCGTTGCTCCTATACATCCCTCCTTTGTGGGGGTTTGTTGCTTTTACTACCCATGAAGTGTCTGGGATTAGCGCCATACAGGTATTTTTCGCAACGATTAGTGGCGTTTTCGCTTATCGTAAAGGCGGCTATCTAAACAGGTCTCTCATTATATATATGGGAATTAGTATTTTGATTGGTAGTTTTATCGGTGGATATGGTTCCAAGTTGCTCAGTGAAGAGATAATCAACCTTGTTTATGCGATACTGGCTACGATTGCCGCGCTCCTGATGTTTGTGCCCAATAAAGGACTGGATGATATTCCACTCAATCAAGTAACCTTTAATCCCGCACTAGCTGCCGTCGCAGCTTTTATCGTAGGGGGTGCTTCTGGGATCGTAGGGGCAGCAGGTGCCTTTATTTTGGTTCCGATTATGCTTGTCGTTTTGAAAATCCCAACTCGGATGACCATAGCTACCTCGCTCGCCATTACATTCATTTCTTCCATTGGTTCAACTGTGGGCAAAATCTTGACAGGTCAGGTTCTTTTCTTGCCGTCTATCATTATGGTAGTTGCTAGCGTGATCGCTTCTCCAATCGGGGCAATGGTTGGGAAAAAAGTAAACACCAAAATGTTACAAGTGATTTTGGCTGTGTTAATTGTAACGACATCTATTAAAATTTGGTTGGATCTCTTTTAATTCCCCCAAGCGTTCGGGGGATTTTTCTATGTGGGGGAATGATCATGAATAGGTTTTTCATTGGCAATATCGTATTATTGGAGAGGATTCTTTATTTTTCCTCATGAATCGGGGTATGATGTTAAAGACAAATGCAATGAGGGCATATGCGCGGGATTAAACAATTGTGCAAACTCAGGGGCTAGCAAGTGATTCATCTCCAAGGTGAAATCATGTTCTGAAAAGAAGGGGGATAGACTAATGACATATGATGACGATGTGAAAGTACGTTTACGCCGGATTGAAGGACAGGTGCGAGGAGTATTGCGCATGATGGATGAGGATAAAGATTGTAAGGATGTTGTATCGCAATTATCCGCGATTCGTTCAGCTGTGGATCGATCGATTGCGTATATTCTCACTAATAACTTGGAACAGTGCCTTCGCAAGGAATTGGAAAAAGGTCAAAATGCAGATACGACAAAATTGCTGAAGGAAGCCATGAATCTCCTGATAAAAACTAGATAATGAAAACCGATAATACGATGTAATCTAATACTCGATTGCTTACTAGCGGAGTGAAAAAAGTTTTTTGTTCATTGGGCTTGTAGAAAAGTAAACAAAAAAATGGAATAAGGCTTATCGGATTAGAGATAGATGATAAGTGCAAAAAAAGCATGTGTGTACCGGTGTAACACATGCTTTTTTGTGTAAAGCGGCCCATATTGCCGGCGCCCAATTTTCTGTTTATTTCTTTTGCCCCTGGCTGGGAGTGATTGGGCGTAATTAAGCATCGTTTCAAAAGTTGCTGTAAAAAAAACAAAAATAAATGTTTTTATCCTTTGTCTGGGGACACAGGGGTTTTATGAAATACTTCAATCTGTTTATTGTATGTTACTTCAATTTTTCATTTAATACGTTCTCCTCTAATACAGCAAATTTATCACCGTATACTCTGGTGATATGTTTTTCCCCCCACTCACACAAAGCGTCTAAAATTCCTTTCAAACTCCATCCATATTCGCTCAGCTCATATTCCACTTTGGGTGGTACTTGATTATGAACAATGCGATTAATAACCCCATCTTTCTCTAATTCGCGTAACTGTTGGGTTAACATTTTTTGAGTGATGTTGGGGATCAGACGTTTTAATTCACTTGTACGTTTTTTGCCGCGAGTCAGATGGCAAAGGATAACGCATTTCCATTTTCCCCCTATTACTTCCAATGTTGCTTCAACCGAGATATTGTATTTCTTTTTCTGCATATGCTTCCTCCTCATTCATAGGAACAAAAAAGTGCCTACGAAACTTCTAGGTATCTATCGAACTTATAAGTGCGTACTTCTCATTATGATTCATATATCTCATAATAACATTCGCCGGCTGATATTAACCATGCTTTTCATTTATATCGTCTGCTAGCAGATGAACCATGCAATCAGTCCATTGTCAGGAGGAGAAAAAATGACTTTAGATAAAAAACGAAGTACATTGGCACTGCTGGCATTGGCAGTCAGTGCATTTGCGATTGGGACCACAGAATTCATCAGTGTGGGATTATTACCGCTTATCGCTCAAGATTTGCAAATTTCTGTAACAACTGCCGGGTTAACCGTTTCTTTATATGCATTAGGGGTCACATTTGGAGCGCCCATTCTAACATCGGTGACATCGAGCATGTCGCGCAAATCGTTATTGCTTTCTATTATGGCTGTTTTTATTGTTGGTAATACAATTGCTGCTAGTGCGACAAGTATTGGCATATTACTTGTTGCGCGTGTCCTATCTGCGTTTTCACATGGTGTATTTATGTCCATCGGCTCGACGATCGCAGCTAATTTAGTGCCAGAAGATCGTAGAGCTAGTGCGATTTCCATTATGTTTACTGGACTTACTGTGGCAACCGTTACCGGCGTACCTTTTGGTACATTTATTGGACAGCAATTTGGCTGGAGGTTTGCCTTTATAGCGATTGTGGCAGTTGGTGTGATTGCCTTTATAGCCAACAGTACCCTTGTTCCATCTGACTTGCCAAAAGGCGCGCGCACAACATTCCGTGATCAGTTCAAACTGGTTACAAATGGTCGCTTATTACTCTCATTTGTCATTACTGCTTTAGGGTATGGAGGGACGTTTGTAGTATTTACCTATTTATCTCCATTGCTCCAAGATATTACAGGATTCGAAGAGGGAACCGTTGCCGCCATTCTGCTTATGTATGGCGTTGCCATTGCCATCGGCAACATCATTGGCGGGAAAGTGGCCAATCGCAAGCCAATTACCGCGTTATTCTATATGTTTACTATGCAAGCAATTGTGCTTTTCATCTTAACCTTTACTGCGCCATATAAGGTTGCTGGATTGATCACGATCATCTTGATGGGGATTTTTGCTTTTATGAATGTGCCAGGACTGCAAGTGTATGTCGTGATGCTAGCTGAGCGCTTTGTACCAAGTGCGGTAGATGTGGCTTCTGCTATCAATATTGCCGCATTTAACGCCGGAATTGCCATAGGCTCATACTTGGGTGGCATCATCACAGATTCTGTTGGACTGATTCATACGGCCTGGATCGGGGCATTGATGGTTCTAGGTGCTGTGATCCTGACAGGGTGGAGTCGCGCGTTGGAGCAAAAAGATCAAGCCAGGGTAGGTAGACAGGTTTTTTCCGAATAAAAAAGGAGAATTGCTACCCTGTATCCACGAGTGATATGAAAGGAGGTGATGGACACTGCGTTGACATTTAAGATAGAACCAATCAATTTACCAACGGGAGGAAAATATATGACAGCGAAAAACTTACAAGATACCACCACTTTGCATAACGGTGTGAAAATGCCCTGGTTTGGCATCGGGGTATTTAAAGTGGAAGAAGGCCCTGAATTGGTTCATGCCGTAAAAACAGCGATTCAATATGGTTATCGCAGTATTGATACAGCAGCCATTTACGAAAACGAAGCCGGAGTCGGACAAGGAATTCGTGAAGGGATCAAAGAAACTGGCATTTCTAGAGAAGAGTTGTTTGTGACATCAAAAGTTTGGAATTCCGATTTAGGGTATGAATCCACCATAAAAGCTTATGGAGCGAGCTTAAATAAACTTGGCTTAGAGTATCTAGATTTATACCTCATTCATTGGCCTGTAGAAGGCAAATATAAAGAGGCATGGAGAGCGTTGGAGACGCTTTACAAAGAAGGGCGAGTCAAAGCGATTGGGGTAAGCAATTTTCACATCCATCACCTCGAAGACTTGATGGAAGATGCAGAAATCAAACCGATGGTGAACCAAGTGGAATATCATCCGCGCTTGACTCAAAAAGACCTGAAGGCGTTTTGTCGTGAATACGGGATTCAGCTGGAAGCTTGGTCTCCATTGATGCAAGGCCAATTGCTAGATCATCAGGTTTTAAAAGAAATCGGAAATAAATATGGTAAGTCACCTGCGCAAGTCATTTTGCGTTGGGACTTGCAAAACGGCGTCGTGACCATTCCCAAATCGACGAAAGCACATCGAATTGCTGAAAACGCCCAGGTGTTTGATTTTGCGTTAACGAAAGAAGAGATGGAGCGAATTGATGGCTTGAATCAGAATAAACGAGTGGGTCCAGATCCGGATAACTTCGACTTTTAATAAGTTGCAAAAGGATATAGGCGTCTGTTTCGTCTATATCCTTTTGCGATGTGAATCACTCCTCTTACCTTCTGTTTAAAGAAGAGTGGTTCATGTTCATAACAATATCAACGTCACTACATAAGTTAATGGCCTAAAACTTGAAATCGGGAGGGGGCTCTGCATGCATCTGTATTTGGAAGGAAAAACGGCACTGGTTACTGGGTCTACTGCAGGCATTGGAAAGGCAATCGCCATGTCGTTGGCAGCAGAAGGCGCCACTGTGTTAATTAATGGACGACGTGAAGAAAAAGTGGACCAAACAATTAAAGAAATTCAAGCAAAGTATCCTGACGCCACCCTTCGGTCTGTAGTCGCGGATCTTGGAACCGAACAAGGATGCCAACAGGTGATTGAAAAGTACTCAGAAGTAGATATTCTAATTAACAACCTGGGAATCTTTGAGCCTGTAGAATATTTTGATATCCCAGATGAAGATTGGTTTAAGCTGTTTGAAGTCAACATCATGAGCGGGGTTCGACTCTCTCGCTGGTACCTAAAACAAATGATTCAAAAAAAAGAAGGCAGAGTCATTTTTATCGCTAGCGAAGCAGCGATCATGCCTTCTCAAGAAATGGCTCACTATAGTGCGACCAAAACGATGCAGCTCTCGCTCTCCCGCAGCTTGGCTGAGCTGACGAAAGGAACAAATGTGACGGTTAATACGGTGATGCCGGGTTCCACGTTAACAGAAGGGGTAGAAACGATGTTAAATACCCTTTATCCTGATGAGAACTTGACGATGGAGGAAGCGGAAAAGCGATTTATGAAAGAGAATCGACCAACTTCCCTGATTCAAAGGCTTATTCGACCAGAAGAAATTGCACATTTCGTCACCTTTTTAAGCAGTCCTCTTTCCTCAGCTATTAATGGGTCTGCATTGCGAATAGATGGAGGATTAGTACGTAGTGTGTTTTAATAGGGGGAGCATCAAAGGCAGGAAGCGTTTCCAGAGTGAAAGTCAATCAATTACACAAAAAGGTGCTTGATTCATGGGTGTAGGTATAGTGGTTCTCCCGGAACGAATTACCGCATTGTAGATTCATCGAAAAGGGCTTTCGGTATCAAACTGAAGGCCCTTTTAACATTTTTGAAGGTGAGATAATAAGCTTCTAGTCGAATTACCCGTACTTTTCTGTATACAAGCGCAAAAGCTTTTCGGTAGAGGGAAAAGCGAGCTGATTCCAAGGAATTTCATCAAAGCGGAAAAAATAACCTTTTTTGCTTTCGATGTTCACAATCACTTCTTCATGATAGGCAATCGCTTCGTAGGTTAATTGGACAAGACCTTCTTCGGCAGAAGAACAGGTGTTGATGATTCCATCAATTTTTACAGTAAGGCCCGTTTCTTCTTTTACCTCATTTCCTATTGCTTCAAACAGATCTTGTCCTCGCTCAACATGCCCTCCAGGAAATGCCCATAAGCCTTTACCCGGTTCTTCATTTCTTTGAAGAAGCAATACTTTATTTCTTTCTTTGTTTAAAACCACTGCCACCACAACTAGCTTTGGATCTAAATAAAAGACGAATTGACAATGATGGCAAAGGAGTTGAGGTTGGTTGGGAATGTGTAGGTCTTCCAAGGAAAAGCGGTTGCCACATCGAGGACAAAATTTTAAGTCCTCTTTTTTATATCTCCACTGATACTTAAAGTAAAGCTCTTTGTTCATTGCTTAAATCTCCTTGCTAATAGATTGGTTATTCCAAATGGAAAAAAATTTATTCTTTACCTGTTCGAATAATGTGTGCTTGCCTTTAAGTTTGTGCAGTGTAAAACGGGGTCGTTTTTTTTCAGGAATATAATCGGTTATCTCAAATACCAGTTTTCCGGTTTCGCCATCGTCGAATCCTGTGACAATGTATGGGAAAACGGTACTATAGGTTTTAATCTTTAAGCGAGAAATGAGATCCAGGGGTAAAGATTTGCGAAGTTGATTGAGTTTGCGAATGGAATTGCGGATTTCGTGGTGGAATTCTTGTCTGTATTCATCATCTTCTATGAAAGTGAGGATAGAAGCATTTCTTTCGATCCAATCGGGATTCAGGATTAGCAAGTATATATTGCCGGTCGCCAGTTTCGCTTGCAAGATATCACTTGAATCATCGGTTAAGTGGATCATCGAAGTTCCTGAGATAAAGCAATCTCCTTTTGCTTCAACAAGACAATTTTTATAGTCCAATATACGGTCAAACGGCGAGTCCGTAAGTTTAACTATGCCGTTGTTTTCATTATGATTAGCGTTCTCCTGATTACTATTAGGATGTTTTGTACTCGGATTGAATGGATCGTAATCAGAAAGCCCCATTTTCCAAAGTGGGATTTGCAATATACGACATAATCGGCGAAGTGTTTGGGGATCGGAGATATGCTTTATACCTCGCTCCACATCAGATACATAATTTACACTCACACCAGTTCCCCCACCAGCTTGCGGCCATTTTTCAGCCAGCTGTGTCTGTGTCATTTTTAATTTCTCTCTACCTTCACGAATCGTTAATCCGTAATGGTATTTCATCATCTTACAACCCTCTCATTCAAACCAGTTAGTGTGAGTACCACGATAAAATACAACTATTCAGTTTGTTCTAATATTCCGAAATCTAAATCATACTATTACTAGGTTCATCGTGCATATTAAATCTTCTTGTCCAAATAGTCAAGTAATTTAGATAAAGGGTGGTGGAGATTTTGCTAAAAGTTCAAATTAAAGGGCAGGCAAATCAAGTTACGTCGTTTATTAATAAATTACAACAACGTCCCGAAATAGAAGTCGATTGCCATGAAAAACAGTGGAAGGGGATGTACGGGAGGAAAGATGTTGAAGTGACATGCTATGTGCGTCTTTTTCCAGAGACCAATATACAAAGGGTATCCTTGTTGGCAACCAATGGTAAGGAAATCGTCATTCCTATGTGGGATGTGCTTGAACTGGAGCTTGACGATGGGAAAAAGATCATTGCTGGAAGAAGTTTTGATATTTTTGGTGTGAGATAGATCATGTATTCTACCAAAGCATGTTGTCCGGAGTGATACCCATCGTGAAGAATCTGACAGAGTGTAATATACATTGATATCGATACGTATTAGTTAATTAATAGATGTGATAGTAAATGTGTTACTTTAAGCTCCATGCATTCTTCATCCGTGAGAAACTTCAGAAACCATTCAAAACGTCAAATGGTGAACGTGCCCCCAGCTCGTATTGATCTGCGCCCCTCAAGCCTCCCATTACGCCCCGTAGCGTAGTAGCAAAGGCAAGATACCTGTCTACTTCATAACTAATTTCCCATTCGCGCAATAATAATGCTTTTTTGCTATATCATGCCCTCCTGAAATAAAAGAGGTGTGCTTACCACGTGATCTTTCTAGTGCTATTCCTCATTTTAAGAAGAGCGGTATTAGGGGGGCGTCCGAAATGGAAGAGTTGTTGTCAGATATTTGAAAGAGGGCGTTTTTTGCCCTCTTCAACACCTTATCACTTATATTTTCCTCCATTATATTGAGAACTTAGACATCTAGCGCATAAGCTAAGTTATTCTACAAATTAACCAGATAAGGGGATTTATTGTAATGTTGTCTTCATACATTTAAGCTCCAACCTTGTTCATTTTGATTAGGGTGTGTCGCTGGCTTATTCATCAGACAAGCCCTAGTACAAATCTAGCGTTTTATTATTTTAGAATGTAATTTCACCGAATAAGGTCAATATCATGAAACAAGCGATTAATTATGCTATTATAAATAATAGATGGCGCGACCAAATTTTGCGAACACCCCATGCTTCGGAAAAAAGCCAGGGGGTCGTCGGAAATCCTTAATACTTTATGAATAAAGGGGTTTGGGGATTTTGAGACGTATTTTATCGGACATGTTAGGAGCATTTATATTCTTTTTTAGGGAGGTGTTCGCAAAAGGGAATAATCATGGCTGAAGGACAAGCGCTTCGGCAAACGCCGAATCAAAGAAATACATCTCATCAAGAGAATTGAAACAAAAGCGGGCCTGCGGATCAGCGAAGTCAAAGACCGAATCAAAGAAATACATCTCATCAAGAGAATTGAAACGATAGAAACAAAACCCGCGAACACAGACATCACAGTGAATCAAAGAAATACATCTCATCAAGAGAATTGAAACTTTAGCGAAATTCCCGAGCGCGGTCGGATTTGAATTGAATCAAAGAAATACATCTCATCAAGAGAATTGAAACCCATGTCATTCAGCTTTCCGAGGATCTGCTTTAGGATGAATCAAAGAAATACATCTCATCAAGAGAATTGAAACGAATCGCTTCATCAGCCGTTCTTGTTCCTGACAGGGAATCAAAGAAATACATCTCATCAAGAGAATTGAAACATCAGGCCCTTCAACCCGGACAATCCGCCCCTTCGAGAATCAAAGAAATACATCTCATCAAGAGAATTGAAACATCACATTGGAACGGATCACCGGTTATGAAGCGCACCGGAATCAAAGAAATACATCTCATCAAGAGAATTGAAACCATCTACACATACATCTAAGGGGTAGCCCCTCGCCTGAATCAAAGAAATACATCTCATCAAGAGAATTGAAACTTTGTATGTGATATGTTCCAAGAAACTTGGGAGGTGAATCAAAGAAATACATCTCATCAAGAGAATTGAAACAGCCTTCGTTCGTTCCTGCTCCTCCCACTCACTCAGGGAATCAAAGAAATACATCTCATCAAGAGAATTGAAACGAATTTAAGCCCATTTACCCCGGACGGATCAGGGCCGAATCATCTCATCAAGAGAATTGAAACAGTTGCGCTTACAATGCACTAAGCAATATCGCATAGAATCAAAGAAATACATCTCATCAAGAGAATTGAAACAGATCAAAGAGCTGGTGACTCGTTACGACGGAACAGTGGAATCAAAGAAATACATCTCATCAAGAGAATTGAAACCACTTCCAGCCTCTCGGTATCGCAATATCCAAACGAATCAAAGAAATACATCTCATCAAGAGAATTGAAACAATCTGTAGTCCGGCCCCTCGACTCTGACGATCCGGAATCAAAGAAATACATCTCATCAAGAGAATTGAAACCCGGAGAGACATTGCAGAACCGCTAGTGTCTTCCGAATCAATGAAATACATCTCATCGAGAGAATGGAAACGTAACTTGATCTCTCATAAGAGAGATTTTTTGTTTTAGTTGAGGTGAATGATCAATTGAAAAAGCATGTTAAATATCGAGAGCGGCTATTTGCTATGCTTGCAGAATTATTACTTGATCCTGGACCATATAAAATTAAGGAGACGGCATTGCGTTATGGAGTCAGTGATAAACAAGTCCGCAACGATATCGATTATTTGAGAGAAAAGCTAAATACACCAAATCAAAGGGAGTATATCTCCAGATATCACGGGAAATACGAGGGTAACTTTTCAAGAGGCATTGTGAACCTGAGTCCGAAGGTTAGGTTATATCTTTTCTTAGCACTCAAGCAGGTTGAACCATTGTTGTTGAATGAAGGACAAGAAGCGTATAAGTTGCTGTTTCAACATGCCTGTTCTGTGTTGCCTAAGCAGGATATTGAGAGGATGAAAAGTTGGTCTAAGTTTTATCGAATTAAACAATTTGGTTACCCAAAGGAGCGAATTCATTTTTATCAAGCATTAAATGAGGTTTTTGATGCGATTTTGTACAATCAAATTATACGATTTCGTTATAAAAAAGCGATAAGATACTTTGATCCGTATATGGTATATTATTGCAAAAATAATTTTTATATTATTGGAAAAGCAACGACACCTTCTGGAGAGGAGATTAAAAAGCAGAGAATCAAACATTATCGTTTGGATCGATTATTAGAGGTGAAAAAGGTATTGATCCGTTCTCCAATAGCAAACAAGGTAAAGGCAAAAGAGGTTAAAAAGGGGAGCAACCAGCTCTTTTTTATCAATTACTTGAGTTTCAATTGCAAATTTTTGATGAGTTTCATCTGTATCATGTGGCTCAGATGAATTTTTTGTTGCAATGGATGGCTCTGCTAGTTTCTGTTGCTCCATATAAACCCTTTGCCTTTTTGCTCTCCTCGGCGACACCGCGAAATGAGTTTTTTGCTTTAGCGAGAAATTTGGGAATCGAGATTTGGAGGGTACAGGATAAAGTAAAGGAATGGTTGGACGCAACCAAGCCCCCTCTTTTCTCTAAAAGAACGTATTTGGAGCCGTTGCAATTGCAAGTGAAGTCAAGTAATCTTCGCCAATGGCAAACGGCTGAGAAGATATTGGAGAATTGGGGCGAAGTAGAAGAATATTTATTCCAATACCCAAAGGCCAAGGGCCTTGTGATTCTTGATTCAATTCATGAAGCACAAATGCTGGCAAGTCAATTGAGGGAGAAAGGATATGAGGTAGGAGAGGTTCACGGATTGTCTGACCGCCAAAAGAGCGAGATTGAATTAGGTAAACAAATCACAGTGGCTACAGCCACGGTAGAGGTAGGGGTTGATTTCCAAGGAGACATGCATAAGGATTTTCTTATTTTTGAATCGAGGAGTGCGGGGAGCTTTATGCAACGGTTAGGAAGAATTGGTCGCGGTAGTTGTTCTAAACCCAATCCGCCATTGCATGTTTGGGCTTATGTTCCCCCATATGTCGCTGAAAGGATAAACAACCAAATTTCCGCACAGGTAACCCATAGTGAGTTAAAAGATTTAATCATGCAATCGTATCAATATTATCAAGATTTTCTACCTTATATCCATAAAGTGGGCGGCATGAACTTAGTGCACCACTATCATCTAATAGCTAAGCACCAGCTTGAAAAGAATGAGAATCCAATATTGGCTAATATAAAGCAAACCATTGAACTACTTTATGGAGAAGGATTTGAAAGCCAATGCAATCGTTATGAACAGTTGAAACAAGAAAAAATTTTGGAACCGGTCATAAGTTTCCGTGGGCAAAATACATTGGAGAGTCATTTGTTCAGGTTGAAAAGCCGGCGTATAGATCCAGAGCATCTTGAAACATTTTATCCAGACGTATGGTTTTGGGATGAATCAATACCTGAAGCCCCATTAAAGAAATATGATTTTTGGTTTGTACTCCGAAGACGAGTGGTTCGCTTTATTACCAAAGAGGAAATGATTGCGAAAGTAAAAGAGCGATTTAGGGGAGTCGAGAGAGAGGATCATCTGGCAACTCTTCAAAATGATTACGTTTTAGGATATGCGGTCGCGATGGGCATCCGGGAAAAACCTGCAAGATTACATTGGAAATTGCGATCATCTGTATCCAAGCATAAAGGCCAGGTGGTTCGGATTGATCGATTGAGTTTGGAAGCACCAGAAGATCCTTGGTTAAATCAAGATTTAAAGCAATTGTTCCATTTCGCAGAAAAAAAGTCTTGGGTTGCATATATGGTGAATCTTTCTATATGGGAATTAAGTGATCTACTTCGTTTACCACCGATGTTTCGTATATATCCTGCAAAGAAACAAAGTGCAGATTGGAGTATCGCTTTTAATTCGGAGGCGTTTCAGCTATGGAGTATCATGGAACGTGTGCGAAGTGAGGTGCTGTGATGGAAAATCCGACGGTAGAAGGGCATGCGATCAACGCATATGTATTTTGTCCACGGCGGTGTTATTACGAATATGTTGAGAAGACCTTTTACCATAATGTTTATACAATGCATGGAAAGTTGTTGCATGAATATGTGGATCAAGTCGGCAGGGAAACAAGGGGAGAACGGGAATGTTATCGGTCCGTTTTCCTCTATTCTGAGAAATATGGATTGTCTATTCGGTGCGATCTCATAGAAGAAGAACAGGGGCAAATTTATCCGGTGGAGTATAAAAGGGGAAAAGCTGCCGGCTGGGAGAACAATGTGCTTCAAGTTTGTGCTCAAGCATTAGCCTTAGAGGAGTATTTGCGAAAGCCGGTTGATGTTGGTTATCTCTTCTTTTATGGGTCAAATCAACGCAAGAAAGTGATTTTCGATGAGGAGATCAGAAGACGTACCATAGAGGTTATTGGAATCATCCGAGAATTATACTTATCTGACAATCCTCCTGCTGGTATAGACGATTGGAAAAAATGTTGCAAATGTAGCTTAGTCGATTATTGCTTACCTCGTGAACGGAGGCAATTAAGGGGGAAAATTCGGTGGGAACGTTTTATTTAACAGAGCCATATTGCTTTGTACGAAAAGAATCCGAGCGTCTGAAAGTCTTTAAAAATCAGGTGCTTCTAAAAGAATTAAGGGTGCAAGATTTTACACGGTTTTTCATCCATTCTTCGTCCACATTGACTACAGATGCGTTAATGATGTTGGCTGAGAAGGGGATTGATGTTGTTTATTTTGATGGATATGACGTGGCGGGGAGATTTATTGGCCCAGACAATAAAAATGTTCGCTTGCGAGTTGCACAGGTAGAAATGCATCTTTCAGAAGAAAGAAGCTTGCACATCGCAAGAAATATGGTGATGGCTAAGCTAAAAAATACGCGGACAAGCTTGCAACGCTATGCCAGACGACGAAAGCTTCATTTGGACCAACCGATCCAAAGCCTAAAAATAGCTATGAAACAATGCTTAACAGCAAGCGATTTAAATCATCTCCGTGGAATTGAAGGCATGGCTGCTCGGCAGTATTTTGAGGCTTTTCCTCTTCTTATTCAGAAAGAGGACTTTCCGTTTCACGGTAGAAGCCGTCGACCGGCCAAGGATCCTATCAATGCGATGCTTAATTATGGTTATGCGCTTTTAAGAGCCGAAATAAGTGGAGCCCTCCGCGCGGCGGGATTAGATCCTTATATTGGTTTTTTGCATCGGGAGCGGTATGGCCGAGAGTCGTTGGCATTAGACATGATGGAGGAATTTCGGTGCATGCTTGTAGATAATTTGGTTGTGAAACTGATAAACCAAGGAATCATTCAGGTGAATGATTTTCAACTTGATCAAGGTGAACCGCGCTTGAAAAAAGCCGCCCGTAAAAGATTTTTACAAGAGTTTGATAAACGAAGAAAAGATAGCGTGTATCATTCGTTTTTAGAGAAAAAATATACCTATCGTGAAATATTACATAAACAAGCCGTTCTACTGGCTAAGTGTGTAAAGGGAGAGCTGGAGGAATACTACCCGTTCTTGGCTAAATAGGGGGAATATCATGAAACGAGTAATTAGTTATGATATCATGAATGATAGACGACGTAATAAGATATTTAAGATATTGAAAGATTATGGCAGATGGGTTCAGTATTCGTTGTTTGAGATAGAGTGCGATGAAAAGCGTTGGATTGAACTCGAGCATCGATTGTTTGCTTTGTTGGACAAAGAAGAAGATTCTCTATGTATATATCATTTGTGTCATTCTTGCCAGGGGAAAACATGTTACAAAGGTGAATCCTCTGGAGAAGGTGTCAAGGAAAGTGATCATATTTTGTAAGGAGATAGGGCATGTATCGGTTGCGCATCTTTTTGAAGCCATATGGGAAGAAATTGGACCGAGGTGTTTTGGGTCGAAGATTGCATGGCTATATTTTAAAAGCGATTCAAAACACCGATCCGGTGCTTTCCCAGATGATTCATGATCGGAAGGAACGTCAAATATTTTCTGCTCATCTATTGATTGAGAATGATGAATTGCATATTCAAAGCCCAAGTAAAGCATTTATTCAATGTATGCAACAGCATTTTTTGGTTCAAGAACAGATTGATTTGATCGATTGGAAAGGCGTGGTTCAGGAGGTTCAGTTGATCAGTTATTCGGATGAAGAAATCATGCAAAGGTTTGCGACGAAATTTACGTTGCATTTTATTTCTCCAACCACTTTTTATCAATCCGGCAATTACTACCCTTTGCCAGATCCTACCCTTTTGTTTTTGAGCGCTTTAAAAATTACGCATACAGGCAACATTGACTTTCCATACTCCATGATTCGGACCATCAAAATTAATTATGCTTCTTTCAAAACCGTGGTCGTCGACTTTGAAAAATTTCAAGCTATCGGGTTTTTGGGGAAAATGACTTTAAATACAAATAAATTGCCTCTTGAGGATCAGAAGTGGCTTTGGAAGTTAGCATTCTATGGTTCGATAATGGGGTTTGGCTATAAAACAGCCTGGGGGATGGGGCAAGTCAAATTAATTCCGCATGATAAAGCCATTTTGCGAACACCCAATGCTTCGGAAAAAAGCCAGGGGGTCGTCGGAAATCCTTAATGCCTTATGAATAAAGGGCTTTGGGGATTTAGAGTCGTATTTATACGACAGGTGATTGGGCAATTCTATCCTTTTTTAGGGAGGTGTTCGCAAAAGGGGGTGATAAATGTTTGAAGACAAGCATTTCGACGTACGCCGAATCAAAGAAATACATCTCATCGAGAGAATTGAAACAGCAATCTCATCAATGACGGAGCGTGGCCCGCGTAGAATCAAAGAAATACATCTCATCGAGAGAATTGAAACTTCGCTTTATACCGGCACCTTTACGCTTTTAACCTTCGAATCAAAGAAATACATCTCATCGAGAGAATTGAAACGGTGGTAAAACTCCGCTTTCACTTGATAGCGTTTCAGAATCAAAGAAATACATCTCATCGAGAGAATTGAAACGGTCTTGCGGTTGATGAGGTAGTCTTCACCCAACAAGAATCAAAGAAATACATCTCATCGAGAGAATTGAAACGAATTCAATATCTTCTACATTGAGGGCGGCAATTTCGGAATCAAAGAAATACATCTCATCGAGAGAATTGAAACCCAGCTCCCTTCCTCGCTAATGATCACCCATTGCGAATCAAAGAAATACATCTCATCGAGAGAATTGAAACGGGAGGGATAAAACATGGCCATCCCTGGATATAAAAGCCTTGGAATCAAAGAAATACATCTCATCGAGAGAATTGAAACCCTTGCGTTTCATTTCTAGCTTGATTCGTTCCAGCTCGAATCAAAGAAATACATCTCATCTTCCACAAGTGCAATGGCGCTATCTGTGGCGACGGCTGAAGGGTAAATAATTGATGTTTTGAAGCAAACCATACAAAGGGAGAGGAAAGAGTTAAGTGGTCAACATGATCAATTAGCTGAGAAAGGATTCGAAAATAGGGCATCAACACAAAAAAGGGCTCTTGGTATCAGACCATAAGCCCTTTTAAAATTTATTTAGGTAGGATAGCGATCATCTAACTCTCATAATGTTGTAAATGATTGATTTGTATGCACGGTTTAGTGTTAAAGACCATATTTATGCAATTTGCCAAATGGTTCTTTTTTACGGAGGGAAACGAGCCACCTCCATTTGTTTCTTTTACCGTAAAGTCAATGAATCGATGGTAGCTAATACCATTGGAACGAAGAAGAATGCATATTCCCATACAGCATCTGGATGATGACGATGATGACTGGAAGTCAGTTAAAACATGGTTGCTCATTATTTAAAAGGTAGAGGGGATCAGTATGTAAAATGATCGTAATCTTCAGTAATAAAGGGGTGTAAATATGAATCAATGGAAGCTTTGCATTTTAAAGCCAGGAGAAAAAGAAGTTATGTCAAATCCAAGTTGGGATCAGGTTCATTCCATCTTGGATCAATTGGATGGATACAACCTTGATAATACTTCTTTATTATCCGATCAGGCTGGAGATTTGATGGTTGCAGGGGGAGACGAATACAACGGAGTGAGACTATATTATTTATCCTATTATGATGATGGTTACAGTGAAGAACTGGTTAATTCTTCCAGAGATGGATGAAGAGTACATAAACATTACTGTGCAAAAGGTAGGCACGGATATACCCAAACGATATCTTGTTGAGTATAAGGATATGATTAAAGCAGTGAAACACTTTTTTGAAACAGGAAAACTTACTGAAGATCAGGAGTGGGAATAAATAACAATAAAATTATCTTTTTCTCACCAGATAGGGCATTGTTCTGTTTATTGGTTATCCCTGAACGAAAGAAACCATAATAAAGTACCCCAAAGCATTGGAGGAGAGAGTGTTGATCACTGGCAAAGATGAGAAAATTTGATGGGCTTTCTAGCCTCCCTGTTAATGTTTTCGTCAAGTAATAATTTTTTATTGTTGTAGATTTAATTCATATCTCGGATGATTTCTTCGTCTTCTTTCAATGTTAATTTGTAATCATGGATCTGTTCAATATGATCGATGTATTGAGTATCTTTATCCAGATATTGAGATAAAGCTATACTGGCATTTTTACAGTCGTATATGAAAAAAATAATATGTCTTGTACTCGCTTTGAAGCAATAGGATATTTCTTTATCATGGTTTTATAAATGATATGAGGTGTTTTCTTAGTTCTTATGTTTGTTCATCATAAGTAACATATTTTTTATAATTCCATACAATATGCAAAATCATATAAAACTTTGTCCATATTATCTAACCTATACATGTAAAACTTTACCCTCTACTAATACACATGATCTCTCAGTGTACTCCTCGCTTGCTGCTCCTGAATTTCCAACTGCTTCATCATTAGCTTCTGCGTCTCATCATTATCATTTTGGCCATCACCATGATCTTCTGCCGGTTGATCATGTAGGTTGCTAATGCTTTACCGTCATGAACCCAATGATTGCATTCGCAAACAAAGCATCGACTTAGGGACTCGTTTTCTGATTTCGCTAGAATTCACTCCAAGGTCCATTGATTAGCCATTTAAGAATGAGGGTCATTCTAACCATCAACCAGACAATCAAAACGAGACCTAACAACCATGTATTTCCATTACTGCTTTAACAAACTTGCATTCATCATACCTTATTTCACATTTAGATTACCAAAGGGATATGATTTCTATTTTGTGTGTTTTAAAAAGGTGTTCATTCGATTTGATGGCATTAAAGAAACTTCCTAAGAGGGAAGTAATAAGAAGACAAATGTGTATTTACTTCAATGCGTCACAAATGGCTCAAGTAGACATGCTCACTTTCTCATGTTTTTTGTCTACTTTGGCTAAGAAATCATTTGCTTATCGCGTTTTGCTGTAGGAAACTATGAATGGCAAGGAATGTTACCGATATGGCGATGGATAGGATTCCAAATAACTTTACCGAGTGTAAGGAAGAGATGATGTACCAGAGCGCAAACGGTTCACTGAAATGTATCACAAACAGCTAAAACTCAATTTCCCTTTCTTACCTTCTGGGTCATTACGTTGATTATCACTTTCATACGATTATTGCCATGTAATAAAGCGCTGGCGATAATGTGGTAGTATTCAAACATGATTTATTTTGTCGTGATCGCTGCTTTTTCGGTATGTTGAGCTTTGCCCCAATTTCTTCGTCAGCAGGGCAGATAGAGGAAGGTTCCAGATAGTGAATGAGGACATCTCGACCAGACGCACGCATGGAATGGATGAAAGAACCGACTTGATGCAAATCAAGTCCATTGTTTTTACGGTTCTGCTACCTCTTGGGTGCAAGGGTGCGGACAAAAATTTCGCTGCGATGCACAATAATCAATGAGATTGTCTAATTGAAGGTGAATGAGCGCTGTTTGAATTGTAGGGCCTTATTCCGAATTCTTCGGAAAATACGCGTTAAGCTAGCAATCGCAGCCTGGTTACATATTTCCCTTCTATGATCAGTCTATGGATGATTATTACGGTCTCTTCAATTTTCGAGTTGCTCATTTGGTTCACCTAATTCACCAGATAAAGGCTGGGTTAGGATGGATGGAATGTTGAATATATAATGGTTAAAGAGATAGACTTGTTGCGACGATTATAATGAAAAAAGAGGAATCTTAATAGGATTCCTCAAACAGTCATTATTTATTCTTTGTTTTTCTATAAACCAAATAGATAACTGTAAAAAAACCGATTACAAACAACATTAAAGTCAATTCATTTAGTGTCATTAAGTTCAACTCACTTCAAAAGACTCATTAACCATTTTGGTAAGAAATCTTATAGGTATCTCCACCTACAAATATCCTTAAAAGATGTGTAATGCTACCTGTACCACCGACTGCATCAAACTTCCATTCAAGTATAGCTCTTGCCCAACTAGAGCTATCCTCTCTTTTTTTCTTAATGCCAAAATCTGTCCGCGTGGCAACGCCGCCTTTTCCGCTTACATAAGGGTCCCACACACTATCTATTTTATCATAAGCCTTTTGAACATTTGTATATCTACATTTAAATTTTCCACTAGTCAGTAGACCCTCTCTTGCAACTGTTCTATCATAGGTGCAATATCCTGATCCGCATTTTTCTAAAGCGCCCTCATTAACATCGATAAAAGAAAATGTTTCTACTGAACCATCTGGATAGGTAATTGATTTTATTTCATTAGGTTTTATATCTATTTCTATGTCATGAGGCTTTTCTGAGTCTGGCAATTCACCGCTCTTCATCTTATCAATTAATTTGTTTTGGATATTTTTTTTAATTTTAAGATGATCCATTCGCTCTCTAATTTTTTTTTCGTTGTTTTTTATAAATGTAGCCAACTCGATTTTTTCATTTAATTCACTAGAACTTCCAAATGTAGTACTTGGCGTTAACACTAAGCCCAAGACTAGAACAACAACAAGTGTTTTTAATAGTTGTTTCAAAATCAAATCAACCTCCTGATTAATATTCAATTAGTATTTTATATTCATTGAGAAGTCTTGTCTTCATACTAAGGCTCAGCTAATATCACAAAAGAAAAATAATTTCAATATTAAGCCGAAGAAGAATGAAAATGCTATTAACTGAGTGGGTTTAGTCGAAACCATAGAGCAATTGATTAGATGTCGTAACTAAAAGAGTGATAGATGATATGTTGTCATCGTAGAGATTGTTTTGATATTACATTGAATTCATTTTGTGATTAGACCCTTGGCCGAAACGAGGAGAACCTCTTTTTTCGAGAGATTCTTTTTTAAGGTAAGCAGAATAGTTTGTACAAAAGCGCATAATGAAAGACGGGTATTGAAACAGTTGAAGAATAAATAAGATAATTACTTTTAATAACATGAATTACAAAAGGAGAGCGTTATTCCCTTGTTGGAAATTCCGCATGTGAAAGTACATTTCGTATAATTACGCCAACGTTTTTGACTGGAACGGATCAAACGAAGGTAGAGATGCGGGCGACAACTTTAAAAGGGCTTCTCCGATATTGGTATCGCGCACTGGATTCAAAAACCACATAATTAATCGCATCTCGCCTGAAAAACGGTTATTTGGTAGTTATGATTCCAGAGTGGGACACAGCCACGTGTGCATATTATGTTAGATAATGCAGATGACATCAAATGTTTTATTGATACCTCTATCTTACATATATGTAATACAAAACTGCCCGATGTGGGATAGCTTTTTACTTCACAAGCATCTATTTACCAATTAGTCAAGCAACTTCTTGGCTCAGAAACAAAGGGGTTTAACAATAAATTGTTATCTGAGGAAAAGGATGTCATATTTGAGTGGGAAGCGGAAAAACGAGATAAATATAATACGTTATTTACTCATTTTTACACAGATGACAAGAGTGTGCAGAATGCGCATCTAAAAGAAAGGAAGGGCCTGATCTGGGTACAGGCTCCCAAATGGATGAAAATAGGCGGTCATCGTCTAGAATGCGATGGCTGTTTTCATTAATTGTAGAGAAAACTATTTATGTAATGGATGCCACAGGGCCATGGTGGGAACAAGAATGGCTTAGGGCTATACAAAGTGCTGTAGGTAAATGATTGTAATAGAACGAGGTAAACCGGATTTTCAATTGTCTATAGAAAGAGATTCGTGGAAATTAGTTTTAATATTAATAAATTATAGTTAATCCTCGTTGAAGTTAATCATGTAGGGTGTTGGCCTAATTTCTTAGGCCATTTAGTTGAAGTAATTTTTTATGATAAAGGAGCGGCGCATGTAAAATATTGTATCCCGGGCAATCAATTCGGGTAGAAGGGACATATGATCATTGATGAAGTTTTGAACTCAATGGATGAGTATGTGGAAATTAAAGGTTATACTTATGGTAGATTTGAATTTATTGCATCGTAATCTAGATTGAAAGTTTATATTTAACGGCTTATAAGGTAAATCATATATTATTTTGATAAAGAGATTTTGGTTTTGGGTGATGCAAAGTTCTGCACTTATACGGTTACCAGCTTTTAACAATCTCGCTCCTTTGCAACACCGTCCGACATCCCTTTTCACACAACAATAGGCCTAAATAATTACATAACGCAAATTAGCACCCTCGGTAATTCAAGAGCCGAGGGTGTTGCTTTTGGAAATGTAATTGGCACTTTTGGGTAACATATGCCTGTTGATACAAGTGGTCAGTGGAGTATTTCATCGCACTTCCTAACTCTTGATTCAAGCATTCGACATTGGAAGAAATGGATTAAAAATGAGCGTCATTTTATTTTTGTCAACAATGAGGATGACGAAGTTATGTTTTCATTTTGTTGAAGTAGGCATGGAACCGCTTTACTATATGGACAAGGGAATAATGATTACATTATTTAAAGTTAGAAAGGAGATAGGTTATGGGTGAATCTGTAAAACAGGCTGAAAACAACACAAACATTCGTGTCAGCATACAAAAATTTGGTAGGTTTTTAAGCGGAATGGTAATGCCTAACATTGGGGCATTTATCGCATGGGGACTGATTACTGCGTTATTTATTCCAACGGGATGGATTCCCAATGAAAAATTGGCCGAGCTGGTTGGGCCGACCATCAAATATTTGTTGCCGCTGCTCATCGGTTACACGGGCGGAAAAATGGTTTACGACGTTCGTGGCGGTGTAATGGGGGCCCTAGCTACGATGGGGATTATCATCGGTACGGATATTCCGATGTTTTTGGGCGCAATGATCATGGGCCCGCTGGGTGGCGTCGTGATCAAGCTGGTTGATGGGTTGTTCAAAGGGAAAATTCCCGCAGGTTTTGAAATGCTGGTTAATAACTTCGTGGCGGGAATTATCGGTGCGATATTAACCATTCTGGGTTATGTTGCTATCGGGCCTGTAGTGGCTACTTCAACCCAATTGCTGGGGGCTGGTGTGGAATGGATCGTCCATGCTGGGTTGCTGCCTTTGGCCAGTATTTTTATCGAACCAGCAAAAGTATTGTTCCTCAATAACGCGATTAACCATGGCGTACTGAGTCCTTTGGGGCTAAAAGAGGCATCAGAAATTGGCAAGTCCATCTTTTTCTTGCTTGAACCGAATCCAGGACCTGGTTTGGGGATTTTGCTGGCCTACTGGTTATTCGGTAAAGGCTCTGTGAAACAATCAGCTCCAGGAGCTGCCATCATTCACTTCTTGGGTGGTATTCACGAGATTTATTTTCCGTATATCCTGATGAACCCTCGCTTAATCCTGTCGGTAATCGCCGGTGGTATGAGTGGTGTGTTCATTTTCCAACTGTTGGATGCGGGCCTGGTTGCTGTACCATCTCCCGGAAGTATCTTTGCCTTGATCGCGCTGGCTCCTAAAGGTGGTCTCCTTGCGGTATTGGCTGGTATTGCTGTGAGCACGGTTGTTTCCTTCCTTGTTGCCGCTGTGTTCCTGAAATCCAAGTCGGGCGCCGATGAAGAGGATTTTGCTAAAGCCGCTGAAAAGATGCAAGAACTGAAAGGCAAGAAAAGTGAAGTTGTGGAACAGAATGCTGTGCAACAGAAAGAAAGTGCTTCAGTTAAAAAAGTTGTGTTTGCTTGTGATGCGGGAATGGGCTCGAGTGCGATGGGAGCTTCTATTCTGCGAAAAAAATTCAAGGACGCCAATGTCTCTGTGGAAGTGACGAATACTGCTATTAATGATATTCCGGAAGATGCAGATATTGTGGTAACGCAAATGACGTTAACCGATCGCGCCAAAGCCAAAGCTCCACATGCTGAGCACATCTCGGTCGATAATTTCTTAAATAACCCGAAGTATGATGAATTGACCAAACGGCTTAGTGAGCAAAATAAAGGATAAAACACTTGCATCATGCCAGTAATTTATCTCTTTGTATAAATCGGGGTAAGGGATTATGAATATTTCCTCTAGACAGCGCCATATTCTTGAAATCTTGCTAAGAGAGCTTGATGGTGTGACGATCGGGAAAATCGCGGAAGAAGTGCAAGTCAGTTCCCGTACGGTTCACCGGGAACTGGATGAGCTGGAGAAGCTGATAACAAGTCATGGATTAAAACTGAAGAAAAAGGCCGGAACAGGGCTGATCATTCAAGGGAATAAAGAGAAGTTGAATGAACTGAAGCAAGCATTGTCCGAGATCACTCCCATTGAATACACGCCAGCAGAAAGAAAAACCGTCATTTTATGCACCCTATTAGAAGCCAAAGAGCCGGTGAAAATCATATCGTTGGCTTATGATTTAAAAGTGACGCCCGCCACAATCAGCCATGATCTCGATCATCTCAACGATTGGATCAAGCAGTTCAATCTTGAATTGGTCAGAAGGCGGGGATATGGGATTGAAATCACTGGTGCTGAAGCATCGAAAAGAAAAGCGATCAGCGCGTTGATCTTTGAGAATCTAAACGAGTCGCAACTCATGGAGCTATTGAAAGAAAACATTCAAAATAAGCCCGTTACAACAACGGATACTGCATCAGAAAGATTGCTCAACCTGATTCCCAAAGAAAAGCTGATCGCTATCGAAAACACATTGCGCAACATAAGCGAACTTCTTTCGTATCCCTTGGCAGACAGCGCCTTTATTGGACTTGTCATCCATCTTTCTTTGGTGATTGAACGGATAACCAAAGGAGAGAAAATCAAAATCGATCCCGATTATTTGAAAGAACTTGAAGGCACACCTGAATATCAAGTTGCTAAACAGATTGTGGCGCAACTAGAATCTTCTTTTGGCCTTCCCATTCCAGTGGATGAAATCGGCTTTGTCACCATGCATTTAAGAGGGGCCAAACTAAGGCTTTCGCAAATCGGATCGCCGGAAGATGCCAACGCCGAATTAATTGCGATTGCCAAGAATCTCATTCATTTTTGTGAAGAAAAGGTGGGAGTAAATCTAAGTGAAGATCGTTCATTGCTTCATGATCTCATCACCCACCTGGAACCGGCAATTCACAGAATGAAGAGAAATATGAAGATTCGTAATCCGATGCTCGATATCATCAAAAAGGATTACCCTGATTTATTCCAAATCGTTAAGCAAGCAGCGAAAGAAATTTTCCCTCGATTGCAGGTGCCAGATGAAGAAATCGGATATTTGGTTATGCATATCGGCTCCTCTTTGGAAAGAGCATCGCGGGTCAAAAAGCGTTTTCGTGTACTGATCGTATGTGCAAGTGGGATTGGTTCTTCGAAAATGTTGGCCAGCCGTCTGGCAAACTCCATTCCCGAGATTCAAGTGCGACGGAATGTATCGGTGTTTGAGCTGAACAACATCGATGAGAGTGAATACGACTTTATCGTATCCACGATTCCCATTCCATCCAAAAAACCTGAGGAATATATCAGAGTGAGCCCGATGCTGACAGATAAAGAGATTGAAAAGATCTATTCGTTTTTAAGGGAGTATGAACCTGTAACGAGCGGGAAAACCCAGCAAACATCCCAGCCAAATAGCTTGCAACAACTTGAATCATTACACTCTTTACTTGGCCATGCCATTGATTTGATGAAGAACTTTTGTTTATTACAAATAGAGAATCAAAGCCTGAGCAAAAAAGAAATTCTTTCTAAAGCATGTGAAACACTGGTGAGCAAAGGTGTCATTATTCAAAGTGAACCAGTTGTTCACCAGCTGCTTGAAAGAGAGAAACAAGGGGGTCTTGGGGTCCCTGACGCCAAACTGGGGCTGTTTCACTGTCGAAGTGATCAGGTGACCCAACCCTCTTTTACCATGCATGTCCTGAGTGAGCCGATTCCAATCAAATCGATGGATGAAGGAACGATTGAGATCGATAAGATTCTTCTATTGTTGAGTCCGGTGTCGATCCCGAATGAGGTGATAGCCGTTTTAAGTGAAATCAGCGCATTGTTAATTGAAGCGGAAACCAACCGGGTTCTTGAATCCCATGATGAGTCTCAAATCAGGCAATATTTTGTGCAACACCTGTATCGATTTTGCTCAGAAAAAATGAACATCAAGGAGTGAGTTTAATGGGGATCTTATCTAAAGATAAAATCATTTTAAACCAAAAAGTGGAGACGAAACGAGAAGCGATTGAGTTAGCTGGAAAACTGTTGGTTAAAGAAAATCATGTCTCTGAAGAATATATCGGCAAAATGATTGAGCGGGAAGAAGACCTGACAACCTATATTGGAAATGGGGTAGCCATTCCTCATGGGACAAACGATGCCAAACAATGGATTCGCTCCACTGGCATCTCGATTGTGCAAATTCCCGACGGAGTCGATTTCGGAAATGGCAATACAGCTTATCTGGTGATCGGCATCGCTGCGGTGGGTGATGAGCATCTGGAGATACTATCCAATCTCGCTATCATCTGCGCTGACGAAGAAAACGTGAAGAAATTAATTCAAGCCAAATCTGCCGAAGAATTGATTGCCCTTTTGGAAGGAGGAATGTAAGGTGAAGGCATTACATTTCGGGGCAGGAAATATCGGCAGAGGATTTATCGGCGCCTTATTGAGCCGTGCCGGATATGAAGTTTGCTTTGTTGATGTGGTTTCGGAGTTGGTGGATGAAATCAATCGGAGACAAGAATATACAGTAGAAATTGCTGATGCCGGGAATGAACAAATTCATGTGAGTGGAGTTAGAGCCATCAACGGGCAAGATGCAAACGCCGTAGTAGCAGAAATGCTGGACGCAAATCTGGTGACAACGGCGGTCGGTCCCAATGTGTTAAAATTGATTGCGCCAACCATCGCAAAAGGACTGGCAGAACGAGTCAATAAAAATGTACAACCGCTTAACATCATCGCTTGCGAAAATGCGATAGGCGGAAGTTCTATGCTAAAAGAATACGTCTATCAGCATTTAAGCGAAGCAGATCAAAGAAAAGTGGATGAACTTGTTGGTTTTCCGAATGCGGCCGTAGACCGAATCGTTCCATTGCAAAAGCATGAAGACAAACTTCGTGTTGCTGTTGAGCCTTTCTTTGAATGGGTGGTTGAACGGGCCAACATGGTAGGAGAAGTCCCTCCGATTGAGGGAGTTGACTATGTCCCAAACCTAGAGCCATATATCGAGCGCAAACTATACACGGTAAACACCGGTCATGCAACGGCTGCTTATCTTGGATATTATTTTGGGTATAAGGCGATTGCTGCGGCCCTGCGAGATGAATTTATCCAAAACACAACCAAGCAAGCGCTTATGGAAACCAGCCACCTGCTAACAACCAAATATCACTTTAGCTCAGAACAACAAGAAAGATATATTGAAAAGATTATGAACCGCTTTTCTAATCCCTATCTTTCTGATGTGGTGACGAGAATCGGCCGGTCACCGATAAGAAAGCTGGGACCCAACGACCGTTTAGTCGGCCCTGCTGTTCAATTGTTAAACTTGGGTGTAACTCCTGAGCATTTGTGCATTGGCATTGCTGCGGCATTCCAGTTTAATTACGAATACGATGAGGAAGCCGTCCAAATTCAGAAAGACATCAAAGAAAAAGGGCTGGCTGAAACCATTGCTCTTTATACAGGCATTGGATCGGACTCTCCATTGTTTTCATTAATCATGGAAAAAGTAAAGATGTTAAATGCATTAAGGGCAGATCGAAGTAAATACATGAAGTAAAAATCACAAGAGCAAGGGGCAATGACTCCTTGCTCTTTAATCTACTTAAGCGTCCTGAGTGGTGCAGAGGTTTTACCAGCTTTCCCGCTTTACTGCCTCAATGATCGCTTTGACCCCCTCATCGATTTTCTCCGGTTGTACCCGAGAAATGCTGATCCGCAAAAACTTTTCTCGCTCCAAGTAATCCGACAAATAAAATCCTTTGCTGGATACCACTTTGATCTTCCGTGCCGCAAGCCGTTGTGTCAGACGTTCGAGATTAACCGTGATCGGTAGTTTAAATTGCACATAGACCCCATATCTGACGTCCGACACTTCAATCAATCCCGCATCATTGTGCCGCCGTACCGCTTCATTCAGCAACTGTATTCGCGTCGCATATTGCTTGGAAATTTTGTGCTTATGTCGCTCGTACATGCCGCTTTTGATGTATACTTCTAGCGCCGCCTGGGACAAAAGCGAGGTATCGGTGTAATTTTTGTAAGTGTAGAACATATCTAACAATTGCTCTGGGATCACAGCCGCTCCCAGTCGTAAACCTGGGAAAATGATTTTTGAAAAGCTTTTCAAATAAATGACGCGCGACGTTCGGCTGTACGCGTAGATTGGGTCGAAGCTCCGTTCTTGGCCCAAGTCAGCCATGTAATCGTCCTCGACAACGAATACGTTGTATTTGTCAGCCAAACTGGCGATGGTTTTTCTTTCCTCCGTGCTAAATGAGGTACCTAGTGGATTATGAAATCTCGACATGGTGTAGAAAAATTTGATGTTGCCGCTTTTGAATTTCTCCTCTAATTCCCGCAAATCTATCCCTGTCGCAGTGCGTCGTATTCCGCAAACGGGTATGCCCTCTGCCTCTAGGAAATGCAGATACAGATTGTAACTTGGCTGTTCGACCAAGATGACCGAATTCCCGTTAGGAAACGGCATCTTCGCCAAAATTTCCAACGCCTGCTGGATGCCCGTAGTGACGGAGATATTTTCTACATGAGTGAACACTTGGCTGTCTGCCAAATGGGAGACAAGCGTATGGCGTAGCTTTTCCAGCCCTTTTGAATTGCCGTATGTAAACAGGTGGTATTTGTAAATATCGATCGCTTTATTTAAACAATGCTGGAAATCGAGATACGGAAACACAGTGAAATCAGGTGACGCCGAAGCGAAATCGATCAGGTCGCTCGCGGTGTCGCTTGAAACATCTGACTGTCCGACTACATAGTAACCGCTTTGCGCGATGGAATAAATCGCGTGCCGTTTTTCTAGTTCTGCGTATGCCCGGGTGACTGTACTGATGCTACATCCGTACGACTTCGCCGCCTTGCGGACGGAAGGTAGCTTTTGGCCCGGACGGTATTCTCCTTCCATGATTTTTTGTTCTATATCGGAAAGAATAGACAAATATTTTTTCACGATGCTCCCTCCGGAGTTGGCAGATCCTGCTTTTCACTGATTATTATATCTTGACCGAATCAACTGTATCGATACAGTTTTGCCAATATGACATTGTTTGGAATGGCCATTTACCATACTTTTTATATAACGGATGATTCATTTACTAAATGATTCCGCCGACCTATAGAAGGGAGAAGCTACGATGAAAAGCGAAAGCGGATTGAAACTCGCTTACTTATGTGCCGTGTTGAATGCGGTGATTATCGGTTTTTCGTTTTTGTTCACCAAAGTGGCGCTTGAACACGCCAACCCGGTTGACACGTTGACGCACCGGTTTGCTGTTTCGTTTGTGGTGATGTCAATTCCTGTTGCTTTCGGCTGGGTGAAATTTAAGTTCCGCGGCAAGCTTTTAGCATTGTTGTTGCTGGCAACCATGTACCCAGTTGGATTCTTTCTCTTTCAAGCGTTTGGATTGCAACACGCTTCGTCAGCCGAAGGAGGTATTTTGTACGCCTTTACACCGATCGTGACCATGGTACTGGCCTCCGTTTTTTTGAAGGAAGTGACAACACTCTTTCAGAAGGTATCGATCTTCCTGTCGGTATCTGGCGTTGTGTTAATCTTCGTTATGAAGGGAACAGACTTCGATTTCTCGAATTTCACCGGGATTTTCTTATTGGTCATGTCGAGCTTGGCTTTTGCCGGTTACAGCGTATTAGTCCGGTCGCTTTTGCGGGTTTACAGCCCGACAGAAATCAGTTATGTGATGCTGGGAATCGGATTCGTCTCTTTTTCGGCGGTTTCAATCACCACTCATGTGGCCGCCGGCACGCTTGACCTCCTTTTAGCCCCGCTTACCAGTGGTTCCTTTGTTGTTTCCATTCTCTACTTGGGTGTATTGTCCTCACTTGTCACAGCGCTGACTGCAAACTACGCCTTGTCAAAAATAGAAGCTTCAAGAATGAGTGTTTTCGCCAATCTAGGGACCGTCGTCTCCATTATCGCTGGAGCCATATTTCTGGGAGAAGAAATCACGGTGCACCATCTCATCGGTTCGGCACTGATCATCGCCGGAGTGATCGGGGCGAATCGTTTGGGGAGAAAAAAGGTGACGGCGTGAATGCATTCCGGCTGACTTCACGGATGGAGATTTAAGCAATGCGGAAAGTAAGAATGGGTAGAAACCTGTGAGAGCATGATGAAGGAAGCTCCCCGTTATCAGATGGGGAGCTTTATGTGCTACAAAATCAGTTTATTAAACCATGATTTTGCATATGTCGTTTGTAAATTGGACAGGGTCTTCAATCGGCAATCCTTCGATTAGGAGCGCTTGATTGTAAAGCAGGTTGGTATACAGGTTTAGCTTATCCTTATCCTTTTCAAACGCATGCTTTAGCGTTTGGAAAACCTCGTGGTGGATGTTAATCTCCAAGACCTTATTTGCTTTTACATTCGGGTTGTTAGGCTGGGCGTTTAATATTTTCTCCATCTCGATGGTAATTTCACCTTCTGAAGACAGACAGACGGGGTGGTTTTTAAGGCGCTTAGAAGCTTTTACATTCGTCACTTTACCCGATAATTGGTTTTTCATGTAATCAAATAGCTCCTGGTTTTCCTGCTTTTCTTGATCAGTCTCTTGTTCTTCAGCTTCGATTCCCAGATCGCCACTCGATACATTCTTGAAGGGCTTGTCCTTGTAACTCATCATCATTTTAATAGCAAACTCGTCGATATCATCGGTAAAGTATAGGATTTCGTAGCCTTTGTCAGCGACGATTTCGGTTTGCGGAAGCTTTTCAATTCGTTCGATGGATTCACCGGTGGCGTAATAAATGTATTTCTGATCTTCTGGCATTCTCGATACATATTCGTCCAGCGTGACGAGTTTCTTTTCTTTAGAGGAGTAGAACAGCAACAAATCCTGCAGCGTTTCTTTGTTGGCACCAAAATCGCTATAAACGCCGTATTTCAATTGTCTGCCAAAGGATTTATAAAACTGCTCATACTTTTCCCTTTCATCCTTTAGCATGCTTTGCAATTGACTCTTGATTTTACGCGCAATATTTTTGGCGATCAGCTTTAATTGCCTGTCATGCTGTAGCATCTCACGAGAAATGTTCAGCGATAAGCTGTCGGAATCGACCATCCCTTTGACAAAGCTGAAGTGGTCAGGAAGCAGGTCAGCGCATTTATTCATGATTAATACACCGTTGGAATACAGTTCCAGCCCTTTTTCGTATTCCTTTGTATAATAGTTAAAGGGGATGGTTTCAGGGATAAACAAGATTGCCTGATATGTCACCGTACCCTCGACGTTGAGATGTACATACTTGATGGGTTTATCAAAACCGTAATGCTTCTCCTTATAAAACTGCTCATAATCCTTAGGAGTCAGCTCGTTTTTATTCTTACGCCAAATCGGTACCATACTATTGATGGTCTGTTCTTCCTGAACATCTACTAATTCGTTTTCGCTGCCTTCCTTGAGTTTTTTGACAGTAACGTCCATTTTGATGGGGTAACGGATGAAATCAGAGTACTTTTTGATGATTTCTTGTAATCGGTACGTCTCTAAGAATGCATCATAGTTCTCTTCTTCGGTATTTTCCTTTATCTTGAGAATAATATCTGTGCCGACCTCAGTTTTTTCACAGGGCGTAATTGTGTATCCATCTGTCCCCGTAGATTCCCACTTAAAGGCATGATCGCTGCCAAGAGCCCGGCTGATCACAGTCACCTTGTCTGCCACCATAAAAGCAGAATAGAATCCAACGCCAAACTGGCCGATTAATTCATGTCCATCTTGGGATTTGTGCTCTTTCTTAAATGCCAAAGAACCACTCTTCGCGATGGTACCAAGGTTGTTCTCCAGCTCGTCCTCGGTCATGCCAATCCCAGTGTCGCGAATGGTCAGTGTACGGTTCTCTTTATCGGCAATCACCTTAATATAATAATCCTCTTTATTAAAGACCAACTTAGGGTCGGTTAACGCTTTGTAATAAATCTTATCGATGGCATCGCTGGCATTGGAGATTAACTCCCTTAAGAAGATTTCTTTCTGCGAATAAATCGAACTGATCATCATTTCCAGCAGTCTTTTTGATTCTGCTTGAAACTGCTTCTTTTCCATGCCCATTCTCTCCTTTGAATCTAGAAAATTAGCAGGTGAGAAAGATTTGTTAGCACTTGAGGGTGACGAGTGCTAAGCATCTATTTTTATAACATTCAATTTTTTTGATGTCAATATTGCACAATGAGGAAGGGGAAACAGTAGGAGAGAGGTGATTGTTCATCCTATTTGGAGTTCTCACGAGAAGCAAGGTATCCTGATTTGGGTGTGTCTGATGAATAGGCCAGCGACTGCAAAACCATTTTCTCATTCGCTTCACGCGTGGCGAGGCGCTCCTCAAGAAAAGGTTTTTCCGTCGCTTTTCCCCACCAACTTGATTTGCCAGACACACCCTAGATACCAGCTGACCAGAAAAGAGGGTTGAGGGCGAGGGTGTGGGTTGCTTTCTTATTATTAATTTCATAGTATTCTGATATAAAAATGAAAGGGAGAAGGGTATGTTTTATCCAGCGGCGAGAAAAAGAAGAATGAGGCAACGACAAATGGCACAAGCTGCAAGGAATGCAGGGAGATTCGGGAGCCAGCAAATGAATCAGCAAGAGAATGGAAACGGGTTTCTAGGTTGGACATGGTGGCAGCAGTTGATCGGGGTGGAGTTATTAATTGGTGGGTTTATTATCTCTTGGTATGTGATTACTTTTTGTTATCAAGTAGGTTTCAAGAATTATTTGGTTATTCCGCTGTATTATATGGATTTTTCGTTGCTTACGCTATTAAAACCAGGTTTGAATTTGTTAATTGTATTGTTTTATCTGATTATATTGTTTGTATGGTTTTTCACTAAAGATCGCTTGATGAAGTATGTCTTTTGGATTGCATTTCCTTTTTTTGCGGTAATAACTAATTTTGATATAACTGGAAAAAGTACGTTGTTTTTATTTATCGTCCTTCTTTGTCTTGCTACTATATTGATCCGTCGTGCAAATAGGTTGGGAAGGTATGATAAAAAAGCCGAAGAGCTTCAGGAGAGCCCTGTTAGTATTGCTTTATTTATCATCATTGTCCTTGTATTCGCCTGTGTATCTTCTATGTCAAACGGCTTAATTGTAGCAAGAAATCAAGAACGATTTTATATTATTGATGATCACAAGGAAATAAAGGTCGTTCTTGATACATACAAAGACTACTATATCACTGCACCAGTTAACATCAAAAAGAAAACCTTTAAACCCGAATTTGAATTGATCCCTATATATAAAGACGATAAAGAACCGCCTGTCCAAGTGGTTAAAGATAGTAAAGAGTTAAACCAGGCAGAGAAGCAAGAAGAAAAGATCGTGCTAAAATATATGGAAATTGGCCCTTTAAGACCAGATAACCCCTATAAACCTTGATCTCGGTGGTATTTTGAGATTAAATGATATAGATGCTGTAGAACCAATCATGTCCGTACGTTGCGTACCCAAGTGCAAAATAGATGGGAGCTGCGAAAGTGTATAAAATAGTAAACACTATCTTCATCTGATAAGAAGATCGTGTTTTCCTGTTACCTCTTATGGATGAAAAAGGAGAATATCCGACTATGCAACAGTTCTTTGTTGGTACGGTTCAACAGTATGAAGAATCCTTGTATAGGAATGAGCGTGAATATTATCCTGATGATGTTCCTCCGCTCAATCCATCGAAACAAAATGCTTGTAAGTAGATTTGATAAAATCATTAATCCAAATAGAAAGGAAAGTGTATGTATCATGACTCATTCCGATACGAGTAAACAAATCACATTAGATCCGGATACTGGACGAGTTCTTATGCTGTATAACTTCCCAGTGTACCCCGAAACAAATGAAGTCCACTTACGTTCAGCAGAAGATATAGCAAAGCGTGCTTTGGCTCTTCATTTACTATTAGGGGTTATATTTTATCATGAGCCGGAGAAAGTGGTAGAGTGGGCAAGGGAAGAAGGACTATGGGATTCGCTGAGCCCGCAAGAGCAAAATGTATTTTCTGTACCGATCTCTGATCTCAGCCCGGCAGAGAAAAGTTGGAATCAGCGAGCGATGCAATCGAACCTACTCACTTGGCGAATCGAAGGCTTGCTTGCTTTATTATGGAGCTTGAATTTAGTTGAAGAGCTTGATTTACCAATTGAACGGTGCGATGGCGGTATTATTCGTGAAGTGTTGCCAGGGCTGGGTGAGTCACTTGAATCATTTATCGCTAAAGCGGAATGTCGTCCGATTAAAGAGATTGTACATATGCTAGGCAAACATTTGGAAATTTATAATCAACTGGTGGAAGCTTTTAATCATGATGAAACGCTTGAGTATGATATGCTGATTACGTATGAACGTATTCATGCATTAAACTGGGTATGTGGTTTGATAAGTAAATGGGATGACTGAGGTTGAAACATGGTACCCTGAAAGTGTGATGGGCTTGATGGTTTTATTTTCTAAATTATTTAGATATAATGAGTGGAGGGTGTAGGTAGTAAACTTAATGGCGTAGCTTGAAATGCGAACACCCATTGCTTCGGGAAAAAGCCAGGGGGTCGTCGGAAATGCTCAATGCCTTATGAATCAAGGGGTTTGCCATTTGGTGCTAGTATGATAGAACCGTTTTCTGGTGATGAAACTTAATTTTTGGAGGGGTGTTCGGAAAAGGGATAGCTAGACGTTGGTTTTTACAGGTTTCCGCGAACGCCGTATCAATGGAATACATCTCGATAAGAGAATTGAAACTTCATTGTTTTTTGATTGAATGGACCGGTTCTCCTTTGAGGTATCAATGGAATACATCTCGATAAGAGAATTGAAACCGAGACATCCTCGACTTTCTTCACTTTCTTTCCTTCAAAGTATCAATGGAATACATCTCGATAAGAGAATTGAAACTTTGATCCCATCGTCGTGAACTCAATACGTTTTAGTATCAATGGAATACATCTCGATAAGAGAATTGAAACCGCAGACCGGTTGACACCCGGTGGCGAAAATCCCCCGTATCAATGGAATACATCTCGATAAGAGAATTGAAACCCGCTAAAGCGGACAATCGGCTTCCATGCTGAGATGTCGGTATCAATGGAATACATCTCGATAAGAGAATTGAAACACCGAATACTCTTCGCTTTTTTCAATCAACCCGATGACATAGTATCAATGGAATACATCTCGATAAGAGAATTGAAACTACTGTTCACCCCGCGCGATCGCTTCCCGCACGTACCGTATCAATGGAATACATCTCGATAAGAGAATTGAAACGGTGATAGAAGATTTATCGAATTCAAACAAGGGGGAGTATCAATGGAATACATCTCGATAAGAGAATTGAAACCATTATTGGTTCAAACGGGATGGCGCGGATTACTCCCAAGTATCAATGGAATACATCTCGATAAGAGAATTGAAACTTATACGACAAGGACGACACGGCGGGGCAAATGGCGTGTATCAATGGAATACATCTCGATAAGAGAATTGAAACTGATTGATGAAAAAACGGAACAAGAAGCAACTGATTTGTATCAATGGAATACATCTCAATAAGAGAATTGAAACTGCGGGGTCTTCTACTCCAAAGACCAGTTTAAACCGTATCAATGGATTACATCTCATGAAGAGAATTGAAACAGGGTTCCATACCAGACGCCATCTTTCATGATCTTGAACTTTATCAATGAAACCCATCTCATCAAGAGAATGCAAACGGCAGGGAATCCATAAGCATATATAAAAACCGGCTGGAGAGATCTTCCTCCAGCCGGTTTTATTTCTTTATTCCTGATCAGATACAAACACATAGTGCTCGGCAAAGAACTTGTCCAAATCTCGCCCGCTGGTTTGTTCCATGATGCGGATAAAGTCTTTGGTGGTAGTGATACCGAATTTCTTTTGTTTGTAGTAGGCCTGCATCGAGGCGTAAAATTGCTTGTCACCCAATAGCTTGCGCAGGTCGTTCAAGGTGCGGGCGCCGTAATCGTAGACTGTGTCGTAGTAGGCGCTGATGCCTTCTTGACCGTAGGCGGTGAAATAGGAGATCGGATGGGAGAGATGGAATCCGGGAACCGGTTCGGCGGTGAGTTGGTCGAGTTCGTTGTCATAGAGAGCGGCGGCGAAAGTGGCGAAGGATTCATCTAACCAAGCCTCGTCATATTCGTTGTTGCCGATGATGCCGTAGAACCATTGGTGTCCGATTTCATGGGCATTGACGCTGCGCACCCAGGCCGGGGTAGCGTTGTCGCGGAGGGAGATCATGACCAGCTGCGGGTATTCCATGCCACCAAACCAGCCTTTCATGCTGACTACGTCCAGTTCTGGCCAGGGATAAGCGCCGAATTTCTCACTAAAGAGCTTAATGCTATCCACACCGCTTTGCAGGAGGTCTTGGGAGAACTTGGCGTGCTCTTCCGCGTAGTAGACATTTACTTTCACCTTGTTGACGGTGGTGGAGATGATTTTGTAGTTGGGGTTCATCTCCATGGCGAAGTCACGTACCTGTTTGGCGATATAACGATGGGTGGCGAGGTTTCCTTTAAGCTTGGGCTTCCCGATTTCGGTTCCGGTGGCAGCGATGACTTGCTTTTTGTCGGTGGTGACGGTGACGTCGAAGTTGCTGGTCAGGGAGTAGAAGCTTTCACCGTATGGGAAATAAGGGTCGACGTTCCAGCCTTCGTCATCATAGACGGCCAAAATGGGGAACCAATTGCCCAAGGAAACAGTGTCACCATCCCAGCCGAATCGGTCTTGCCCTTTTGGGACATGGACGGTGAAATCCATGGAAACGGTGGACTTGCGGTTTTTGGGCAAGGTGGCGTCAATGTGCAAGGCGGTTTCTTGAAGGTGATGGTTGGCTGCTTTCCCATTCACTTTCACGTTTTTCACATCCATGCCACCCCCGTTTGTACGGAAATTGGCGGCGTTGCCCCAGAGGTTGAAGTATACGTCGTTCAAGCGAACCCCGGTGTTGTTGGTGAAGGTGACAGATAGTTTGCCGTTAATGATATGGTTTTGGCTATCATAGGTGACATGCATTTTATAATTTGGATGAATCGGGCCGCGTGTGACACGCTGGTTTTTCATTTGTTTGTTGAGCAGCTTAGGCACTTTTACCTCTGTGATTGCATGCTCGGCTTGTGGGGGAATATAGGCTCCCGCGGGTGCGTCGACAGGCGTTTGCGCGAAGCTGACACCAGGTGCGAGCATGGTTCCCAATGCTAGGGTGCTGGCGAAGATGCTTTTCCAAGTTGTCCACATGATGCTTTCCTCCTTGTGTGTTGAATAGTCTAATATTTCTACATTTATAAATAAAATCCTTTATTATTGAATTGTTCAGTGAGGCAACTCGGTTTCTCGAGTCCGAACAAAAGGCTAGCCAGCGCTTGCGTATGATAGTCTTCTGGGCTAAGATAAGCGAGATGTAGCGAAGGTCTTGCTGATGATTCCACTTGATATCCAAAGGGGAGGATATATTGAAGACGATCATGATCCAAGGCACGGCATCCGATGTGGGAAAAAGTGTGATTTGTACGGCTCTGTGTCGGCATTTTTATGAACGGGGCTATCGTGTGGCGCCTTTTAAATCGCAAAATATGTCTTTAAACTCTTATGTGACGCGCTCGGGTCATGAAATTGGTCGGGCGCAAGGAGTACAGGCGGAGGCGGCAGGGATTGAAGCGACATACGACATGAATCCCATTCTCCTCAAACCGAAAGGGGAGATGGTGTCGGAAGTGATCGTGCACGGGAAGCGATGGGCGGATATGCCGGCAATGGCATACCGCGCTCGGACGTTGGAGGAGATGTTGGAACCGGTGCGGGCATCGCTTGCGCGTTTGGCAGAACAAGTGGAGGTATTGGTGATTGAAGGGGCGGGAAGCCCGGCTGAAATTAATTTGAAAGATCGCGATATTGCCAATATGCGAGTCGCCGAGCTGGTGGATGCTCCCGTCTTGTTGGTGGCGGATATCGAGCGGGGTGGGATGTTCGCGTCTTGTGTGGGAACATATGAACTATTGACTGAAGAGGAGCGGAAACGGGTTAAGGGATGGATCGTCAATAAGTTTCGTGGAAGCAAAGAATTGCTGGAATCCGGCCTAGCTTGGCTGGAAGAGAGGACCGGTGTCCCGGTTCTGGGTGTTCTGCCGACCATCCGGATGGAAGTAGATCCAGAAGATTCCCTCGCTTTGCAAAACATGACTGGCGATCAACAAGTGGAAGGGGATAAGCTGGATGTGGCAATTGTTTGGCTACCCTATATTTCCAACTTCACCGATTTTTCGCCGTTGTCGCACCAGTCGGCATGCACCGTCCGTTATGTGCAGTTTGTGGATCAGTTGGGTGCGCCGGATGTGGTCATCCTTCCTGGCACCAAAAACACCATACATGATTTGCAGTGGCTGAAAGCGAATGGCTGGATGGAAGCGATCCAACAAGCTTATGAACACGGGGCGTTTGTCGTTGGCATTTGCGGTGGATATCAGATATTGGGTAGCGTGCTAAGGGATGAAGGGCAGGTCGAGGGTGCTGGCGGGGTGGAGTCTGGATTAGGTTTGCTTGCGGTGGAGACCGATTTTGTGCCAGTCAAAGAAACAAGGCAACAAACAGGCCGCCTGCTAGCGGGGTGGGCTAATCAAGTGGAAGTGTCCGGTTATGAGATACATCTGGGTCGCACCACCAGAGGAAACGGCGTCATGCCGCTGTTGCGTTGGGTCGATGGGAGAGAGGATGGAGCGATATCTGCCGATGGGCGGGTCATGGGGACGTATCTGCACGGGTTATTTGACAATGAACGGTTTGTGCAAAAGTGGTTGCAGTTTATTGGAGAGGCGAAGGGGTTGACGCTCGCCTCAGGCCCCGCCGTCGACCGCCAACAAGTGTATGCCGATTTGGCAGAGTGGTTGCGCCAGCATGTGGATGTGGAGCGAATCGAAAGGATCATGGGTATACACGTGGACAGATGATAAAGTCTTGAATGTACGTGACCGCGTAAAAATTGGTCAAGCCTTTGATTTGACGCATACGCACAAAATCAAAGGCTTGTTCTTCCTCAAAGAGGGTTCTCCCTCGCGGCCAGCCGAATCACTCGAGGGAAACGGCACTGGCCGCGATTTTTACTAGCTGTTCTTTGGTAAGTTTGTATTGTTTTTGCTTGGAGTGGTCTACCGTTGACAGAAGGAAATGAACACCGTTTTTCTTATCATTCCAGTATAAGATGCCTTTTTTCTCATAAAATGCGTCGATTTCACTGGATAGCTTTATTTTTTCCAAGTTGTTGAAAGTGGACGTTCCCACCGTGATAGTGAAATAAACCACATGGTCTGTATTTTGCACATAATCTTGTTGGTAGCTATGTTTGTGCAATGATGAATAATGGGCCTCCATGTTGGTGGGTTTAAACGGAAGGTGCGTGGGCAGGCGCATCTTTTTTTTGAAATGATCGGGGATGGTGTGGAGAACCTGTTTAACCTTTTCGTTGGTTAGCGGTTCTTTCGCCGGTTGGTCATTCTGACAAGACACCAGGAAGAGCATAATCGAAGCGAATATGGTGATGCATGCCGCTCTAATCAAATAAACCACCCTGCTTTATCCATGGTTTGTCTGATTCTATATAAAACAGAGGGGGAAATTCCCCCTCTTAGCCCTTCGCGATTGTCAGTGCAGGATTGAGAATATGGGCAACGTATTGTTCGGCGCCGGCTTCGATTTGTTCGTCGGTGGCGGTGTTGGTTCCATAGAAGTGGAAGGGTTCGAGATAAGTCATACCGGTGAAATGGTTCATGGCTTTGAGAGGGAGCGTGAGCAGGTCGACTGAATAGCCCATCGCTTTGTAGTTTTCCTGGGGACCTCCGATGGATACGGCTGCCACAAACTCTTTGCCATGGAGTTTGGTTCCTTCTTTGCCGTAGGCCCAGCCATAAGTCAACACGTCATCCTGCCATTGTTTCAACAGCGCCGGGGTGCTGTACCAATAAAAGGGGAACTGGAAGACGATTCTGTCATGTTCCATCACCAGCGCTTGTTCTTTCGCCACGTCGATGTTTCCGTCGGGATAAGTTGCATATAAGTCATGAACAGTCACTTGTTCAGGATATTCGCGTAATTTGGCCACCCAACGTTTGTTGATGCGGGATTGATCCAGATTAGGGTGGGCCACAATCACCAGTGTTTTCATGTGTGTCGACCTCCTGCATGGTGAGCTCGTAAAATGTGTGTACAAAACAAATGATGGATCAAAAGTTTAGTTGTGTTCTTGTTCCAGTTTAGCATTGGCGATCATTAGCCGTTCCGCCAATTGGCAACCTTCATCTACCCCGAGCAAGGTTGAATAGCGTGTGTACAAGTTCTTCCAGCATTCGCGGATGGGTTCGACCAAAGCGAATCCCTTCTCGGTGGGGTACATCAAAGCAAGTTTGCCCACTGCTTTTCTCTCCACCAATCCTTTGGCGATCAATTTGTCAATAAACCGGGTGCCAGTCGAGGGGGCGATATGTAATTTTTCGCAACACTCCTTGAGTGAAAGGCCCGGCTTTTCCGCTATGATCATCAGCAGGAAAGCGTAAGTGGGAGACAAATGGATAGAGGCAAACTCTTCTTCGGCCATTTTGGTGATAGTTCGTGAAAAGCGGTTAACGGCAACGAAAAGACAACGGCTCATTTGTTCTTCGATCATTGTAAATAGCACCCATTTCTTTGTTTGTACATACAAATGATATCGTGTTCTTGCCATCGTGTCAAGTAAGATGGGAAGGGTTGCGAGAAGCCTCCTTCCCATCTCCATGCTTAGAGTGTTTCATAGAAGGATTTGTATTTTCGCATCTCATCCATCAGGTTGCTACAATCTTCATTTGCTTTGTGAAGAAAACGGGTTGCATCAAAGGAAATTACGTGCAAGCCGGGGCGCCAATCGGTGGCAGGTGGGACTGTGAGGAATCGGTTCGGCCAACGCTACGAACTCTTCCTTGGTGGTGAAGAAAATGTCGGTGGTGAAAAATTTAGGCAATACTAAAAGATCGACGCGTTGGGCTGTTTGTGCAAGGGTTGAATCAATAAAGTTCAGGTTGGCTTCTTTCTGTTTCGGAATGATATCCATTTGCAGGGTGCCGACATACACTTGGTGAGCGCCTCCCTTTGAACGATGATGTGTTTGTATTAGATAAGAAAAGGTCTCCCCAAGAATCGGGGAGACGGATATGATATTATGCGTCGTTTTTATTGTATCTGCGTACCAATTGGTAGCTCAAGGCGAGAATGCCGAACCAAATGGGCGCCACATACAGGGCGATGCGGGTGCTTTCTTCCAAAGACAGCAGCGCCCCCACGCCGATCAAAAAGATGATGCCAATCCAGTTGGTCCAAGGTGTGCCCGGCATTTTAAACGAAGTGGGCTGGTGTTTTTTTCTGAACTTGATATGGGCGTACAAGATAATGCCCCAGACCCACAATGCACCAAAAGTTGCTACGCTGGTGATGTAAGTAAACGCTTTCTCAGGAATGAAATAATTAAGCACCACGCCAAACAACAAGACAATGGCGGACACCGTGATTCCTCGGGATGGAACTTGGCGTCTGCTCACATAGTGAAGTGCTTGTGGTGCATGATTTTGTCCCGCCAGTGTGTACAGCATGCGACCGGTGCTGAAGATGCCGCTGTTACAGGAAGACAAGGCGGCAGTCAGGATGACGAAATTAATGATGCTGGCCGCGGCGGGAATGCCGATCTTGGCAAAGGTCAATACAAATGGACTCGTTTTGCCGTCCAGTTGGTTCCATGGATAGAGCGAGAGGATTACAATCAACGCTCCGATGTAAAAAATGAGAATGCGCCAGATGATTTTATTCACTGCCGAAGGGATTGTTTTCTCCGGATTTTGGGCTTCCCCGGCGGCAATCCCCACCATCTCAACGCCCAAGAAAGCGAACATGACCATCTGCAAAGCAAACAATACGCCCGTAATTCCTTTGGGCATGAAGCCGCCATGCTCCCACAGGTTGGAGAATCCGACAGCTTCTCCGTTGTTGCCCCAGCCGGTTGTGATCATGACGAGACCGACTACGATCAATACCAAGATGGTGGCCACTTTGATCAGGGCAAACCAGAACTCCACCTCACCAAATGCCTTTACGGCGATGAGGTTGACCAAATACACCGCAACGAGGGCGATAAGTGCGGGAATCCACTGTGGTATGTTCGGAAACCATGTGTTCACATAGATGCCCACAGCCGTGATTTCGGCCATCCCTGTGACGACCCACATAAACCAATACGTCCAGCCGGTGATGAATCCCGCCCATGGCCCGATCATTTCAGTCGCGTATGTACTGAAGGAACCGGAGACAGGTTTGTAGAGGATCAGCTCTCCTAATGCACGCATGATAAAAAAGATGATGATCCCGCCGATGGCGTAAGAGAGCACCAGTGCGGGCCCCGCTGCTTGGATGGCGGAAGCTGAACCTAAAAATAATCCGACGCCGATTGCGCCCCCAATCGCGATCAGCTGGATATGCCGGTCGCTTAATCCTCTTGCCAATGACTCATTCTGCGTTTGCTTGTTCATAGACTGCCCCCTTGATTTCATTTTTTTTGGTGCATTGTTATTTTTACCATTGGGGAAGAAATTGCATCATGATTTTAACTTAGAATAAAAATCCGTTCAAGCCAGGTTTGTTGCAGGGGCCCCCCTGCGAATGGTTCTAAGATGAGGGGGGATACTAGTTGCCGTTGTTTTCCCCTTTGAGCAAGGCGAGTTCTTCCGGTGTCAATTCCCTGTATTCGCCTGGTTCCAAGTCGGGGTCCAATGTAAGCGGCCCCATAGCGATCCGCTTGAGAAACACCACTTTTTTGCCGACGGCTTCAAACATGCGTTTGACCTGATGGTATTTGCCTTCGTAGATGGTTAACTCGACTTCGGATCGAGGGCCGGACGAGAGAATGGTAAGTTCGCCAGGCATAGTTACGTAGCCGTCATCCAAGGTCACCCCGTTTTTAAAGGCGAGCGCATCTTCTTCCGTAACCACGCCATCCACCTCAGCGTAATAGGTTTTGGGCACGTGTTTTTTGGGAGAAAGCAACTGGTGCGACAATTTTCCGTCGCTAGTGAGCAACAGCAGCCCTTCGGTATCCTTGTCTAACCGTCCGACGGGAAACGGTTCAAATACGCGGTGTTCTTGTTCCAACAGGTCAGTGACGACTTCTTCATTACGGTCTTCGGTTGCTGATATGACGCCTTGCGGTTTGTTCATCATCAAATAGATATGCTCGCGGTATTCGATGGTAATGCCGTCGACGGTGATATCGTCCGTTTCGGGCATGACGTGCACACTCGGGTCATTCACCGCGGAGCCGTTCACTTTGATTCGGCCTGCTTTGGTTAGTTTTCTAATTTCTTTGCGCGTGCCAACGCCCATGTGCACTAACACTTTATCTAAACGTTGACTTTTTCTTGTGGCCACCATGCGCCCCCTCCTGCAATTAAGATGTGTGTGTAAAAATGTAAGTATGGTGAAAAAAACGCGGATCAATTGCCATCATAGCATATTGTGGAAGAAATGATAGGGGTTTTATCCATGTGATCGCAAATTAAGGATAGTCAGTCAGCCCTCAGGATGAGTATAATAGAAAAATATCAACTTTAAAAAAGTAAGGAGCATAGGAATGATTATCGACATTTTTCATGACATTGTCTGTCCGTGGTGCCGGATCGGCAAGAAAAACCTATTCACGGCATTGGCTGAGTGGAAGCGCGAGCATGATGAAGAAGTGACTATCCGTTACCGATCCTATTTGCTGGAACCGAATATGCCTAAAGTAGGACGCCCATTCCAAGAGCATATGGCGGAGAAAATGGGCGGCCGGGAGCGGATGATGCAAGTATTTGCGCAAGTGACCCGGGCTGGAGCAGACGTCGGTCTCCACTTTGATTTCACGAAAGTCGAGCGGATGCCCAATACATGGTTGGCACACACTTTGCTTAAGTGTACCCCGCCAGCGCTAGTGGATGGGATGCTGGATGCCTTGCATGTGGCTGAGTTTGAGGAAGGCAAAGATGTGGGGTCGTTGGAGGTCTTGCTGGAGCTGGCTGCCCGTGTGGGATTGGATTTGGATGAGGTGCGGACGGCGTTGACGGAGGATGCGAAACGAGCGGAGATTGAAGTGGATTTGGCACTGGCGCGGCAAATCGGGATTCAAGGGGTTCCTTTTGTTATCATTGGCGAGAAGCTGGCTTTGTCCGGAGCCCATTCGCCAGCCAACTTTTTGAAAGCATTTGCTGAAGCGAAAAAAGTAGATTAGAATGATTCTAAAAAAAGCAGTTTGGTACCTGCGGATGTAGGGAAATATAAGGCATGCCCACAGGGATATGAATCTCGGATGTCATATGGCTCAGCCTTGGATGAAAAACATCTTGCTGGATGCCGGGGCTGGGTTAAAATAAATGTTGGTTGATTCATTTACGAGATACATATCGCATCAACCAGGCAGTAGGAGGCGGAAAATATGAATAAAGTGATTGTTCTAGGCACGGGGCCAGCTGGTTTGACGGCGGCCATTTATTTGGCACGCGCCAACATGGAGCCGTTGGTGATTGAGGGGCCAGAACCGGGTGGGCAATTGACAACGACAACCGAAGTGGAGAATTTCCCAGGCTTTCCTGACGGCATCATGGGGCCGGAGCTGATGGATAACATGCGTAAACAAGCCGAACGTTTCGGTGCCCGGTTTAAGCGGGGATGGGTGCAAAAAGTCGATTTGTCGAAACGCCCGTTCACGTTGTACATGGGGGAAGAACGCATTGAGACGGAAGCCTTGATCATTTCCACCGGGGCATCGGCAAAATTGCTCGGCATTCCGGGTGAGAAGGAAAACATCGGGCAAGGGGTAAGCACGTGCGCCACATGTGATGGGTTCTTCTTCAGAGGCAAGAAAATCATCGTGGTCGGCGGCGGTGATTCCGCGATGGAAGAAGCTAATTTCCTCACCCGTTTCGCCACAGAAGTGACGTTGGTACATCGCCGCAATGAGCTTCGCGCGTCTAAAATCATGCAAGATCGGGCTCGTAAAAACGAAAAGATCAAGTGGAGCCTGAACCGCACGCCAGTGGAAGTTATCCGCGGCGAGCAAGGCGTGACTGGATTGAAAGTGAAAAACAACGAAACCGGTGAAGAGGAGATCATTCACACCGACGGCATTTTTGTGGCCATCGGACACAAACCCAACACCGATTTCTTGGAAGGCCAATTAGAGATGGATGAGGCGGGTTACCTCAAAGTGGAGCCGGGAACAACCAAAACCAACGTGCCAGGCGTATTTGCCTGCGGTGACGTGCAGGATCATGTGTACCGGCAAGCGATCACTGCTGCTGGCTCAGGGTGTATGGCGGCGTTGGATTGCGAACGCTTCCTTGAAGGTGATGCTGTGCATGACTGGAGCAAGTCCTTATAATCTGTCGTCGGCGGTCATGAACAGGGCGATGCATCCGACCATCGCCCTGTTTTCTTCTCATCTATATGATAGACAAGTTTGCATAGCAAACCAAATGCATGATTATGCCAGCCAGCGACACTGGATGGGGGATAGAGGCTTCTATATCGTCTCAAAACGGCGAAATACCTTACCGTGAATAATCAATCAAATGAGCAGGCCAATACTTATGGTTGGCCTGCTCATTTGATTTCAAGCGGAAGGTTGGTTAAAGAGATTCACCATCACACTGCCGACAATGATCAGTACGATGCCGGCCATCTGGGCCAGTTGCTATTTCTCGTCCCACAGTAAATTGGCAACAAGAATGGTACCGACCGTTCCCAATCCGGACCAGACGGCATAGGCGATCCCCAAGGGAATTTGTTCTAAACTGATGGTGAATAGATAAAAAGCGATTCCGTAGCCGATGATCAGGATCAAGCTGGGGAGCAATCGGGTGAAGCCGGCAGACTCTTTGAGCGCACAGGTTGCGATAACTTCGCTGATGATTGCGATCAAGAGCAATAACACGGATTTCATTATCCCACCCCAAATTGGAGATGCATACGAATGGAGACGAACGAGCAAAAAAACTTGGATATATATTCTAATTATACAATAAATTACATTTAAAGCAAATGGGAATTTTAGAATAGAACATAAACATTCAGCGTCGTGACGTCAGTTTTCCATTGCCTTTCTCATTTGGTGCGCGCCTTCATCCCAAATGTCGCTCCATGCCTCCCAACCGCTCTTTTGGATAGCGGCTTGCAAAGAGCGCCGGGTTTCCGTGAGATAGGCGTCGAATTGGTCGCTTCGCTCCTGGATGAGCTGTTTCAATTTTTCCCGCTGTGTGGGGGGATAGCCGGTTTGTTCTAAATAGCGCAATGCCAATTTCATCCGGTTCATTTCTCGGTCCGCGGTAGATTTCCAACGCATCAACAAACGATCCAACTCGCTCATTTTTTGCTGGCGCATCCGGAGCGCCTCGCTTCCGTTTTTCTGGCCCCAATGCAACCATTCACGCATGAGCCGCTGGTGTTCAGCACGCAAAAAACGATCCAACTCTTCACCGCTGTCTACATAAGTGAAGGTGCCCATACCGGCTTCGGCCATCTGTTTTAAAGCTTTTTGCCCTGCATCGTCGATGCGAAATCCGATCACATGGACGTGAGGGCGCATCGTGCTTTGGCGAAGTTGAGACATGAGTTGAACCGGATTTCCGCCGCACGTTTCCTCCCCGTCGCTGATCAGGTATAGATGGACTTCTTCAGCTTGAGGTGGAACATCTTTTTCTACCGCGGCCAGGCTAGCGGCGATGGGCGTCCAGCCGCTAGGTTTTATGGCGTCGAGTGCTTGGGAAAATCGGGTAGCGTTGTATGTGGATGCGGGAACGATGGCTTCCGTGCTTCGGCATGAGAGCGCTTTGTCCGTAGCTTGGCTTGTGCCCTTGTGGCCGTACACCCGAAGGGAAATGGTGGCCGCTGGGGGCAAATTGCTGACAAACGTAGAAATCGCTTTTTTGGCGCTTTGCATTTTTGTGCTAGCATTTACTTTTTCAGCCATGCTTCCACTGGCATCAAGCAGGATTGCGAAGTGTGTTGGCTTCTCAAGGATGATGGTGTTTGCTGGTTGTTGTGTTGTGGGGTTGATGTCCGTAGAAAAATTGGCGGTTTCCATGACCAAGCGCCGATAGTCTTCATGGAGCCATTGTAGCAATTGGCGGAAAGTGGCGTCTGCCGATTGGGTTCGCTTCATGGTGGCCAACCGCGCCTGGAGTTTATTTTCTGTAAACTGCGAGCCATGCAGGTCGCCGGGTTTGCGCATGAGGGTTTGTTCAAAAGGGGTGAGTTTCCGTTTGAGCATGGGTTGCGGCGCGGTTGCCCGTAAAGAGATGGTTGACGCTCGATTGGACGAGGATGGAGAGGAGAGCTCCAATGGTGCACATGCGGTCAAGCACAATGCCATAATGGTGGCTAACATGAAGGAGCGTTGACTGTGAAGCAAGTGAATCGCCTCCTAAAAGTCAAAAAATTTTTTGGAGATTAAACTACGCCAAAGTATGTTATTATGTTGCTTTGTTGAGTCTTACTATCTTTTGATAATGAAACGTGTTGATATGGTTTTATTAATATATTTCAAGTGTTAGTCAAACCTGAGAGAGAGGAGCTTAAAAGAGAAAAAAGACAAAAACAGATGGTAATGTCTTAATGGTTCCTCGTATTTCTTTTTTCCTCCTTTTTTTCGATTTGGCACAATATCTTGTATTAGCTATACTACTAAAGCGACTATATATAGTAGAACGGACGTGATGATCCATGATCGATATTTCTGTTGATAAGCTGACGCGCTATCGTGGCTTAATCGATGATGCGTGTGCGCGTTTTACTCATTTAAACAAAGAACAATTGATTGAAGATGCGGCGATGCAGTTGCGAGACAACATGAGCGACAAAGAGGTGTTGCAAATCGTCATCCAAGCCGCTGTTGAAAAAACAAGCGTCGAAGAGCCTGACTGGCAATTTGTCGCTGCCCATCTGCTCGCCCATGGCTTGTATGAGGAAGCGGCCCAAAACCGGGGGTATAAAGCGCAGGATAAATACGGCAATCTGCATGCTCTGGTACATACCTTGACGGAAAAGGGCTTGTACGGAAAATATTTGCTGGAGCGTTACACGAAAGCAGAGCTGGATGAGCTGGAGAAGTACATTAAGCCTGAGCGGGACTATCTATTCAATTATATCGGATTGAAAGTGCTGGCGGACCGGTATATCGTGCGTGACTATGATGGGAAAGTGATGGAACTGCCTCAAGAGCGCTTCATGGTCATCGCCATGCATCTGGCGCAAAACGAAGTCGACCGTGTCGGTTGGGCCAAGCAGTTTTATGATGTGCTGTCCAAGCTGGAGATGACAGTGGCCACCCCGACGCTCAGCAATGCAGGTAAACCACTACACCAGCTGTCTTCATGCTTTATCGACACCGTGGATGATTCCCTGTGGTCGATTTACAACACCAACTCCGCGACGGCGCAAGTGTCCAAACACGGCGGTGGAGTGGGGATTTACTTGGGCAAAGTGCGTTCCAAAGGATCAAAAATCCGCGGCCACAAAGGGGCTTCCGGCGGTGTGATCCCATGGATCCGCAACTACAATAACACGGCCGTAGCTGTGGATCAGCTCGGTGTGCGCCGAGGGGCTTTCGCCATTTACTTGGATGTGTGGCATGCTGACATCCTCGACTTCCTCAATTTGAAGACCAACAACGGGGATGATCGCCTCAAAGCCCATGACATTTTCCCTGGCGTATGCATTCCCGATGTGTTTATGGAGCGGGTGAAAGCGCGGGAGAACTGGTACTTGTTTGATCCTCATGAAGTGCGCGAAGTGATGGGCTATTCCATCGAGGATTATTGGGGAGAGGAATTCACTCGCCGCTATGAAGAATGCATAGCCAACCCGAACCTGCACAAGACCGAGATTCCGGCCATCGAGATCATGAAGCGGATTATGGTGAGCGCATTTGAGACCGGAACGCCGTTTATCTTCTTCCGTGATACGGTGAACCGAGCCAATCCCAACAAGCACAAAGGAGTTATTTATTCTTCCAACCTCTGCACCGAAATCTGCCAAAACATGTCGCCGACTGAATTTATCTCTGAAGAACTGGAAGACGGCGTGATCGTCACCAAACAAAAGCCAGGTGACTTCGTCGTGTGCAACCTGTCTTCGATCAACTTGGGCCGGGTGAAAAGCAAAGATGACATTGCTCGTATCGTATCCGTGCAGATGCGGATGTTGGACAATGTGATCGATCTCAACATCTATCCCGTAAAGCAAGCGGAATTGACCAATAAGAAGTACCGGGCAGTGGGATTGGGCACCAGCGGCTACCATCAATACTTGGCGCAACGGAAAATCATGTGGGAATCGGAAGAGCATGTGAACGAGGCGGATGAGCTGTTTGAAGAGTTGGCGTACCATGCGATTCGCAGCTCAATGGAAATCGCTAAAGAGAAAGGGCATTATCCGTTGTTCGAGGGAAGCGAGTGGCAGACCGGAGAGTATTTTAAACAGCGCGGTTATACCGATGAGCGTTGGCAGAAACTACAAGCAGAAGTGGCCAAGCATGGCATGCGCAATGCGTGGGTTTTCGCCGTAGCTCCAACCGGGTCCACATCGCTGATCGCAGGCTCAACTGCGGGCATTGATCCAGTGTACGCCAAGTATTTCGTTGAAGAAAAACGCGGTGCGGTCATTCCGCAAACGGCTCCCAACCTGAGCCCTGAAACGACATGGTATTACAAAGAAGCGCATGCGATCGACCAGCATTGGAGCATTCGGGCGGCTGGAAGACGGCAACGTCATATAGATCAATCGCAATCCTTCAACCTGTATATCACGCCGAACACCACCGCGCGTGAATTCTTGGATCTGTACATGGATGCGTGGAGCAACGGCTTGAAAACGATCTATTATGTACGTAACCAATCATTGGAAGTGGAAGATTGTGTGAGCTGTTCTTCATAACAGAAGCAGTAGAAAGGTGATAGGGCATGAAATTAGAACGCAAAAAGATATTCAACGAACATGGGCAACGGGGAACCCAACGCATGATCAACGGCAACACCACCAATCTGCGCGAGTGGAACCGGATCAAATACGATTGGGCACACAAGCTGTATCGGGCGATGCTGAACAATTTCTGGATTCCCGAAGAGATCCCGCTGGCGAGTGACGCGAAACAATTCATGGAATTGTCGCCGGCGGAAAGACGCGCATTTGATAAGACGATCTCCTTTTTGAACTTCCTGGATTCGATTCAAGGGGAGAATTTGCCCAACATCAATGAGTATGTGACGGCGCCAGAAGTAAGCTCCCTGTTGAACATTCAAGCGTTTCAAGAGGAGATTCACGCCCAATCTTACAGCTATATCTTGGATAGCGTCTGTTCGCCGGAGACGCGCGAAAACATTTATGACGAGTGGCGTAACGACGAACACCTTTTGCGCCGGAATCGGTTTATCGCCGATTTGTACCAGCAGTTCGTCGACGACACAAACGACAAAAATTTTGTTCGCACATGTATGGCTAACTTCTTGTTGGAGTCTTTGTACTTCTACAGCGGATTTTCCTTTTTCTATGCGTTAGCGCGGCAAGGGAAGATGACCGCTACGGCGACGATCATCAAGTATATCCAACGGGACGAACTCACCCATGTCGTTTTGTTCCAAAACATGATCAAAGAGTTGCGTAGCGAAAATCCGGACTTGATCACTCCGGAGTTTGTTGAAGAGTTGCGTGAGATGACACGGACGGCGGTGGAGCATGAGATCGCTTGGGGCCAATACATCACCAACAATGAAATTCAGGGGCTCACCAATGACGTGTTGGAACGGTACATTAAGTACTTGGCGAATGAGCGGTTAAGCCGGTTGGGCTTTGATATCCTGTATCCGGAAATCACCTCTCATCCTATGAAATGGGTGGAAAGCTTCTCCAACTTGAATGCGACCAAAACGGACTTCTTCGAACAGAAAGTGACCAACTATTCTAAGGCAAGTTCACTTGATTTCGGCGATTTGTGAACATGAAAGCACCTCCCCGCCGGGGAGGTGCTTTCATATGGGGATCGGATTGAACAACAAGGTAAGCGCGGCAGCACACAAGGAGAGCCGATAAACGAAATCGAACCAATTCTGCACTCGGAACAGCTGATAGGCGTTCAAGATGGAATGAATGGTGATAAATACTAGAGCGATTTGAAATAAGAGCAACCACATCAAATCCTCACCTCCTGGTAACGAAATTATTCAATGTGGGCTAGGACTATGCAAATGAATGGAGGCCATTTTTATGAATAAAGCATGGAAAGATGTGAAGGCGTTTCATGAAGCGTTTAATGTCCCTGTACAAGAAAAGCCGTGTAAATTGGAGCAGGAGCGCGTGCGCAAGCGGGCTGATTGGATGATGGAGGAGATCCGAGAGTTTCTGGAGGCAAAAACGCTAACTGAGCAAGCGGATGCTATGATTGATGTCATTTATCTGGCGCTGGGGACGCTCGTCGAAATGGGTGTGCGGCCGGAGGAACTCTTCCGCATCGTGCACGAAGCCAACATGTCTAAATTGTGGGAGGATGGCAAGCCACGCTACCGGGAGTCAGATGGGAAAGTGATCAAGCCTCCGACATGGCAAGGTCCCGAACCATTGCTAAGCATGGAGATCGCGCGACAACAATCAGGATGCGATGATAAGCAGGAACAATAGAAGAGCAAATGATCTTAAGCGGCCGGGAACACCTCGGCCGTTTTTGCATAGGGAATTTACAGGTAGGGGATAGTATGGTGGAAAATTTGATACGGATGGGTCTAGGGTGTGTCTGGCAAATCAAGTTGGTGAGCGCCGATGCACAAGTGAAGCGAATGAGAAAATGGTATTGGAGCCGCTGGCCTATTCATCAGACACGCCCTAGTCATAACCATTTGTTCTCGGTGTCGCGGACAGGTGTTCTGGCGAAAGGGGACAAGTGGTATAGACAACTATACATGATGGTGATACACTTAAATTGTAACGAAAGGAAAAAGGAGATAATCATATGAATCCGGTTTCCCCACTTATCATATGCAATGTAACGATTTTTACGGAGAATGGAAAAATCACACCTGGATATATTGAACTAGTCAATGGCAAAATCAAAAATTTCGGACTGATGGATCACATGCCAGATTTCACAGACGCGCAAGTGATCCAATTATCGACGGAACACCAAGTTCTTCCTGGCATGATTGATGTCCACATCCACGGAGCCGCTGGTGCCGATACCATGGATGCGACAGTGGAAGCGCTTGACACGATGGCCTCGCACTTGCCGAAAGAGGGCACAACCTGTTTTCTGGCGACGACGATTACACAAACGCACGAGAATATCGAGGCCGCTCTGATCAATGCGGCTGACTTCATTGAACGGCATCAGGTGCCGGGGAAAGCGGAATGCGCAGGGATTCACTTGGAAGGGCCGTTCATAAACAAGAAGCGCGCCGGCGCGCAACCCCTAGAGTATATTGTCCATCCCGACCGGGAACAATTCGCCAAATGGCAGTCCATGGCTCGAGGGCACATTCGATTGGTCACTTTGGCTCCGGAAGAACCGGGCGGGCTGGAATTGACCCGTTATCTCAAGGAAACAGGGGTCATTGCGTCCGTGGGTCATTCAGACGCCTGTTACCACCAGATTAGCGAGGCTATCGACGCAGGCTTAAGCCACGTTACCCATCTGTTTAACGGCATGAGAGGGTTTCACCATCGTGAACCGGGTGTCGCTGGTGCGGCGATGGTGCGCGACGAATTGATGGTGGAAATGATTGTTGACGGTATTCACATCGAACCAAATAGTGTCAATGTAGCGTATAAGGCCATCACTCCAGAACGGATCATCCTTATTACCGATTCTATGCGGGCCAAATGCCTCAAGAGCGGGACATATGATCTCGGCGGGCAAGAGGTCACGGTATCGGATCGTGATGCCCGGTTGGCTGATGGGACCCTGGCGGGCAGTATTTTGAAAATGAAAGATGCGCTGAAGAACATGCATCAATTTGTTGACTGCACTATGGAACAATTGATTCAAATGACGGCGACTAACGCTGCCAAAGAATTGAACTTATATGATCGCAAAGGAAGCATTGCGGTGGGAAAAGACGCAGATCTTGTGATCCTGGATGAAAAAATGGATGTATTCATGACGATTTGCCGTGGGGCAATCGCTTATCAAGCAAAGGAGTAGTAGTAATGGAGATCATCAGAGCAACAAATTATGACGACCTATGCGAAAAAGCGGCGGCATTGCTCATCTCCCAAGTCCAGCAGAAGCCGAATGCGGTGTTGGGTTTGGCGACGGGGGCGACACCGACCGGGATTTATCAGAAAATGGTCGCCGACCACCAAGAGCGGGGAACATCGTACGCTGGCGTGCGCACATTTAACTTGGATGAGTATGTAGGCTTACCGCCGGAACATCCCAGCAGTTTTGCCTATTATATGCGGAAGCAGTTGTTTGACCGGATCGATCTCCCATTGGCACAGACGCATATTCCCTCTGGCGTAGCGACTGATTTAGAACAGGAATGTCGCCAATATGAAGAGGCCATTCTGGCAGCCGGAGGCATTGATATGCAGATTCTAGGGATTGGTATGAATGGGCATATCGGGTTTAATGAACCCGGCACCCCTTTTCATTCGGTTACGCATGTGGTGACGTTGACAGAGTCGACGAAACAGGCGAATCGCCGGTATTTCGATGAAGGGGAGACCATGCCTTCACACGCGATCACCATGGGTTTGGCGACGATCATGCGAAGCAAACGCATTGTTTTGTTGGTGTCCGGCAAACATAAGGCGCCCATTTTACACCGTTTGTTAAATGAACCCGTATCGGAGGATTTGCCAGCATCCATCTTGAAACAACATTCCCATGTCACCGTGATTGCGGATGCGGACGCTTGGGATCAGTAGAGAGGGGACATCCTGATGATTTTAGCGTTCATGGAGTCGATCGAGCGAAAATTGGGAGAGATCAAGCGGGAAGAATTGGCCCATATGCAAAAAGCGGGCCGTTGGATCGCAGAGGCTGTTGCACAGGATGGGGTGGTCCATCTGTTTGGATGTGGGCATTCCCACTTGTTGGCAGAAGATGTGTTTTATCGTGCGGGGGGCTTGGCTCCCATTCATCCGATTTTGATTGAAAAGTTGATGTTGCACGAAGGGGCGGCGCGCTCTTCGGAATTGGAGCGGCAACATGGGCTGGCTGAGACGTTCATGGAGGAGCAAGCGATTCAGTCAGGGGATGTGGTGATTGTGATCTCTACTTCCGGCATCAATCCGGTGCCGATCGAAGTGGCGCTGTTGGCTAAGGAAAAAGGGGCGAAGGTGATCGGTTTGACGTCGCTCGCTTATGCCGGTGGGGTTCCGTCGCGGCACCATTCGGGCAGGCATTTGTCAGAAGTGGTTGATTTGGTGTTGAACAATCATGTTGACAAGGGAGACGCTCTGCTTTCGCATGAGCGGGTGCCGGCCAAGTTCGGCCCGAGTTCGACCATCTTGGGCTCTCTCATTTTGCAATCGGTGCTGGTGGAGGCGGTCGGGCTGATGGCGGATGCAGGTGTGGAAGTGCCTGTGTTCCGCAGTGGCAATATTCCGGGAGCTGATGATTACAACAAAGCGCTCGTGGAGAAATACGCTTCCAAAATACCCACGCTAAAATGAATCATGATGTCCACCGGATGGGGGAGTGGCAGCGGTTGTAGCGCAATGCCGCTTCCCCATACGTTTTAAGATTGGCACGGGAGCTTGTCTATAGTATTGATACGTACTTGGAGCAATAAGAATAAATATATTTTTTATTGACATATTTTTGTGAATTAAATAAAATTGGTATAGTCAATATTACAAATCATCATGAGGTTGGTGAATGGCATGCGCAAATGGTGGCCAAGCTTGTTGGCTGTTGTCCTGATTTTGGTGGCTGCGTTGACTGGTTGTTCGCAAAGTGCTGACAACGGCAAGATTAAACTGCGGGTCGTGACGATGTTCGGCGGCACAGATCCGGCTAAGAAAGCATATGAGCAAGCATTAAAAGATTTTATGAAAGCGCATCCAGATGTCGAAATTGTCGATGAATCGATGACGGCCACAGGAGATGATTTTCGAACGAAAGTGAAAACCGATTTCGCTTCAGGCAATGAACCTGATGTGACGTTCTTCTTCACCGGAGCGGAAGCCGAGCCGATCATCCAATCCGGCGCGGTGGTGCCGTACGAGGAGATTTTCGCCAAAGATAAGGCGTGGAGCGATGCCTTGTCCGACAATGTTAAACAACAAGTGAAAGCGAAAGACGGCAAAATCTACGCTGTTCCGATTACTGGTTTTTATGAAGGGTTATTTGTCAATAAAAGCTTATTTAAGCGATACGGACTGGAGTTGCCGACGGATTGGGAGAAATTTACCAAATCCATCGAAACATTCTCTAAAAACGGAATTATTCCAATCGCTGGTTCATTGGAAGAGTCTTATTACTTGATTGAACATTTCATTCTCTCCGCAGGTGGTCCGGCGGGTCACAACAGCAAATTTGACAACGGCATCCATCCCTCTTGGGCACAAGGGTTGGAAAAAATTAAAGAAGTGTATGAGATGGGCGGTTTCCCCAAAGATGCGCTGACTATCAAAGATGCGCAAGCGCAAGAGCTGTTCAAGAACAAGCAAGCGGCCATGATCGTCAATGGGTCTTGGATTTTGGGGGGATTGACGGATAAGGAAGATGTTGAGGTGATCCCGTTCCCAGTGATGCCGGGGGGCAAAGCGAATCCGCAAGACTTGGTGGCAGGATACACGTCAGGCTTTTATCTGAGCAAGAAGTCCTATGAAGACAAAGACAAAAAAGGATTGGCGTTGGAATTGATCAAGTATCTCACTTCCAAAGAGATGGTGAAGAAATTCGCTGAGGCTAATGGGGGTGTGCCGGCGGTAGACACCAAAGTGGAGGGCTTGCCGACTGTTTACCAACAAGGCCACCAGATGGTGCAGGAAGCCAATTCCCTCTCACTTCCCATCGACGCGCAAATCTCAGCTGAAGCGTTTAACGAAATAAGAAAAGGCATTCCCCACATCGTGCAAGGAAAGAAAACGGCTCAGGAAGTGTTGCAGGCCGCTCAAAAAATCGAGCAAGAAAAAATGGCAAAGTAATATCCACGGAGCGAAAGCGGCTGTTTTGCATGACGCAAGGCTGCCGCTTTTGCCAAAGAAAGGAGTTGTCCCATGCAAAAGGGTGATCGTGGCGTCATCTTTTTCTTCCTTCTTCCCGCTGTCTTGTTGACGGGCGTGTTTTTGTACTATCCGTTCATTCACAGCATCATTAAGAGTTTTTATTATTCTGATGGCATGTTTATCAACCGTTTTGTGGGCATTGAAAACTATATCCGCTTGACACAGGATGAAGTCGTGAAGATCGCCACCCTCAACACATTGGAAATTATGTTGTACGCGGTGATTTTCCAGGTGGGGCTAGGGATTGTGCTGGCCCTTTTGGTAGACTCCATTCGATTTGGCAAGAATTTTTTTCGGTCGGTCTTCTTTTTTCCTGTCGCCATCTCGGCAACAGCGATCGGATTGATGTTCACCCTTTTCTATAATTATGACAATGGTATGTTGAATCAATTGCTTGTTCGCTTCGGTTTTGAAAAGGTGGTCTGGATGACCGAAGAAACTTCTTTGTTGGCGGTAGCTGTGCCCGTCATCTGGCAGTATGTCGGGTTTTATTTTGTCATTATACTGACGGCGATCTCCAAGATTCCTGATGACTTTTATGAGGCTGCGCAGTTGGAGGGGATCAACGGGTTCCAAAAGACGATTTACATCACTCTCCCCCTGATCTGGGGTGATGTAAAAACATCCATCTTGCTCGCAATCACGGGAGCGTTGAAAGTGTTTGAACTGGTGTATGTCATCAGTTCCGGCGGTCCCGCGAATTCCTCTGAGGTGTTAGGCACCTATATGTACCAAAAAACATTCACGGGCCAAGCTTTTGGTTATGGAGCGACGATTGCTGTCTGGATTGTGATTTTGGGTCTTTTGTTCTCCGTTATCGCTAATCGCCTGCTCAAGAAAGAGGAGATCACTTATTGAGTACGGGAAGGAAATGAGGTGGGAAAGTTGAAACAACTTACCATATATGAAAAAATGACGCTGGCTTTGTTCCGGGGAAAAATCGCCAGGATGGTAACGTTCATTTGTTTGGGGCTTTGGTCATTGACCACGATTTATCCGCTGTTCTGGGTAGTCAACAACTCTTTGAAACCCTCGCACCAAGTGATCAATGACTCGTTTTCCGTCGCTACGAATCCTACCCTTGCCAATTACTTAAATGCATTTGAACAGGTGGATATTGGTCGAAGTTATCTGAACAGTTTTATTATGTCCGGGGGGACGGTGCTTTTGACGCTGTTGGTCGGCGGATTGGCGGCCTATGTTTTGGCTCGCTTCCGCTTCCGTTTGCGGGGACTGCTGCAAACCGTGTTGGTGGCTAGTTTGCTGATTCCAGCGTTCGCCACTGTGGTGCCGGTGTTTGGGATGTTGAAAGACTTGCAGTTGCTCAATACGTATTGGGCCTTGATCATCCCGCATACTGCCGGATTTTTGCCATTTACTATTTTGGTTTTGTCTTCATATATGGCAACGATCCCGAAGGATTTGGAAGAAGCGGCTATCATGGATGGATGCAGCCGTTTTGCTATTTTTTGGCGCATCATGCTACCTGTGTCACGACCGGCGTTCATCACGGCGAGCATTTTTGTGTTCCTGTGGTCGTATAATGATTTGTTTTCGGCTCTGATTTTCGTCCCGCAGGAAGATGTGCGTCCCATCAACGTGCTCTTGACGACAGTCAGCTCACAATATGGGACCGATTACGGTTTGTTGGCAGCGGCGGTGACGTTGACATTGATTCCGGTCATCGTCCTGTACAGCGTAGCCCAGAAATATGTAATTAAAGGTTTGACCTCGGGCGCTGTGAAAGGATAAGGGGGAGTTTGCATGCTCAGCCAAATGGAAGAGCGATTGACATCGCTGAGTTTGGAACAAAAAATCGGCCAGTTGCTGGTCGGGCAAGCGGAGGGGACCGCCTTGAGCGAGTCCTTCCGCCGTTTCATTGAGAGGGTTCCACTCGCGGGTTATCGCATCAACGGGCCGAATATTGAACATCCGGCTCAGGTGAAGAAGTTGACGAGTGACATTCAGCAAGCTTATACAGCCTCTGGATTGGATTTGCCTGTGATCTTTGCATGCGACCAAGAAGGTGGCGTTTTGAGTGTGTTTGGCGATTGTGTCACCGAATTTCCCGGGAGCATGGCTTTGGGCGCGACTGGCTCGATAGAACTGACTGAACTTCAGGCCCAACAAGTCGGTTGGGAGTTGGCGGAAATGGGAATAAATCACTTGTTGGCGCCAGTTGCCGACCTCAATCTGGAGAAAACCAATCCAGTCATAGGGGTGCGGGCGTTTGGGGATGATCCCGCACAGGTTGCCAGCCATTGCTTTCATTTTAGCCTCGGTGCCAACCGCGGTGGAGTGGCGGTTTGCGCTAAGCATTTTCCGGGACATGGCAACACGGCGGCCGATACGCACGTTGGATTGGCGGTCAACCACGCCACTGAAGAGGTGTTGAGACAAACAGAATACGTGCCATTTAAGAAGTTGGTTGACGGTGGAATCGATTCCGTGATGGTGTCGCATGTGGTTTGTTCTGCTTGTAGCTCCTTGCCGGCCAGCCTGTCTGAAGAAGTGATTAGTGGATTGCTACGCCAAGAGATGGGCTATGACGGATTGGTTATCTCCGACGACTTGTCCATGGGTGCGGTGCGCAATCTGTATTCTGCGGGTGAGGCTGTTTTGCGTTTTATTTTGGCGGGCGGAGATATCGCTTTCATTCATGACAGCCGCGACTCGGTCGAGGAAGCTTTTTACCGGTTGGTGCAAGCGGTTGAGCAAGGCGAATTGACGGAAGAGCGCATTGATACCTCCTTGAAACGGATTTTGCGATTCAAGCAAAAAATTGCCGCCTACCAACAGAGCAGAAAGCTGCCGTCGATCAGCGGCGAGGAGCTGGTTCGCCAGATCGCGGAGCGGTCTATCACGCTTGTGCGCGACCCGCGCCGCCTCCTGCCCCTGTCTCCTGACACGAAGCTGTTGGTAATCTCCCCCCGGTTAAGCGATTTGTCGGAAGCGGATACATCTAGCCAGCAGGAATTGAAGTTGGCCGCTTATGTCAAGCAGGCTTTTCCACACACCGTCTGTGTAGAATTGGCGCCGGATGAAGCGGAACAGGCGTTGGCTGAATTTAGGCTCCAAGCGGCCGAGGCTGATGTCATCTTGCAAGGGACGGTCAATGCTTACCGCTTCCCCGAGCAAATCGCAGTGATGAAAGAACTTGCGAAGATGCGTCCCCTTATTGCAATCATGTTGCGTGACCCTTATGATAGTGAGTTGATACCGCATGATGTGACGACCTTGGCCACTTACGCCGCAACCAAGCAACAGCTGGCCACATTGGTTCGTCAGCTCTTGGGGGAAGTTGCATGCATGGGGGGCGTGCCGGTGCGGTTGGCCCGACCATGATAAAGAAGGAAGGAAGAATGGTGAAGAATCAGAGGATGCGCAAGGTGTTGAAAAACAGTCCGGTGCCTTTGTATTACCAGCTGAAGGAAATCATTCAGGAAATGATAGATAATGATCAGCTGAAGCCGGGCGACGCAATTCCCCCTGAACGGGAATTGTGCGAAATCCATCAAATCAGCCGCATGACGGCTCGCAAAGCCATTATCGCCTTGGTCAACGAAGGGGTGTTGTACAGGGAGCAGGGAAAAGGTACCTTTGTGGCCGAGCCAAAGCCGAAACATTTGATCACGCGTCTGAAAGGTTTTACCGAAGAGATGGAAGAACAGGGCTTGTCGGTAGAAACGCGGATGCTTAACTTTTCCGTCATGGATGCGACGCTCAATTTGAAACGGAATTTGCGGATGCCTCCGCATCATGAGCAGGTCGTGGAAGTGAAGCGATTGAGAATCGTTGACGGAGAGCCTTTGGCGTTGGAAACGGTGTGGCTTGATGAACAAAAAGTGCCTGGATTGAGCCAAGAGATGTTAGAAGGGCAATCATTGTATACGGTGTTGAGGGATCATTATCAGTATCAACCTATGTACGCTAGGCAGACGATTGAACCTGTGCTAACAGATGAATATGAGAGCCAGCTACTGGGGCTACCAAACCACTCGTTGGCGATTTTGTTTCAGCGCACAACGTACATGGGGCAAGACCAAGTGATGGAGTACACGCGGTGTATTTATCGGACTGACCGTTATAAGTATGAGATTTTCCTGCAACCATAATGATGGGAAAGAAGGGTGATCGAACTGATCACTCTTCTTTTTTTATGGGATGATGTCAAAGTATTTATTTCATTAGGTTGAATGTTTATGTTAAAATATGAGTGAACATTTGTAATTTTAAACCTTTTACATAATGAAAGTGTATGTTTGTATCTTGATTCGGAATGCAGAAAGTGGTGAAAAATCATGAAACGAAATCGCTCTTTTCATTGCCTTTGGGTTGGTCAGACCATGGCCAACTTGGGGGACTCATTTTTTATTTTAGCGATGGTAACGTTGATTTATCAAATGACAGGTTTGACGTTGGTCGCCGCTTTATTCCCGCTTTTCAGGGTGATCGCTGTTTCGATGAGCGGCACGGTCGCGCCGCTATTGTTTGGACGGTTTCATTTGCAGCGCATCTTGTTCATGTCTCAAGCCTCCCAGACGGTGTTGTTGGCGGTGGTAGTCATCCTTGTTTTTTTGCACGGCAAGATTGAAGGCATGATTCCTCTTTTGTTGGTGCTAACGTTTGTCATCTCTTTTTTGGATGGCTGGACGACCCCGACGCGAAATGCGCTGGTGCCCAGATTGGTGGAGGACGGGGAGTTGGTGGAAGCAAACAGTTTGCTCAGCACGATGGATCAGATCGCCCTTTTGACAGGGTGGTCGGTAGGTGGTGGGATTCTATCGGTGATGAGCGAGGCGGAGTTGTTGTCATTAACTTGGATTTTGTTTGCAGTCTCTACTATCTCCACGTTGTTCATCAAGGATCGCTCCAAAGTTGAGTCCAAACGTTCAAGCGGACGCTGGAATCAGATCAAATGCGGGTGGGTAAATATTTGGAATAGTCCTGCTGTTAGAATTGTTACCGCGATTGACTTGCTGATCGTGTTGGGGGCGGGTATCTGGACGGGTGCGGTCATCTTGGTCTTTGTCAACCAAGTTCTTCACAAAGGGGCATTCTGGTGGGGGATCATCAACAGTGGATACTTTGCTGGAACGATGGTCGCTGGCTTTGTGATTCTCTCCATATCGAAGTGGGTGTCGAAGCATATTGTCGCCAGCATGGCCATTGGCTTGACGGGAATGGTTTTGTTCACCTTTAGTTTTTCGTTTACAACTTTGCCATGGTTAGCGCTTACACTTATTACGCTATTAGGGCCAATGTTTCAAATTCGGCGTGTCGCCCAGCAAACCATCTTGCAACGCAACACAACCAACGAAACATATCCTGAAATTGCGTCTGCCCACTATACGATGTTGAACATTTTATATGCCGTTTCGGTCTTGCTGATGGGGTATGTCACAGATGTGTTGGGGGTGCGTTATGTATATTGGATCACAACCGTCTTTTATATCTTGTGCTTGATGCTTATTCCCAAATTGCACCGCCTGATCAACTCCCAAGCACAAAGTAGCAAAGTGAGTGGGTAAATGTCGTCAAAGGTGGTATGATGAATGGGGTGAATCTATCTGTGGGTATATTAAAGGAGGCAGACTTGTGACGGTATATCAATTTGAAGCGAAGTTAGCCAACGGCGAAGTGAAACAGTTGGACGCATACAAAGGGAAAGTATTATTGATCGTCAACACTGCGAGCAAATGCGGCTTTACACCACAGTACAAAGAATTGCAAGAACTGTACGAGCGATACAAAGACGCGGGTCTGGAGATTTTGGCCTTCCCCTGCAATCAGTTCATGGAACAAGAGCCAGGGACGGATGAAGAAATTGCCGAGTTTTGTTCCCTTAATTATGGAGTGACGTTTCCCGTGTTTTCCAAAGTGGATGTGAACGGGGAACAGGCACATCCACTGTTCAAGTATCTTTGCAAAGAAGCGCCGGGTCTCATGGGTAGTAAAGCGGTCAAATGGAATTTCACCAAGTTTCTCGTCAATCGCCGGGGCGAGGTGGTTGGACGGTACGCGCCCAACACCAAACCGAGCGAATTGACTGATCACATCGTTTCGCTGTTGGAAGAGTAAATCGCAATGAAAACAGCCAGACTGAGTGCTGGCTGTTTTTTGAGTTTTCCGCCAATCGCAGGGTATGGGGCGATCTTTTCAACTATGACCTAGCATTTAGAGACGCATACGGTTTATGGTCTGGACTTTATTCATAATGTCAACCCGGTGCAAATCTATATGGATCAGTTCATCCGTGCACAGCAGGAAGGTTCATACCCCGGCGGGAAGTCATATGGATATGTTGGTGTCACCGCATCTGGAAAAAAACACTGCAATCATCAGACAGATTTTGATGAACAAGATAAGCGTTTAAGCCGGTGAAATAGCTCTCAGCTATAAAACCAGGCCCATTCTAAACAGAATGGGCCTGATTTAACAAGATGTGTTTAGTCTATCTTCTGATGAATTGTTGTGTCCAGTAAGTTCCATAAGAACCGCCTTTGGCAAAACCAACACCGATGGTCGTGTAATTGGGATTCAAGATGTTGCTACGGTGTCCGGGGCTGTTCATCCAAGAATTCATCACATCTTGCGGGGTTTGTTGTCCAGCGGCGATGTTTTCACCCGCATAGGTGTATTGGATACCAAACTTTCTCATCATGTCAAATGGAGAGCCATAAGTGGGCGATTGGTGAGAGAAATAGTTGTTGTCTCTCATATCTTCTGATTTCAATCTGGCAACTTGAGACAATTTGGCATCCATCTGCAAAGGTTTATATCCTCTCCGTGTCCGTTCTTGGTTTACTAATTGAACGACTTGTGTTTCAAAGGAGGAAGGATTTGAGGTTGGTACGTCTGGTTTATTTGGTTTATTGTTATTATTTTGATCATTTTTATCATTTTGGTTGTTTTGTCTATTGCCGTACCAGTATTTGTTTCGCTCGATGATTTGGTTATGTTTTTGGTCCCAAATGTCCACCTGTGTCGTGTAATAATAGTTCATGATGCATCTTTCATATTGTGGGCCGTGTAAGTCATGTGGCACACCGAAGTTATGGGACAGTTCGTGTTGAACAACATGCCAAATGGCATTGGGATGCATGTCTGCCGTTACACTGACGGCACTTCCACCTGGGCCCCCCGTGGGTTGCATATAAGCGATTCCACCATAATTGAAGTAAGCGTCTTTGGTAAATCCGATGACAAAATCATAAACCCCTCTGTTTTTGTCTCGGTCCAAATCTTGCAGAATTTGCTCCCCGTTGTACCCATCTGATTTCCACTCGAGATATCCTGAAATCTTAAAATCGACTTGGTGATCGCGGATAAACGCATTGTCCGCTTTTTCGACAATCTCTTTCGTTCTGTTTTGCCAATCAGGGTAAGCTCTGCGGTATTCTTCATCCGCCGCGATGACCGCGGTGACCACCCGGTTTTTGGATTTTACAGTTGCTTTTGGTGTTTTAGCAATGTATTTTTGCCCCACCACTTTTCCTTTCTCGTTAATCACTTTGGCAGTGGTGTCCTGTTCGATGACAGTCGGTTCATTGGTTGCTTTGGAAGTGTTTTTTGGTAGTGGGTCAGATACGATCTTTACCTTACTACCAAGGGATACCACTTTTTCTGGTTGCGATACAGGTTTTGAATCAAACCAACCTAAGATATGGTCAATCCATGACGTTTCCTTGGCAGGGCTGGTTCCGTCGGCCTAAACGGTGCCCATACTACCGAATAACAGGACAACGAGCATGATGATAGGCAATATGCGAAGCTTTTTGGTCAAAAGACCACCCCCTGTGAAATGGTTTGGAATGGTAAGAAAAGAATCTCATTTGATTCGTTTTGAATTATATAACATGAAAATAAATCCTTCAATTATATGTTTAGATTTATAATTTTTTATCATTTTTTTTGTTATCTTGTTATCATTGTTTCTGGTTTATTGTTGGAATTCATTGGTGTGATTGGCGTGGGATTTATTTGTGGTTTTTTAATAAATTTAATTATATTTTTAATATCCCAAGATTTAGGGGGTGGGGGCGAGAGTGTTGTCATGCTAAAAAGAGCCTACTCATTGAGAGAAGGCTCTTTTGGCGCACAAAAAGAGTGATTCTTAACTTACGTCAGGCACTTTTCACTTTGGCAATCCCCAATCCGTCGCCGATCGGCAACAGCATGGACTCGATGCGAGGATCTTGTGCCAAGGTTTGATTAACTTGACGAAGCTTGGCCAATATGGGGTTATCATTGGTTTCATCCAAGACGCTGTCGCCGAAATAAAGCAAGTTATCCATGGCAATTACCGCATTTGGCGCAGCCAAGGAAATGGCTTTCTCCAGATAATGGTCGAAGTTGGGCTTGTCTGCATCGATAAAGAAGAAATCAAAGCGTTCCCCCGACTGAGCTAGAATTTCCAACTGTTCTGAAGCATCGCCCACGATGACCGTCACTTGCTCGTTCAAGTTGGCGCGGGAGATATTTTCCTTGGCAAAGCGGGCGTGATCAGCGTTTAATTCAATGGTGAAGCACTTCCCGGTGGATGGCAACGCCCGTGCTAAATAAATGGTACTGTATCCGCCTAGGGTTCCCAGTTCTAAAATTCTAGTGGCCCCGCTGATTTTAGCCAGAAGATACAATGTCCGGCCCACTTCGGGAGGGATGGATATCTGTGGCATTCCCCGTTCCGCCAATCCGTTCGGAATCGACTTAAGTACTTCATCTTCCTTGGCAAACAGCTCTCGGATGTATGTTAAATCACGCATGTTGAAAGCCTCCTAATCCCTTTGGATTTAAATATATGACTGAACTCCCAACTTCGACGACCCTAAAAATCCCATCCCTTTTCCCGAATGTAATAGTTAATGATTTTCTCGTAATTTTCGCCATATCGGCTTGCCAGCTCGGCGCCGAAATCTTCCTCGATTCGCATCATGACGACATCGTGGTAGAATGCGTTTTTAAGTAATTCCGTGATAGCCGGATGGTCCGTTTCCAATGCGGTCAACTTTACATCTCCGCCAAATCCACCCAACAAGGCGGCTTGTCCGTCGATTAGGATAGAAAATTTCCTTGTTCCCATTTTTGGCCAAGCCTGTTCCAAGTCATCGGCTTTATGGATGAACACATTTTTAAGGGAAATTTGGCATTCTCCCAGAACAATCAGGACAATGGTAATGCCCCTCTCTTCAGCGTCAAGCAATGCTTCTTCCACCCAATGCACATCTTCTGCCCAAATGTCGACAAGGATGTTCTTTTTAGCATTGGCGATCATTCTGCGTATCGCGGTGTCTAAATGTTTGTTTCCTTGCCAATTATAAAAAGAGGGTTTGGAACGAGGAGGGGATTTCAGTTCATTCACCAGTCCTTTTGCAGTTTGTTCAAACTTGACCCGCATATAGCGAATCAACTGATCGATGGGTACAACGTCATAATGAACCGGATCGCCCTCGATGATTCGGCAAATGCCTTTGTCAGTGAGTGAACGTAAAGCAGCATAAACATTGGTGCGCGAGGTGGAAACGCGTTTGGCCACTTCATACCCGGATAAATGAGGCTCCTCATGGAGTGTGAGGTAACAACGCGCTTCAAGTTCAGACAGGCCAAGCTCTTTCAATCGCTGAATCAGATGAATTCCTCCTTTCTTCAGTGATGTCGGTGGATAATAGTAGTGTTTTTAAATAACACTAGTATGGTTAAATACTACTACGATGGCTTTGCCATGTCAAGTCTGATTCGTCATAATGAACGGGAGATCTTCTATGTATAGCCGCATCGTTTCTTCTTCATCCTAAGAGATATATTGCGAGAAAAGGAACGAGTTTCGTGGAATTGAAACCAATCATCCCTTTTGAACCCGTCGTGACAGATGCGCCACCTTCAGGAGAGCGCTGGATTGCTCAAGTCAAATGGGACGGGGTGCGGGTGTTGACGTATGTTGAAAACGGTCAGGTGAAATTGTTCAATCGGAAAAAGAATGAGCGAACCCATCACTATCCTGAATTGGCGAAGGTCAGCGACTATTGCACGGCTTCGTCTGTCATTTTGGATGGGGAGGTCATCGCTTGGCGGGAAGGGAAGCCCTCGTTTTACGAGGTGATGAAACGGGATGGCTTACGCCAAATGAACAAAGTGCCGCAAGCGATGAAGCGGGTGCCGATCACCTACATGGTTTTTGATTTGCTTTATCTGGATGGCGAATGGATGACCGAGCGTCCATTGGCAGAACGACAAGCGCAGTTAAACCAAATCATCCAGCCGGTGGACCATGTGCGGTTGGTGCCCAACTTCACCGATGTTGATGGCCTGTATGAGGCTGTGCGCCAGCAAGGGTTGGAAGGCATTGTCGTGAAAGATTTGACCAGTGCTTATGTTATTGGTGGAAAAGATGGGCGCTGGCGCAAACGAAAAGTGACACATGACCTGATCGCCGTAGTAGGAGGGGTGACGTTCAGAGGGAAGATGGTCAACTCGCTTTTACTGGGGTTGTACGATGATTGGGATCGTCTTCACTACATCGGACATGCCGGCACGGGGAAATTGACTCAGGCGGATTGGCGAGATATCACTGAATGTGTCACCCCGTTGGTTCAAACTGAGATGCCTTTTTACAATCGGCCGGAGCGAATCGGCGACGCGATTTGGGTCACCCCATTGCTCACGGTTAAAGTCCATTATCTGGAATGGGTGAATGGGCATTCTTTGCGACAGCCGAGCATTCAGGGGGTCGTCGATGCTGATCCGCTTTCATGCCGCGGTTTTCCGTTATCTGGTAGGTGATGCTTGATTTGCCAGACACGCCCCGGTCCGGCACAGAGGAGGGAGAAGGGTGGAGCATCGGTTGGTTCATGTGGACGGAAAGGAATTGAAGATATCTAATCCCGATAAACGATTATTTCCTCAGTTGAGCAAGTGGGAATTCATTCTGGCGTATTATCGGCTGGCTCCGTATTTACTCCCTTATTGCCGGAACAGGGCGTTAACCACGATCCGTTTTCCAGATGGGGTGGAGGGGAAGTCATTTTATCAGAAAAACGCCCCTCTCCATCGGCCGGATTGGATCGAAACGGTCAGCGACGGGGATATCGAATATGTTATGCTCAATAATGCACCCACCTTGGTTTGGTTGGCCAATTTGGCGTGCGTGGAATTACATGTGTCGTTTAATACGGTTCTTGACCCAATGAGACCGACGGAGCTGGTGTTTGATTTGGACCCTAGCGTCCCCGGTTTTCCACGCGTGGTGGAAGCGGCGCTGTTGATCCGGGAGTTGCTTCTGCAATTGGGATTGGACGGAATTGTAAAGACATCAGGGGCCAGCGGATTGCAGATCTACCTGCCGTTAGAGACGCGATACACATATGATGAGACACGCAAAGTCGGAAAATTCATCGCCCATTATTTCGCCGAGCGGCAACCCGCTTTGATCACCGTGGAGCGCTCGGTCAACAAGCGCGGGAATAAAATCTACTTTGACTATCTCCAGCATTGGCGCAATAAAACCTTAATCGCACCATATTCAATCCGGGCAGTGCCGGAAGCGACCGTCTCCACGCCACTGTCATGGGATGAATTGACACCCGCGTTATCCCCTAAGCAATTCACTTGCGCCAACATATTTGACCGGCTGGAACAGAAAGGGGATCTGTTTGCGGAGGCTTTGCGGAAAAAGGTACGGTTGGATGACATCCTGCAATTTATTGATCGGCACAGGCTATGAAATTCTTTTCTCTTCGTGTACAGTAAGAAAGACAAATCTATGCAAAGCGAGGGGATGTTAGTGAAGCGGTTATTTATCAACGCGACCGTCGCGACCATGAAAGATGGTGCCGAAGTGCTGAAGCAGGGCGCTTTGGGCGTGGAGGATGACAAGATTACATATGTAGGGGAAGTCCCGGAGCCGCAAGTACAAGAACAGTTTGATGAGATCATCGATTGTAGCGGCAAGGCCATCCTGCCTGGCTTGGTCAACACACACGGTCATGCGGCCATGACTTTGTTGCGTGGGTATGCCGATGATTTGCCGTTGCAAACGTGGTTGGAAGAGCACATGTGGCCATTGGAAGCGAAATTTACCCATGTCCAAGTGCAGGCTGGAACAGCGTTGGCGGCGGTGGAAATGATCCGATCCGGAACCACCTGTTTCATGGATATGTACGATCATATGGACGCTGTCGCCCACGTGGTGGAAGAATCCGGCATGCGCGCCCGCTTGACTCGCGGCGTGATTGGATTGTGCAGTGAGGAAATGCAAAATAAAAAGTTTGAAGAGGCGGTTCGTTTCGCCACTGAATGGCATGGTCAAGCCGATGGCCGGATTACTACCATGTTGGCACCTCATGCGCCCTACACGTGCCCACCGGAGTATATCAAGCGGTTTGTGGAAAAAGCGGGGGAATTGAAGTTGCCCCTTCATACGCATATGTCTGAAACGGTGAAAGAAGTGGAGCAAAATGTGCGGGATTATGGGGTTCGGCCCGTTGAGCATTTGCGTCAGCTCGGCTTCTTTGATCTGCCTGCGCTGGTTGCCCATGCGGTGCATGTGACAGAGGAAGAAATCGACATATTGGCGGAACATGACGTGAAGGTGGCACACAACCCGGGCAGCAATCTCAAATTGGGTAGCGGAATTGCCCCGGTGACGAGCATGTTGCGAAAAGGCATGCGCCCAGGATTGGCTACTGACGGGGCTGCCAGCAACAACAATTTGGATCTCATCGAGGAAATCCAGCTTGCCGCGCTAATCCACAAGGGTGCCCAACTTGATCCAGAAGCGGTGCCGGCGTTAACGGCGTTAAAAATGGGGACCATCTATGGGGCGGAATGCTTATTCCTCGATCACGAAATCGGCACGTTGGAAGTAGGCAAAAAAGCCGACTTCATCACTTTGGACTTGACCGGAGCCCATATGCAACCGTTGCATGATGTGGTGTCCCACGTCGTATATTCTGCATCTCGCGGTGATGTGGTGGACATGTATGTAAATGGTCAGCCGCTGATGGTCAACCGCGAATTGCTGACACTGGATGAAGAGAAAATCCGTCATGAAGCAACACGTGCATTCCAAGCATTGTTGCAATAAAAAAAGAACTGCCATTAATTGGCAGTGAATAGAATGAGGCGGAAGGTATAGGCAGGAAGGTCTATGTCATACTAACAACAGGCTATTCTTTAATGTCAATATCTAGATGAAAACGAAGAGGGATATCAGGAACGGGGTCATTCCATAAGCGTCGGTGCGCTGAAGGGGATATCCAGGTTTCAGTGTGGAGAAAAGATGAGATTTTCTCCAGTTCTTCTTGGGACAAGTGGGTTTGTAACAACTCGGGCATCCACTCGGGATAAAGGGAAGGATGCGGCAAAGGAATCACCTCCCTTGTTGATGTTAGTATCACCGTAGCGGAAGGCAATATGACTAACACATTTTGCCCCTTCGACCAAGATGTTGGCTCTGCTTCCAACGTATAAGCGAACCAGGCACGAAAAGCGCTTTGTCAGCGTTAAGCTGATGAAGCGCTTTTCTCATGCGTGTTCACATCCAAGGTTTGGCCAACGCGCGTAGTCTAAATGCACAGGTTTTTTCGTAGGTATTAGAAGAGAAGGGGGAGGGCAAAATGAGAAAAATGGCCGGATGTCTGGTTTGCGCCTTGATGCTGATGGGTTGTCAAACGGACTTCGTCGCCGATCAGCCCACAGTTAACGAAAAGAAGGTGTTGGCGCAGGAGAAGCTGGCGCAGACGGCGAGACAGGTGATTCAAGGGTGGTTGAAGAAAAAAGAATATTCGTTTCAGCTGGAACTCATGTCTGGTAAACGTTGCTTTACTGGGAAGCAAGTGGCGGATAACTGGAGCTTGAAGGATGCAGCATCACAGAAATTAGTGATGCGACGCAACGGTGAGCATATTTACGCTTACCATGACAGCGGGACGGAAATGATGACTGTCAAACAAGCAGGTCTGGTGTCACCCCGCGACCATCTATCCTTCGTCTTGAGCGTGGCCGGGAAATTTCGGCAAGGCCCTGCCGAATGGGTGAATGGCCGACGTGTTGACGTAATCGAGGTGGATATTGACAATGGGAAGCTGTTGGACAAATTGAAGCAGGCCTTATTTAGCAATGAGACAGTCCGGTTGCCGGTAAATATGGCTGTTACCTACAAACTAGCTGTTCAAGACGCCCGACAATTGACGAGGGTCACCTTGATTATTCGTGAACCCGACCGAGGACAAGTGCAACAGCTAACATATCAATTGATGTAAGCAGTGCTGGGAAGCGCTGTTTTTTTATTTCCAACCTTTGGCGCTCGGTTCGATATATCAGATCATGATATACTTTTCAGGGAAGAATTATTATACAAATAGTATAGGGGGCGGGCCGATGAGACAAGCCAAAGTGCTGGTAGGCAGCTTGTTGGTCACGCTGGTGGTCTTGATAGGTGGTTTTCTCGCCAGTCAATGGTGGTTTGTAACAAAACCCATTCACCAGACTTTCGACCAGCAATCAGGCCTGCATCCGGCAAAGATCAACGTGATGCCGACGGAAGTCCGGCTTCATTTGCATATAGATTCTACGTATGACTTTATTCAACGTTATCCACGTTTGTTGGACAAATTGGAACAGACAGCAGGTCATCGTAAGCTGACCGTGGTGTTGGACAATCCACGCCATCCGGAATTGGAACAAGCGTGGTCCGACTTGCAATTCGCCTTACTCGAAGCAGTGGCGACCAAGCGCTACACCTTAATTCCGGACGCCGTCAAGCAGGTGGCGCAGCAGCATAGGTTGACTTATGAAGTGCGGATCGATGAACGCTTTGTCTATGTGGAGTTGCAACAGTCTAATCGAGCTTGGAGGCAAGTGGTGCCGTTGCAAACCGATCGGGCGGAAGTGTTGCCATCGTAAAGAAAGGGGAGGTGAATCGGGATGTTCCTGTATCTGATGACAGGTGTTGGCTTGGCAGTGGCCCTTTTTCTCATTTTTCTAGGGGTAAATCCGTTTCCACTTGTGGTGTTGTTAGCCATGGTTTGGCTGGTGACGTCCTTGCAGGGCGGGCGGATATCGCAGGGCTCGTTTGGTGCAAAGAAAGCGGCTAACAACAAGGGAAGTTCCACGATTCCCACTACCCGCTTTGAGGAAATCGGCGGTCAGGAACACGCCAAAACGGAACTGAAAGAAGCCCTTGATTTCTTGTTGTATCATGAGCGGATGGAGGCATACGGCATCAGGCCGATCAAGGGAATTTTGTTGGCTGGGCCGCCCGGAACGGGGAAAACGCTGATGGCCAAAGCAGCAGCGCATTACACGGATTCGGTGTTCGTCAGCGCGTCAGGCAGTGAGTTCGTGGAGAAGTATGTTGGCGTCGGGGCGCAGCGGATTCGCCGCTTGTTTCAGGATGCCCGTAAAGCGGCTAAAAAAAATCGCAAGAAAAGCGCCATTGTCTTCATTGACGAAATCGATGTGATCGGCGGTAAGCGGGAAGGTGGCCAACAACGTGAATATGACCAGACTTTGAACCAATTGTTGACAGAGATGGACGGCATTCATGTGGATGGGGATGTGCGCATGCTCGTCATGGCCGCGACCAACCGCAAGGAAATGCTTGATCCCGCTTTGCTCCGCCCGGGCCGGTTTGACCGCCATATTCTCGTGGATTTGCCGGACAAACAAGCTCGCTTGCAAATCCTTACCCTACATGCGCGAAACAAACCATTGTCACCGGATGTCTCGTTGGACAAAGTGGCACAGGACACCTTTGGTTTTTCCGGCGCGCAGTTGGAAAGCTTGACCAATGAAGCGGCCATTTACGCGCTACGCCAAGGAAGTGAGCAGCTGGAGCCGGCGCATTTTCAGGCGGCTATCGATAAAGTGATGATGGGGGAGAAGACGGATCGAGAAGCCGCCCACGACGAAAAATTGCGGGTGGCGATTCACGAGTTGGGCCATGCGATCATGGCAGAGCTAGTGCAACCGGGCTCTGTCTCCTCTGTTGCCCTGTCTCCGCGCGGGCAGGCGCTCGGCTATGTGCGGCAGCATCCGGGGCAGGATCGCTATCTTTATACCAAAGAAGAGCTGGAAGGCCGGATTAGGGTTTGTCTGGCGGGTGCCGCCGCAGAACAATTGGTGCTCGGCTCGAAGAGTACCGGAGCGCAAAACGATTATGAGCAGGCGAATCGGTATGCTCGGGGATTGGTGCAAAGTGGCCTATCTGAGCGCGGCATTATCGATGCTGAATTGATTGCAAAAAGTGAGTTGCATGAGACGACCACCAAGATTTTGAATGAATTGCAAACCCGTACGGAACAACAATTGGCTTCATACCTGCCGTTGATTGAGGAGTGCACCGCGATTCTGATGCGCGAAGAAGTGTTGAACGGGGATGAATTTAGACAGTTGTTACGTGAAAAAGCGTCCGCATGAGTCAAGCGGACGCTTTTTTAGTGCGATCCGTCCAGCTGGCGTTTCGCGATGCGCAGGTAAAAGAGAGGCAATAGGATGAACGAAAAGGCATATTTGAGCAAAATGTTGGACCATGTGACGCTGATGAGTGTCGCGTTGTCGATGAGTCCATAAAATGCGATGGTGCTCATGATGGCCGTGTCAAATGGAATAGAGACGGCATTGGAGAGCACGACGCGCAAGTACCGCCGTTTTTCTCCAAACCGCCGTTGCACCGCTTGATAGATCAATCCATCCAACAATTCGGCGGTGACCCCGGCGATGACCGACCCCAAGATGATCCGGATGGAGGGGAGCAATACTTGGCCAAATGCCGTTTGCGGACCCACAGCAGGATCAGCGGGCAACACTGACACGACATAGATGATGCTGAACATCAGAAAGTTGCTTAATCCGGCATACACTACCACGCGGTTGGTCAGCGTGAGATTTGTTTTTTGATGGAGCATGTCCCGCAGTACAAAAGTCAAAGGATAGAATAGTGAGCCAGCATCCATCGATAACGTGAACACCTTGATGATTCGAAGTGAACTGAGATTGGATAACATGGAGAGCACGACATACAGGATGGACAGGAGAACAACTCCGGCCCAGTAAGTGGTGCCGATCCCGTCGATTGTTTGTTTGTATGGATTCATCTTTGCTTCCTTACCCCGTTTCTGCTATAATCATGTCCATTGCAGTATCCTATCACATTTTAGTGTGCCTGAAAAATTCAGGGCTGATCAAACACACCCCCAGCGGAGCGATCACAGGCGGCCGGCGCATACCTTTGTTTACGAGGTGTCTTGATAAATCGTTATCAAGGCTTTTTTGCATTGTCCATGAATCCTTTCCGCAGGGGCATATATTTTGGATAAGGATGGAGCAACCTAGAGGGAGAGATAGAGAGAAGGGATGTAATTATATACATATAACAGGAAAAAGTACTCTTTTAAGATAGTTTTTCGGAAATTGTTAACGTTATGACGGCGAGAACCTGCTACAATAGACAAGGTTATTTAAGCGAAAGGAGCAAGAACTCGTGGCAAATATTCAGCACATCGCCGTGATCGGCGGCGGAACCATGGGACAAGGCATCGCCGAGCTCTTGGCATCCAAGGGAATTGAAACAACGGTGATTGAGAGAAATGATGAACTGGCGAAAGACGCTTATCATCATATTGAAATGAGTTTGGATAAAAAATTGGCAAAATGGGGCATTACACCAGCCGAGAAAAAGATGACGCTGTCCCGGATTCACGTAACGGCAGATACGGAGGCCCTCAAACAAGTTGATTTCGTAATTGAATCGGTGGTGGAAGACCTCGACGCCAAATTGGAATTGTTTGCTCTGTGCGACCGGTTGTGTCGACCAGAAGTGATCCTGGCCAGCAACACGTCGACTCTTAGTTTGACCGAGATCGCTGCTGCGACGGAACGGCCAGATAAAGTGATCGGTCTGCATTTTGTGCATCCCGTGCCAAAGACCCCGTTGGTGGAAGTTGTGCGGGGATTGAAAACTTCGCAAGAGACGGTACAAACGGTGGTCGACTTGTTGGCGCAAATGGAAATGACCGGGATCGAGGTGTATGAATCACCCGGTTTTGTGACGACCCGCTTGATCTGTCTGTTGATCAATGAGGCAGTGTACACATTGATGGAAGGGGTGGCTAGCGCCTACGATATCGACCGGGCGATGAAAGCGTACCAATTCCAGTACGGCCCGTTGGAGATGGTGGATCGCTTCGGATTGGATTCTGTGCTGGCGGCGCTGGAACGCCTATACCGTGAATTTGGCGACACCAAATATCGCCCGGCTCCGCTGTTGAAAAAAATGGTACGCGCTGGCCATTTGGGCGTGAAAACAGGTGAAGGATTCTTCCAATACAGCGAAGACGGCGAACGGATCATGAAGGAGGGCCAGGCATGAAGATATTGGTGATCAACTGCGGAAGTTCCTCGATTAAATACCAATTGTTTGATATGACTGATGAGTCCGTATTGGCGACGGGATTGGTTGAGAAGATTGGTACTGAATCAGCGATGATCAAACATGAAGTTCCTGGTGCGGAAGAAAAGGTGCTAATCAGCGAGATCCTCGACCATCGCGTGGGCATGAAAAAAGTGTTGGACTTGTTGATGGACAAAGAAGAAGGCGTCATTCAAAGTGCGGATGAAGTGGCAGCCGTGGGCCATCGCGTCGTGCACGGTGGGGAGTTCTTTTCCCGTTCCGTCGTAATCGACAGCCAAGTGCGGCAAGCGATCCGCCAGACGATTGATCTGGCTCCACTCCACAATCCCCCCAACTTATTGGGAATCGACGCGGCTCAAGCGCAACTGCCTCACGCTACCCATGTGGCGGTATTTGATACGGCATTCCATCAGACGATGCCTGATTATGCCTATATGTATGCTTTGCCTCGGATTCTATATCAAAAATACAAAGTGCGTCGGTACGGTTTCCATGGCACTTCGCACAAATACGTGTCGCAACGGGCGGCGGAATTCCTTGGCAAGCCGCTGGCCGATCTTAAAATCATTTCTTGCCACATCGGTAACGGTGCGAGCATCACTGCCGTTCAGGGCGGGAAATCAGTGGATACCAGCATGGGCATGACCCCGCTTGAAGGCTTGATGATGGGCACGCGCTCGGGGGATATCGACCCAGCCATTGTACCGTTTGTGATCGCTAAAGAAGAATTGACCATCGGTGAAGTGAGCTCGATGATGAACAAGCACAGCGGCCTGTTGGGCGTGTCAGGCATCTCTTCGGACATGCGCGAAGTGACGGAAGCGATGTTTGATGGCAACAGCCAAGCCAAGCTGGCGATTGATATGTACATCTACAAGATCAAAAAAGTGATCGGCTCTTATGTGGCTGCGATGGATGGGCTGGATGTGTTGCTTTTCACCGCAGGTGTAGGAGAAAACGCCTCATTGATTCGCGAACGGGTATGTGAAGGGCTGAGCTTCTTCGGCATTGAGATCGACAAAGAAGAAAACGCGATCCGCAAAAAAGAGGAACGCCGCATCAGCACTCCGGCTTCCAAAGTGGAAGTGTTGGTGATCCCGACCAACGAAGAACTGATGATCGCCCGCGAGACAAAAGAACTGGTCTAAGCCTGTTTAACCATGATAAGATGATGTGGATGGGATCTTGTTTTTGAAGAGGGAGGTTCTCACGTTGAAATTATCCAAACGCGTCCAACAATTGGCCCCATCCCCAACACTCGCTATCACTGCCAAAGCCAAAGCATTGAAACAAGCTGGCCATGATGTGATCGGCTTGGGTGCGGGTGAGCCTGACTTCAACACACCCGTACATATCCTGCAAGCGGCCGAGGAAGCGATGCACAAAGGTTTGACGAAATACACGCCTTCCAGTGGTGTGGTTGAGCTGAAGCAGGCGATTATCGAGAAATTTAAACGAGATAATGGTCTGACCTATGAGCCGAATCAAATCATTGTGACGGTCGGTGCGAAGCATGCCTTGTACAACTTGTTCCAAGCTTTGTTGGATGAAGGGGATGAAGTGATCGTTCCTGCCCCATACTGGGTGAGCTACCTTGAACAGGTGAAGCTGGCCGGAGGGGTGCCGGTGGTTGTAGAAGGCAAAGAAGAAAATCAGTTCAAAATCACTCCGGCTCAATTGGAAGCGGCTGTCACTGACCGAACCAAGGCATTGTTGCTTAACAGCCCGTCCAATCCAACCGGCATGTTGTACACCGCAGAGGAATTGCGCGCGATCGGGGAAGTGTGCGTAAAACATGATATCCTCGTGGTGTCGGACGAAATTTATGAGCATTTGATTTACGGCGATGAAAAGCATGTGAGCATAGCTAGTTTGAGCGATGAGCTGTATCGACGAACCGTGATCATCAACGGGGTGTCAAAAACGTATTCGATGACCGGCTGGCGGATTGGCTATGCGGCGGGACCGGCAGAGCTGATCAAAGCGATGTCGGGCCTGTCTGATCATAGCACCTCCAACCCGACATCCATCGCGCAATATGCAGCTATTGCCGCACTCCAAGGTACGCATGAACCGGTGGCGGAAATGAAGCGGGCATTCAAAGAGCGCCGCGATTATGTGGTGCGTCGCGTGAATGCGATCTCCGGATTCCATTGCCAAATGCCGGCGGGGGCGTTTTACGCTTTTATCAACATCCGCGAGGCATTAAACCATTCCGGCAAGTATGCAAACCCTGACGAATGGTCTGCTGCATTGTTGGAAAAAGCATTGGTTGCCGTGGTTCCAGGCTCTGGTTTCGGCTCTAACGATCATATCCGGATCTCCTATGCGACTTCCATGGAGCAGTTGGAGCAAGCGCTTGACCGCATCGAAAAGTTTGTAAAAGATCAGGCGTAAAGCAAAAAAAGCACTGGTGATGAATCGATCACCAGTGCTTTTCTTATAGTCCGGGTTTACATCACTTCGCGGATCAAGCTGATGACTTTGCCCAAGATGGTGACTTCTGGCAAGCGAATAGGTTCAAGCTGGTCGTTTTCCGGTTGCAGGCGAATGTGATCTGGTTCCCGGAAGAAGCGCTTGACGGTCGCTTCCCCGTCTGGGGTCATGGCGACAACGATGTCGCCGTTGTTGGCCGTCGGTTGCTGGCGCACGACCACGTGGTCTCCATCAAGGATGCCGGCGTTAATCATGCTTTCGCCCCGCACAGATAACAGGAAAACGGTCTGTTCATCACCGACGAGGCGGCGTGGCAAGGGATAATAGTCTTCAATATTTTCAATCGCGGTGATCGGTTCACCCGCGGTTACTTTGCCGACGATAGGGACAAAAACGGTGTCCACTTGGGCTTTAGTAGGCAGCTCAGCCCGTTTAAGCAATTCGATAGCGCGTGGTTTTGTCGGATCGCGCCGGATATAGCCTTTTTTTTCTAACCGCGCCAGATGACCATGGACGGTGGAGCTGGAAGCGAGGCCAACTGCTTCGCCAATTTCTCGCACTGAAGGCGGATATCCTTTTTCGAGAACGTTTTTTTGTATGTAGTTAAGAATGGCCTGCTGGCGTGGAGAAAGTTTGCTCATGTTTTTCATCTCCCCTGATTGTAAGCGTTCACGAGCCTTTTTATCTTATTCTTAGTATACATGAAGAAAGAAAAAAGAACAAACATTTGGTAGAATGTTTGTTCTTGAATTGGTGTAAAAACGCACGAAACCACTGATCACAGCATTCGGTCCAATCGATCCAGCGCGTCATCTTTTTCGGTGTTGATGACGTGGGTATAGATTTGGGTGGTCTGGATGCTGGAATGGCCCAAAATCTCCTGCACCACACGCAAATTTTCGCCGTTGGAGAGGAGCAAAGTAGCTAGCGTATGGCGCAATTTGTGAGGAGAGATATTGGCGGCTTTGGGTGGAAGATTGGCTTCGCGTACGTATTTCTTGATGATTTCAGAAATGCCTTTGCGGCTGATCCGTTGGTAATTTTTATTGAGGAACAAGGCGTATTGATGTTCTGGCGGTACCGGGTCTTTGGGCCGCCGTTCCAAGTAGGCTTTGAGGGCGTCCATAGCGTTGCCGTTTAATTTCAACATGCGCTCTTTGCCGCCTTTGCCGATGATGATGATGCGGTACACCTGCCCATCCGTTTGAATACTATTCAGATTCAGGTTAATCAACTCGGAAACGCGCATGCCTGTGTTTAAAAACATCAGGATGATGGCGAGATCCCGCGTTTCAATCCAATTGGGGCTTTTGGTGTTTTTCTTTTGGTGGTAGTGATGGACTGCTTGGATGAGCCTGAGTGCTTCCTCCTTGGTCAGAAATACTGGCACTTTGGAGCGGGCGCGTGATTTGAGCGTCGCATCTTCATATTCTTCCATCGGGTCGCGGTCGAGAACATGGGATTTCACCAGAAACCGGAACAGCGAGCGGAGGGATGCGCGTTTGCGCTGTTTGCCGCTACGCGAGTTTTCGCGGAAATGCGTGCGTTCTACCCAGACTTCTTTCATTTCTCCCGTAATGGGATCTTTTTTCTTCATTTTAATATGTACGGTGCGCTCATACCCGTTTTCAATATGACGGAAAAAACGTTTAAGGGTCATGGCGTCGACTTGGTGAATGGTTTTGCCGCGCGTGGTTAAAAAATCAAAAAAAAGAGCAAAGTCATAAGCATAATTGGCTATCGTTTGTTTAGATCGGTCGGCGCTGATCATTTCCAGGAAGAAATCTTGCACCTCTTCTGGAAACTGGCCTACGATTCGATTAATGCTTTCTGGTAGTTTGCGCGACACAATCATGGTGGTTCACCCCCTGGCAAGTACATATGTTGGCGATCAGGCCAGCATGACGGAAACAACAAGTCCGCAAGCCGAATATGGCGTGAAAGGGCGATCAACCATTCCCATTTTACCATGTTTTTCATCAGTGGGAGGGACAAAGGGTGGGTTTTTCTCCCTGTTCATGTTATGATGCAAGATGTCAGCAATCCTTGTGAAAGGGGTGCCTTTCTTGCTCATAAAACGATGGGCGTTGTTATTGTCATTGGCGGTAGTGGGATTGACCGGTTGCAGTTCGTTTTCGTTTGGGGACGGAACGACAACTGCTCCGGGACAAGCGACGAAACAGATTGTCGGGATTGTGGAAAAAGCGGAGCGGGCTTTGCAAGAAAATCCGCAGAATACATACCGCTTGGAGGGAAAAGGGTTTTATGCGACAGTGGCGGCTGATTTCTCTCAAAACAAGATGCATATTTCCGGTTTAGATGAAGGCATGCAAATTCCCTTGGAAGGGTATGTCAGCGGGAATGATGTCTTTGAGAAATTGATGGTGACATCGGAAGCGAAATGGTATTCTTATGCGGCCATGGACTTGCCTTACATCGTGCAAATCTATCCACTTCCCGGTTATCTTCCGCATCTGCCCCGATACTTGGCTTATACCAAAAAATATTCAGGCGATATTGAATTGACGGATGATGGGAACGTCTTCCGCTTGGAGTGGAAGGCACCGGAACCTGAACGGCTAGCCTTGCAAGAGCGCTTGCGGAAACTGGAGGCGTACAGTCTATTTCCCAATGAGGAAAATCCGGCTCCAACCGATATCGAATTGATGGAGATGCGCCAAAAGTTGACAATAGACAAGAAGACATATCAAGTGAAAGAAATTTGGATGGAAACTTATTATCCCGAGAATAAAATCGCCATGAAGATGTCATGGAAAAAAGCGAGTTCGAACCAAGTAGACGTGCCGGACAACGTCAAGAGCGAGGCCAAACGAATCAAATAGGATAGATGAGCAAGGCTCTTACTTTTAGGTAAGAGCCTTTGTCAAAAACCAGCAGACAAACAGCCTTAACTGGAGTCGGAATGATCTTGGATAGCCACAAAGCCCAATTTGGTGTTGATTGCGAGCATGGGCTTGTTTATATGGGCGACTCGGGTTTCCACCCGTTGCACGCCTTTGGCCAAGCAGATGTGAAGCAAATGTTGTTTTAAGATCGTAGCCATTCCGGTGCCCCGGTATGCTTTGGACACGACCGTCAGCCCAGTGCGGGCGCACGTTCCATCAATGGCCAGCGTGCTTAGCGCGATCCACTTTTGGCCATGTGAGATGAGCAAAGTCGTTTCCCTGTGTGGCCAGTAAGAGGTTGGATAAATGCGTGTGACAAAGTCTTCATAACTCTCAAACTCTCCGCTACGACATCCGGGGTCATCCAACACCCCTTCACGCACTAAGGGATAGAGGGCGCGTCTGGTCATTTCGTTGTCTCCCGCCTGCGCGAGCGTGAAGAGATGGTATGGCGGTTCAAGCGGTTTTGGAGAGATTGTGGTAGCATCAATAGTGGTCAGATCGAGGGAAAGATGAATGAACGACATGACAAGCCTCCTGTGACAAGATGTTTCATGCCTGGTTGTCAAATGGTTTATATTCCACTGACCGTTCAGTTTGATCGTATCAGCTTTAATTTGTTATGGCAAGGATCATTGTATCCGTTGACATGGTATACCCCGCCATATGTTTCAAAGACGGGTGGTTCTTTATTTGAGCAAGGAGTTGTTTTAATTTAAAATGTTCTTGCTAACTCATATGAGATCATTGAGAAACGGATGGGAGAGTTGAGGCAGGATGAGCGCACAGCATCGTGGACGGAACGTGGAAGCGGAGTGCGAGTTGCGAATCTATCCGTCTCCGCCAGAAGAGTGGAGGCAGGTGTGGTTGGTGGAGTCGTCCACTTTTGTAGAGGAGCCCGTTGAAAGAAAAATCAGCCGCTTGTCAATTGCGAAGCCTGGCTTCGACCCGATAATCCAACAGATACAATCTGGTGACTTGCTCTTGTGCCACACCCGCGGCACAAAGCATCAAATCAAGGAAGTGTTGTTGGTGGTAGACGAGGCCCCCCAAAGCGGCCATCCGGTGACAGTGTACATAAAACAGTTTGAAGAGCATCCACCCGTGTTGTTGGATGCATTGATCGCCGCTTGTGCGGAATGCACCAATCCGCCGCCTGGCCGCACGTATTTCATCCCCGCTGATGTTTTGTACAGAATTCGCACCCTGCAACCGGAAGTGAGCATGCTATTTGCGCGCCCCCGCCATTGGGTGTTTCAATGCAATCCCCGCTTGTATGATTTGAAACAAGCGGTACGGCGAAATCATTTGAAGACGTGGAAAGTGACGGCGCATAAGCAACGCATCAAAAAGGGCGACAAGGTGATCATGTGGATGACGGGGAGTGAAGCGGGATGTTACGCCCTGGCAACGGTGCGGACAGAGGTGTTCAAAGGATGGGGGGAGATGGTGGAAGCGGACTATTTTCATGCGGATGACTTGCCGGAAGCGTGGGACCGATGTGAAATAGAGATTGACTTAGATTTGACCGCAACGCCCATTTTGCGGAAGACGACGGAAGCAGATCCGGAATTGGCGGGGTTGAACGTGGGCATGCAAGGGACTAACTTTCAGGCGACCCCTGCACAATACCAACAACTCTTGCGGCTGGCCTTGTCTGAGCGGAGAGGGATGATGGCAAAGGCCGCCCCTCGTTACAGCTTGGCCGATTTTTGTGCGGACACTGGCTATGCTGAACAAGAAGTAAATCGTTGGCTTCGTGCTATCCAGCGCAAAGGCCAAGTAATTTTTGGAGGGCCTCCGGGCACAGGCAAAACATATGTCGCTGAGCGCTTGGCCCGTTTGCTTACGAGCGAGGGGAATGGCTTTTATGAGATGGTGCAGTTTCATCCCAACTATGCATATGAAGATTTCATCCAAGGGATTCGCCCGGTGGTGACGGAGGAGGGCAAGCAAAAGGTTGAGCTGGTTCCGGGGCGCTTCTTGGAATTTTGTGAGCGGGCCCGGCGTTGTGGTGGTACATGTGTGATGGTCATTGATGAAATTAATCGTGCTCATCTGGCCCGCGTGCTAGGGGAGCTTATGCTCACTTTGGAATATAGGGAAACCGAAATCCCGTTGGCTGGTGGAAACCGATTTTCCATCCCGGAAGGTGTGCGGCTGATCGGCACGATGAATACGGCTGACCGTTCCATCGCGCTGTTGGATGTGGCCTTGCGCCGGCGGTTCGCTTTTATTCGATTGTCGCCACAGTATGAACAGCTGCGCCGATTCCACCGCCTCCGGGATAATGACGTTGAAGGGCTGATCCAATTGTTACAGGAAATCAATGAGCGTGTGAGCGATCCTTCTTTCGCGCTTGGCATTTCTTATTTTATGGTGGAGAATTTAGCCGAAGAATTGGAAGAGATATGGAAATGGGAAGTTGAACCTTACTTGGAGGACGTGTTGTTTGATCAACCGGACACAGCCGCCTCGTACTGCTGGGAACGGGTGAAAGGGCGCCTTCTTCCATGAGCGTCGTGCAGTGGCTGGAGCTGGAGGAGGAAACCGTTTGTGAATTTGGACATGAGGAGTTGCCGCCGGAAGTGGGGGAGGAGATTTGCCGACGGTACTCCCGGTGGTTGGATGTCGAATTTCCGTCGCCTAAAACAAACGATCGCTGGCGAATCCGAGCGAAAGGATGGGTCGGTTATATGCCGCTTGCGGGGGGACGGGGCATATATGTGCGGCCCAAGGTTCCGGTAACCAATTTGTTTCAGATGCTGGAGGTGGCCTATGATCTGAAAAGCTTGCGCCTCTTTGAAGGACGAGCCGAGGTAGCTTCTTTGCCAGGCTTTTATGAGCGGGTGGTGGAGTCGCTGGCTGTCCGAGTGTTGCGGCGGGCGCGACAGGGATTTTATCAGGCATATGTGGCTAGAGAAGAAGTTTTGCCATACATCAGGGGACGTTGGCGAGCGGGGGATTTACCGCGCCATCCAGCTAGGCCGGGGTTCGCATGTGCGTTTGAAGAAATGGTTGTAGACAACGAGGAGAATCAAATCATTCTGTGGACGTTGCATCACGTGATGAAGAGTGGCTATTGTCAACGGCCTGAGGTATTATCCGCTGTGCGCAAAGCGTATCAAGCTATGGAGGCAGGCGTTTCTTTGAGGCGGTATACGGCAGCGGATTGCGCGAATCGAAATTATCACCGGCTGAATCGTGATTACGCGCCGATGCATACATTATGCCAGTTTTTGTTGGATACATCAGGCCCTTCGCATGTGCGTGGTGATCGCATTTTTACTCCGTTTGCCCTTAACATGCCCCGTTTATACGAACGGTTTGTGACGGAGTGGTTGAAACGGAATCTACCTGAGCAGTTTCAATTGGTCGCGCAAGAGGCGGCATCCATTTCTTCCAAGCGGACATGGGTGATGGATGCGCTTATTTATCGACGCGAACCGTGGACTGCCCATTGGTTGGTTGATCTTAAGTACAAGCGGGATCGTGAACCAAAGAATGCCGACTTGTTTCAATTGACGGCCTATGCCGCTGCCAAAGGATGCAAAGAAGCGGTGCTCGTCTATCCGGGCAGGGCGCGGACGGCCAAGCTGGCGGTGGGAGTGAGCGGCATTCAGGTTCGCGTGTTGAATTTCCCGCTAGATGGCGACTTAGATCAAGCCGGTAACCAATTTATGCGAGCGCTGAGCGAAGGATGAGCGCGCATATATAAACGGCCTCTTCCCATATTGAGAAGAGGCAGTTTTGGTGTACTAGTTTACGCTTCGTATTTGACCATGTCTTGTTCCACGCATTCTTTGGAGCAGTATCCTTGATGAATTTCTTCACATGCATCACAACAAAGGTGTTGTTTGTGGCACATGTCGTATTCGCAGTTGATGTAACGGTCTGTCGGATTGCCGCAGTGATAGCATTTCCCGACGACGGTTTCCTCCACTTGGTTGATCGGCACCGAAATCCGTTCGTCAAAGACATAGCACTTGCCATCCCACAGTTGCCCTTTGACTTCGGGGTCTTTGCCGTAGGTGACAATGCCCCCATCCAATTGGTAGACATCTTTGAAGCCTTCTTCCAGCATGAAGGCTGTCAATTTTTCACAGCGAATGCCGCCCGTGCAGTAAGTGAGGATGGTTTTGTCTTTGTAATCTTTTAAGTTGTTGCGAATCCATTCTGGGAATTCACGGGTGGTGTTCACGTCAGGGCGGATGGCGCCGCGGAAGTGGCCCAAGTCGTATTCATAATTATTGCGCCCATCTATGACAATCACATCGTCACGCTGCAACATGTTGTAAAATTCTTTCGGTGTCAAGCGTTTGCCTGTTTTTTGGTAAGGTTTCACGTCTTTTTTCAGCCGCCAGGTCACCAATTCTTTCTTCGGGCGCACAAACAGCTTTTTAAAGGCATGTTTATGATATTCGTCCACTTTAAACGGCATGTCATGGAACAGTGGATGGGCGTGCATATACTCCATGTACCGTTTCGTTTGCTCGACGGTGCCGGACAGTGTGCCGTTGATCCCTTCTGATGCGATAAGGATGCGTCCTTTTACTCCTAACTCTTGGCAAAAGGCCCGATGTTCATCTGCGAAAGCGATGGGATCCTTGATTTCAACATATTTATAATATAAGAGAATGCGATAATCGTTTTGTGGTGTGGTCATGTTTGATCCACCTGCTTCCTTTCCATGATTCCTGAGAAAACAACCTGCCTAATAGTATACAACAGAATGTCAAGATCGCCAAACTTGCCAGGCAAGCGCACATATAGGTTTGTGCTTGTCGTTAAAAAGGAAAATAGTACTATGCTCAGTTTGTTAGAGTCTATTGCAGCGTGGTAGGCTTGCGGGAAGGGATACCTTAAAAGGGGGGGGCATAGTGCAATGGAACTCATAGAAATTATGTTTAACTCCTTTTTTTGGATATGGTTTGGTATCATCGGATTGATTATTTGGATGAATGTGAAGAAGAACAAAAAGAAAAAGCGGAAAAGACAGCATGGTGGCCGCGCCTATTACTCTTCTTCATCTAGTCCGACGCCTTTTTTCCTGTTTGATACTGATGATCAGGATGACAAAAACGATCACCACCATGATGGCCATTCCGGCAGTGATTACAGCGATGGTGGGAGTAATTGCAGTAGCAACAGTTGTAGTAGCAGTAGTTGCAGTAGTAGCAGCAGTAGTTGCAGTAGCAGCAGTAGTTGCAGTAGCAGCAGCTGTGGCGGTAGCAGTAGCGGCATCTGAGGTTGCCTAGTCACCAGAGGGGGAGCTTTTCCCCCTTTTCTCTGCGAGATAAAATTACGATATATTGCGAATGGAGTGAAACAATGTTGAGAAAGGTTTGGCATCTGTGTTTAACCGCTTCTTTGCTTGTCACCGTGGCGTTTGCAAACATAGCTGAAGCGGCGAGCCCCGCGATCAAGGAAGAGGACGACGGCGCTCGTCAAATTTTGCAATTCATCAAAAAAAATCCTCACAAATCTTCGTTGGTAGTGTCATATAATGGGAAGAATGTGGTCAAGCACCGTTCATCCAAGCTGATGCCTTTGGCCAGCACCGTCAAAATCATTGTTGCTGTTACTTATGCTAAACAAGCTGCAAAAGGCAAAATCAATCCCAATGAGCGGATTCCTTTAACTGAATTGGACAAATACGCGATCCCGGATTTGGATGGCGGCGCTCAAGCACAATGGTTGCAACATTTGAAAGATAACAACTTAATCATCAACGGAACGGTTTCGCTGGAAGAAGTGGCCAAAGGCATGATTGGTTTCAGCTCGAATGCCAATACCGAATATCTGATGGAGCGGCTGTCGATTGATCAAATTAACCAAACGTTTAGAGAGTTGGGATTAAACAAGCATCAACCCATCTATCCGTTCTATCTATCTCTTTTGATTCCGTATGAAATTTGGAAAACGTATTTTTCAGATCAGTCCATCCAAGAAGCAATGCCTAAAATCAAAAAGAAGATGCGTAGCATGTCATTGCAAGAGCATCGTCGTTGGGCTGAGAAGGTCTTTGCCCAACTTATGCATGATCGGGATCAAAGGTATATAAAAGAAGCGGATATCGCTTCTTGGTATGATATCGAGTTGGACCGTATGTTTTCAGACCGATTTATTTCATCTACTACAAGTGAATATGTTTCGGTGATGAAAAAGCTTAACAACCGCTCATATTATTCGAAGAAAACATACAAGTATTTGATTCCGGTGATGGAGCAGATAATGGAAATCCCAGGAAACAATGAATGGCTCTCACACGCTGGATTAAAAGGCGGGTCCACTTTGTACATCTTGACACAGGCTTTTTACGCCACTGATAAACAAGGAAACAAAACAGCGCTAGCGATCTTTTTCAACAACTTGACTCCAGAGGAGAACAGCCAATTGCAAGCTCATTTGAATGAATTTGATTTGAGGGTGATGACAGACCCTCAGTTTAGAAAAGAGTTGAAAACGCTCAAATCGTAGTACTGGTGGCTGAGCATGTGTAAAGCTTGAATAAGAATATTCATGGTTCATCATACACCATGGAGAAAGGAATTAGCAGGATGACTCACTCGTCAAATCGACCAACCCCGCCATATTATGCTGTGATCTTCACCTCAGTCCGCACGGAAGGAGAAGATCAGGGTTATGGGAAAATGGCCGAACAAATGGTGGAACTCGCCAAACAACAACCAGGATTTCTAGGGGTTGAAAGCGTCCGGGATGCTAACGGATTTGGAATTACGGTGTCTTATTGGGAATCGAATCATGGAAAGGTCATGCAGCGCATCAGATTGCACAAGAGCGAGGCAAGGCCGAGTGGTATGCGAACTACACTGTTCGCGTGGCCAAAGTGGAGCGGGAGTATGGGATGGAGTAGAACGGAAGTGAAGAATAAAAAGGTTGCAAGTCACATTAAAAACATAGACTAGTTTGCTTTGTAGACTATTTCACAAAAAGAAACATCAGGGATGTTCCCCGATGTTTCTTTTTTCAAATGAGAGGATAAATACCGTTGCCACGATGCAACAGGTTCCCAGCCATTCAACCCAGCCAAACGGGACATGAAGCCAAATGACTGCCAACACGACGGCCGTCAGCGGTTCCGCACTGGCGAGAATGCTCGTTTCAGCTGGCCGAATGTATTTTAAGCTTTCCAAATAACAAGTGAAAGCGATCAATGTACCGAAAATGATGATGAACGCGATGGAGAGAAGAGCCGGAACAGTGATCTGCCCCTCGATGTCCCACGGTGCGTGGACGAAGGAAAAGCCCACGCCGCCGATCACCATACCCCAGCCAATGATGAGGGGAGTTCCCCACTGGGCGAGCAAAGATGCCGGTTGGATCGTGTAAAAGGCCAACGCGATGGCAGAACCAACTCCCCAAAACAGTGCGGCTTGCGAAATGGAAAGTTGTCCGAGATCGCCGCCCGTGATCAAAAGTAGCGTGCCTGTGAAAGAGAGGATCACCGCAATAAATTCCGCGAAGCCGGGCCGTTTTTTGCTTCGCACCGCAAGAAAAAGAACCACAAGGGTGGGAGCCAAGTATTGAAGCACAGTGGCGGTAGCGGCGTTGGAGGCATGAATAGCCGCAAAATAGGTGTATTGTACGCCCAATAAGCCGGCAAGGCCAAACAAAAGCAACCGCAGGCGATCATGGCGCTGTTTCCAGATTGACCAAATGCGAACCTCTGGCTTATTGATCGCCAGCAAAGAAAGAAGTAAAACACCCGAGATCAGTAGGCGGATCACTACCAACCACTCAGGAGAGACGCGGGCCGACTCGAACAAATCTTGCGCCACGGCACCTGAGATACCCCACAAGCTGGCGGCGATCAAAACCAAGCCGTAACCTTTGACCCGTTGATAACGGTTGCGTGTTTTCATATTGTTGTCACCTCGGCTTATCGCCATATGGAGAAGATATGTCAATCATTGCCCCTGATAGAGCAGGACAGAATGGTGAAATGTTCATATTTTTATATTATAATTCAAAATGAAATTGGTTGAAATGCAAAATCGGAGGGCTACTTTTTAATAAGAATGCTTTACAATATGAAGTAAAATTAGCAAAGGTGGCAAAATATCGCAAATGAGCTATTTCGAACTAGATTCCCGTTTTATTCACCTGTGGAAAGTGCCAATCACAGAAGCTCCGTTGTTCCTGGAAAAGGTCATGAGCGAACGGGAAGTAAATAGATATCGGTCGTTTCGCAAGCAGGAGGATCGGACTCGCGCGCTTTTTTCCTATGGGTTGCTGCGGTTGTTGTTGGCGGAGCTGTTGGGCACCAACCCCTCAGATGTACCGGTGACGCGGGCCTGTCCAAGTTGCGGGGAGGAACACGGCAAGCCCAGGGTGGTACGTCCAGACGAGCAGCCGATTGAGCTGAGTGTCTCCCATTCAGGGAAATGGGTGGTACTTGGTATCTCGCTTCTGCACCCCTTTGGTGTAGATATTGAAAGGATAGATCGGGACTCGGATCTTGACGGCATGGCGAGAATGTCTCTGTCCGAAGGCGAACAGGCCGCGTGGGCCACATTGTCCCCCGACCAGCGGATACGTGGGTTTTACCGCTATTGGACGCGAAAAGAGGCCATTGTCAAAGCGACCGGCGATGGCTTGACTGTCTCTTTGAAACAGGTGCAAGTGAGTCCGGCCGATCAAGCGCCCAAGTTGTTGTCTTGGCAGGATCGACCGGAAATGGTGGGGAAAATCACTTGCTATCCGCTTGCACTGGATGAACATACAGAAGGGTGTGTGGCTGTGATCGGCCAAGTGGATGGCGTGCGGTTGTATGATGGAAGGGAAGTGTTGGTTCGCTGGCAAGATAAGCTGACTGAAAAAGGGTTGCGCGGTGTTTGATTTATATAGTTTGAGTAATGTAAAAGAAGTCACCCCACCGAGGTGACCTCTTTTGTTGTGAAGATCATTTCCATTTGATGTTGCAACCAATGCTGGGTTTTTGTTGCACCTGGATCGGTTCGTTGTTCAAGATGCTGTCCAACGCAGCGCGGATATAGGAACCGGTAACCGGCAAACCATTTCCCGGCCGGGAATCATCCAGTTGCCCGCGATATACACATGATAGTTTCCCGTCGAAAATGTAGAAGTCTGGTGTGCAAGCGGCTTGATAATCTTTGGCCACTTTTTGTGATTCGTCGTAAAGATAGGGGAAGGGGTATTGAAACTCCTCTGCCACCTTCTTCATGTTGTCTGGCCCGTCTTCAGGATATTGTACGGCGTCATTCGAGCTGATCGCGATAAAGGCGACTCCTTTGGGCAAATAATCGTTGGCCAATTGCACCAATTGTTTTTGAACATGCTTAACATATGGACAATGGTTGCAGATGAACATGATCACGGTGGCCACATCGGATTTCAGCGCTTCGAGAGACACCTCTTGATTAGAAACGACATCGGGCAAAGTGAATGATGGCGCTGTCGCCCCCAGCGGAAACATATTGGATTCAGTTAATGCCAAAGTGAATCCTCCTTCCTGTCACTGTGAACTTGTGCATCATTATACCATACATATAGCGGTGCAATTTATGTATCTGCCTACTCTGCATCGTCGTATTTGGTCAAGCCCAGCATTTTGATTTTGACTTGGATGGCGTCTTCACTCAAGCCTTTTTCGCGCAACTCGTTGATCTTCTTCTCTTTGCGGCGAATCGTGTCTTCGCGCTCTTTGGTTTCAAATTCGTCAATGAGAGCGAGTTGCTCTTCTTCCGTGGGAGGGACGAATTCATACAATTCTTCAGGGCGCACATTCAGGAGGTGAGCCATGTGGAAAATGGCTTCGGGCCGTGGGATCGCCGCGCCTCTGGCCCACAAGGAGACCTGTTGTTTTCTGGCGCCCAGCGCCCGCGCGAGAGAGGTTTGATTGGGAACTTGCCCATAGATTTTGTAGCCTTCCTCACGTCGTTTACTTAATATACTATTAATTCGGGGGATCAACCTCATCATCCACCCTCCTTTCATGAAAGTTTTCAATTTTTATATTATCATATTTATAGTCATATAGATAATTATAAATATGAAATAAAGGTTCTTTTTATATTTTTAATTATGAAACAAATGATTGCGGTAAGAGGGAAATGCTTTGAAGTGTAGAAGTTTCTGTGATGGTTAAAATCATTTATTTATGGAGGGATGTGGAGTGTTGGACGTGGAATGCCGATATACGATGTGCTTCATTAAGAAAAATGATGAAATTTTATTATTGAATCGTGAAAAATCGGCATGGATGGGCCGGTGGAATGGGTTGGGTGGGAAAATTGAACCCGGCGAAACGCCGCTTGAAAGCGCGTTGCGAGAAGTGAAGGAAGAAGCAGGCTTGCACCTGGAAAAGATGGACTGCCGCGGACGGCTGATCTGGATATTGGAAGATGGTAAGCGAGGTGGGATGCATTTGTACTGGGCGGAACTTCCCGCTGACCGGACATGCCCTACCCCAGCGAAGACGGATGAAGGGATCTTGGATTGGAAACCGATCACATGGATTTTGCACCCTGAGAATAAGGGGATGTCTGTGAATGTGGTGAAGTGTTTGCCATTTTTGTTGGCGGATGAGAAGCAACATTTGTTTCAACTGCACTGGCGCGGGGAGGAATTGATCGCATTTGACCATGCTGAGCTATCGGATTAGGGAGGCTGATAGGTCCCTATTTTCATATGCGAACAAAAACATGTTATTTTTTTTTCGTTTAGGGTACGTTAATTGATGAGTATCCAAGGGGAGGTTTTTTCTTTTGACAATGGTTGATTATTCGCGCAAGAGTACGGTACTTGAAATGGATGAACGCAACAGCCGGATGAAATTATTGCACTACAGATCCGAAGATATCGAAGCCTTGGCGAAGGAGAAAGATATCGGAAAAGTGTTGATTTATGCTGATCCCGACGATACTAAGGCGTTTGAAGAGATGGGTTTTGAGAAGGAAGGCGAAATTAGTGTCTTTTTCAACGGGGAGCCGGCTGTGATTTTATCGCGGTTTATTGATGACCGGCGCTCGGTGGAAAAAGATGCAGAAAAGAAGGATGAGATCGTCGAGCTGGCCGAGAAGACAGAAACGATCACAGAACCCCCGGAATTGGGGCCATCCTTCAGACTGCGCCGGGCGACAGAAGCGGATGCGGAGGAGCTGGCGGCGCTATACGCCAAAGTGTTTGAAACCTATCCGACGCCTGTGCATGATCCCAACTTCATTAGAAAATGCATGCGCAACGATGTCTATTTCTCCGTCGTTACCGATCATGGCAAGATTGTAAGTGCTGCTTCGGCTGATGTGTTCACCCGTTACAATTGCGCGGAAATCACTGATTGCGCAACCGATCCCGCCTATCGGGGGCAAGGGTTACTCAGCGCAATCATTTTTGATTTGGAAAAGCAAATGCGGGCGCGGGGCGTGCCCAACCTGTTTTCTCTTACACGTGCGGTGTCCGTGGGGATGAATATTGTGATATCGCGTCATGGGTTTGAGTATAAGGGGCGCCTTATTCAAAACAGCCACATTGCCGGCCGTTTTGAAGATATGAATATCTGGGTAAAAAAATTGGATTAATTGTTGATTGACGGCTCGCTTTGTGCGGGCGTACAGGAAAGCCGATGGTTGTAAAGGAGGCGGCGTTAGCCTCTTCGCAACCGTCGGCTTTTTTTTACATGGCCGAACCATACCATCCCGCGTAAAAGGCTTGGTTGTCGTATGATAGAGATAAGCGCAAAGAAAAGGAGAGAAAACAGATGATACAAATTCAACCACTCAGCCGGTGTACATGGGAAGAGTCGCTAGCTTTGTGGAACGAAGCGTTTTCTGGTTATTTTGTGGATGTGTCGATGACGATGGAGGCGTTTGTGGGAAAATGGTCGCGTGAATCGCTCTCACCCGACCATTCTCTGGTGGCGGTTGCTGATGGGAAATTGGTCGGATTGGTATGTTCTGGTATCCGTACAGTGAATGGCAAGAAAATGGCCTGGAACGGGGGAACGGCGGTCGTCCCCGCTTGGCGTGGCAAAGGGGTGGGGCGGAAGCTGATGGAAGAAACCCTTGCTTTGTATGAGCGCGAAGGAGTTGAGCTTGCCACCCTTGAAGCGATCGCTGCAAATCAGGCGGCCATTCGCCTTTATGAACGGTTGGGCTATCGGATTGTCGATCGCCTGTCTTATTACCAGTCGACCGAGCCATTGCGATTGATTGAGGCAGAACCATCTGTGTATCGCATTGATCGAGTTGTGCCAGCGCAGGTGGCATCGTTACCATTTTATTCTGCTGAGGTGCCATGGCAGGAACAGTGGTTTTGTTTGCGGGACGGAGAAGCATGGGTGGTTGCTGACAGCCGGGGAGATGTCTTGGGGTACGCGCTGGGCCGGCGGGAATTTGATGAGCGAGGGCGGTTACGCAGAGCTGTGCTTTATCAAGTAGAGATCGCTCCCGGTCGGATCGATGAGCAGGCATTTTTCCTGTCTCTGTTGGAAGCGGCATGGGGTCCCGCGACGGATATATGTGAACGCATCGTTGCAAACTGGCCGTCAGCTAAGTGCATGGGGGTGGAGATCTTCAACCGCTTGGGAATGAGGACGGCTATTGAACAGGTGTGGATGATGAAAGAAATAGGTGCTAACAAGTAGTCTATAGCCGCTGGATCATTTCTAGTTATTGGGTATTTCAGGCCGGAAACGAGGGTGAATTCATTCAACGTTACAAAAGAAAACTTTTGTAACGGTATAAAGCTGTGTTTAACCGCAAAATTGGTTGGATTTGTAAAAATAAGTTGATGGAAGCAATACCGGTAGGTTGATTCGCACATCACCGCCCGACTAGGGTGTGTCTGGCAAATCAAGTTGGTGGGGAAGAAGTGGCCGAAAAACCTATTCTCGAGGAGCGCCGAGGCACAAGTGAAGAAAATGAGAAAATGGTTTTGGGGCCGCTGGCCTATTCATCAGACACGCCCTAAAGCCGGAAGAAAGAGTGAATGGCAAATCCATAGTAATACAAACAAATCAAAATAGAGTGAATATTATTCTATTCTTACTAATGGATTATAAACAAATATGAATTATTAAACAAGTTTGCCACACAAACAAAATGATGAAAAATTATGGACGCATTCCAGGTGATTTTGCTTGAAGTGCTTGAACATTCCAGCATACAATTTATTTGAAGTCATCCCCAAAGGGGAAATATTGAAAACAAGGGTGAATGCAATTGTCAGCAACCTATTCGCAGACATGGGATTTGGAAAACATTTTCAGCGGCGGAAGCGAGTCATCCACTTTGGTACAACATCTAGAAAAGCTTGAGCATGAACTCCCTTTGTTAAAGAAATACATAGAGACGCTGGAGCCAACAGCCTCTTTGGCTTCGTGGGTTGATGCTATTCAACCGTTGCAGAAGTTGGGCAGTGGCCTTGTGGAAGCACGGTCGTTTCTTGACTGTCTCGAGTCGCAAAATGTCAAAGATGAAAAAGCCAAGGTTTTGTCGGGCAAATTGACGCAAATCGGCGCAACCTACGAAGCGGTGATCACCGCCCTGGAAAGCAAAGTCGCTCAAGTGCCGGAATCCGATTGGCAACAACTGATGAAATCTCCTGAGCTAAATCAAGTGTCTTTCTCGCTGAACGAAATGCGCAAACGCTCGTTGGAAAAACTGCCGCCAGCACAGGAAGAGTTGGCCGGTGATTTGAGCGTGGACGGGTATCATGCTTGGTCAGAAATGTATAGCACCATTGTGGGTCGCATGCAAGTGCCATTTGAAGAAGGCGGCGAGACCAAGCTATTATCCGTTGGACAGCTGGCAAACAAAATGGCCAGTCCCGACCGGGAGGTGCGCCAGCGGGTGTTTGAGAAGTGGGAAGAGGCTTGGCGGAACGAAGCGGACCTTTGTGCCGTCACCATCAACCATCTGGCCGGTTATCGTTTGCAACTGTATAAACGCCGTCAATGGGAGAATGTGCTGAAAGAGCCACTTGACCTCAACCGGATGGAGGGGCAGACTCTCCAAACGATGTGGGATGTGGTTGCCAAAAACAAACATCGTTTGCTTCCATACATGAAGCGCAAGGCGGAAATGCTGGGAGTGGATCAGCTCAGTTGGCACGATGTGCAAGCGCCGTTGCCAGGAAATAAGCAAACGCTTTCATATGATGAAGCGGCGAAGTTCATCATTGAGCAATTTAAGCGATTCAGCCCCGATATGGCCTCGTTTGCGCAAATGGCGTTCGAAAAAAGATGGATTGAAGCCGAGGATCGCCCAGGAAAACGACCCGGCGGGTTTATGACGGATTTCCCCATAAGCGGCGAATCTCGCATTTTCATGACATTTAGCGGAACGCCGAGTTGCGTGTCCACATTGGCCCATGAGTTGGGACACGCTTACCACACGTATGTGATGAAAGACCTGCCTTTCTTGGCGCAACAATACGCCATGAATGTCGCGGAAACCGCCTCCACGTTTGCCGAAGTGATCGTGATTGATGCCGCGATCAAACAAGCGACTTCCAAAGAGGAGAAGATGGCACTTTTAGCTGATAAAATCCAATCCACGATTGCGTTTTTGATGGATATCCATTCACGCTTCCTCTTTGAAACGCGTTTTTATGAAGCGCGCAAACAAGGCCCGCTCACGCGCGACGAGTTGTGTGGATTGATGGTGGAAGCGCAGAAAGAGGGTTTCGCCGACATGTTGGCTGAATACCACCCACATTTCTGGGCTTCAAAACTTCACTTTTATGCAACGGATATGCCTTTCTACAATTTCCCATACACCTTTGGGTATTTGTTCAGTGCCGGTATTTACGCCCGCGCGTTGCAGGAAGGGGCTGGGTTTGCGACCAAATATGTCGATTTGCTTCGTGACACGGCCAGCATGACGGTGGAGGAGCTGGGCAAACGGCATCTCGGGGTTGACTTGACGCAGCCGGACTTTTGGCAGGATGCGATGGATTTGTTGATGGCTGACGTGGATGAGTTTTTGGCATTGACAGAAGCATGAGCTTAATCGCCCGGGAGGGTTTGAACCCTTCCGGGCTTTTTCGTTTGCGTCGTGCATGGCTGATCGGGGGATAGATGAATGATACGTCATAACAATGGTTCCGCTGTTGCAGTTGTCGTGTTGCATGAAATTTATGGGTTAAACCGACATGTGGAAGAAGTTTGTCTCAATTGGTCGCGGTTGGGGTACGATGTAGTGGCTCCCGATTTGTTGGCGGGCCGCGTGTATGCATATGAACAAGAAAGCGAAGCATATCGAGCCTTCATGGAAGGAGTGGGATTTGCCAAGGCGGCAGGGGATGTGCGAGTGTTGCTGGATGAATTACGGACAACCCACACCCAAGTGTTTGTCGTCGGTTACAGTATCGGGGCGACTATCGGGTGGATTGTTGCTAAGCAGGGGGGAATGGATGGTTTGGTCGGATACTATGGATCGCGCATTCGGGATTATGTCGATGTGCCTCCCCGTTGCCCGGCCATGCTGTTTTTTCCTGAAAAAGAAGCTTCATTTGATGTGACCCGGCTACGGGATGAACTGAGTGCAATGGACGGTGTGCAAGTTAGACTATTTCCGGGAGAGCATGGATTTGCTGATCCTTTCTCCGGCCGGTGCGCAACATTGAGCGCCAAAGAGGCAGATGGGCTTAGTATCTCTTTTATATGGGGTCTCCAACAGGGATGAGGGTGTTGTGTGATGGGTAAAGTCGCAGGGAGTTCTTCCCTGCGATTATTCATTAATTTAATAAATCTAACCGACTGTTGAATTAGATTGTGGTGAGGGGTAAACTGATAGTAAATAGTGCAAACGATTTCACAAGGTATATAGAGGGATAAGCGGCTATTTTTATGTATTTTTTTGAAAGCGTTTGCGCAATTAGAAATGAAGGGGAGAGGATGCATGAAAAAGGGAGCTTTGCTCAGTGGGTTGGTGTGTTTATTGGCGACTGTGCTGATGTTTGCTTCTACCGTACCCACGGCCGTGGCGCTTTCTCCTGCGGATTGGCAAGAGAAAAGCATCTATTTCATTATGACCGACCGGTTTGATAATGGCGACCCCAGCAATGACAATTATGGCGGTTTTAACGCTGACAAAAGCGATCCGCGCAAGTATCACGGTGGGGATTTTCAAGGGATTATCAATCGCTTGGACTACATCAAGAATATGGGATTCACGGCCATTTGGATCACTCCAGTCACGATGCAAAAGAGCGCCAATGCGTATCATGGTTATTGGACCTATGATTTTTATAGTGTAGATGGGCATCTGGGTTCCATGGCTAAGTTACAAGAATTGGTGCGGGCGGCGCATGCAAAAGGGATATCGGTGATGCTGGATGTGGTCGCCAATCATACGGGAGATTTCCAACCCTCGAGCTTCGCCAAAGCTCCATTTGACAAGGCAGATTGGTACCATCATTATGGCGACACCCAAGATTGGAACGATCAATGGTGGGTGGAGAATGGAGATATTGCCGGCTTGGATGATTTAAACCAAGATAATCCAGCAGTGGCAGCGGAATTGAAGAATTGGATCGCATGGCTTGTGCAAACGACCGGAGTGGACGGGTTGCGCGTTGATACGGTGAAACACGTTCCAAAGTGGTTCTGGCGCGAATTTGACGGGGCAGCCAATACCTTTACCCTTGGCGAAGTGTTTCATGGGGACCCCGCATATGTGGGCGATTACACCAACTATTTGGATGCGGTGCTCGATTTCCCGATGTACTACACCATCAAAAATGTGTTTGGTCAAGACCAGTCGATGAGACAGATTGCGGATCGTTACGCCCAAGACTATCGATATAAAAATCCGATGACTAACGGCTTGTTTATAGACAACCATGACGTGCCGCGCTTTTTGAATGAAGCTTCAGGCAAGCCTGGCGCTTCCTGGGACAAGTGGCCGCAATTAAAAGCGGCATTGGGCTTCATGTTTACTACCCGTGGGATCCCGATTCTGTATCAAGGTACAGAGCAGGGGTTCAGCGGGGGCGCTGATCCTTACAACCGGGAAGATATGGTGTTTAACGACAAGCATGAACTCTACGGATATATCGCCAAGCTAAATTACATCCGTAACACCCATGTCGCTTTGCGCAAAGGAACACAGGCTGAAAAGTGGGTGGATGACACTTTTTACGCTTTTCAGCGTTCGCATAACGGCGATGAAGTTGTGGTAATGATCAACAATTCTTGGAACAGCCAGACGCGCACGGTGCCCAATATCGACCGAGTCGCCAATGGCGAAACCCTGTACAATCGGATGGGGACGGACAAAGTGACAGTGAACAACGGTTCGATCACTGCCACACTTGGCCCCAAAGAAGTAAAGATATTCACCAAATGAAGAAATCCCGGCGGGGTTCGGGATTGGTGTTTCAAAGTGAAATGGACAAAAAAAGCAAAGGGCTCATGGAAGCCCTTTGCTTTTTTATTTATTCTGTTGGTGATCCACCCAGTGCACTGAGCACCTCGGATAGCTTCCGGCCGCTGATTTGATCGGGATAGGATGTGGCGAAGTTTTCGAAATGAACCAAGACTTCTTCGCGTTTTCCTTCCACTGCGTCCTGAATCATGCTACGTTGGCTCAGCAGAGAGGGATGCGGCTTGACGAGGGAGACCGTTTGGTTGTTGTGGATCTCCAGGATGTATGGGAAAAATGGGATCCCATAGTAGTCAGTGTTTTTAATCGGTGTCAAAAATAACATGTATGATTTCCCGAATTCTGGCTTGATATAGTTAGGGTCGGTCACTGACAACTTATCTTGGGAGTCCAGATTGGCCAGTTCCTTGGTTTTGGGAATGTTGACACGGATGATGGACTCTTGGCTAATGGCTCCTTTGATGATTTGATCGGCTTTGAATTGATATAATTCCCCTTCATGATAGACCGTGTTGGATGCTAAGCCGGGATTGTTGAGATCGCGAGCAGAATTGATCTTGCGCTCCATTTTCACAAATTTCCCCACCACGATGACCTCGGATTGGTTCTTCATTTCTTCAAGGTTATAGGCTGCATGTAGTGAGCCATGGACGCGGATCACTTGGGGATCGGTGTCAAAGAATTGGATGCCGATGAAGAAAGCGGCAACAGCGATGGATATGAATGCGGCTATATTCAGCCAGGTTTTATGCATGGTCTCCCCTCCATCAGTAGATATAGTTGATGCCTTTGATATCGTCTGCTTGCGGGACGGAAACGTTGGGCGTGTATTTGTACATCAGTGTGGTGGTATAGTTGTTGTCGTCCAGACCCAATACATGTCCCAACTCATGGCCAGCGATCTTGACTGACTTTTCGTATGTAGTTGTATATTCATGGTTCAACTTAGTTACCCAATAATCGATGCAGCTGTCTTCACCTGCTGAATAGCCGGTGTAGCCATTCCAGCCATCAGCCTCCCGGTAAGAATCGATCACGCCGCTAGCGGTGTTGTTGCCGACAAAGTTCCGGTAAGATTGGGCGGCGGCCCAGTTTTTCATCGCTTGGGTGGCACCCGTTTGATGATTGTAAGAGATGGAGCCGCCCCACCGGAAATAGACGGGGTTGGTGCATTGCTTTTTGCCGGTCACCGAAAATGCGAATACGTTTGAACTATATAGCGCGGCAGTGGTTAAGCCTGTACAAATCGCAAGGAGAATGCCCCAAAATTTATTCATGGTCGTTACTCCCTTCCATGTAGTCTTGAGAAAGCGTATATTATTAATAATATAGAAGATTGGTAGTTAAAGTCTATGATTTGGTTTTAAATATTTACATATTTTTAAATGTAATTGTTATAAAAGATGGGATTTCGATGATGTGTGGAATACCTCGCCCATAGGAAAGACGGATTGCAGTTCCGCTTTTTTGTTTCGTCATGTGGGAGTATCCATGGGGCGGAGGGTTGTTTGTGCTGTATTTTTAACGATGCCACCTTGATTCTAGTGGAGGCATATACAAGTTTGTTATGGAGAGATTTGGTAGGAGAGGTGAAAATCGCATGATCATACGCGAGGCGGCCAGAATTGTGTTGTTGAATGAGCAGAATCGCTTGTTGCTTTTCAAAATGGAAGACCGACTTATCAAAAGTGAAGAGAATCCGGATGGCAGACCGGTTTGGTTTACCGCAGGTGGTGGATTGGAGGAAGGTGAGACATTTGCCGCCGCCGCAAAACGGGAATTGTGGGAAGAAACTGGGTTGGTAAATGTGGACTGGGGGCCGTTTATCTGGATCAGGGAAGTGGACTTAGAGTTCAAAGGCGTGCCCACTCGATTTGTTGAGCATTATCGTCTCGCTTACGCAAAAGGAGTGAATATTCGACTGGATCACTTGACTGCGGAGGAGCAATTGGGTTACTTGACTCATCATTGGTGGAGTGTTGACGAATTGAAGCAGACAGAGGAATTGGTGTTTCCAAAACGGCTGGGGGAATTGCTAGAGCCGATTTTGAATGGAAACATCCCAACAGCCCCGATCAAGATTAAATGATCTGGTCACCTTTCATTATAAACTGGTTTGCAATGCATATCTTTAACAGAAGAAAAATTACGCCTCATCTTTCTACGAAGAGAATCTTGCCAATAAGTGAGGTGTTCATTTATACCATCGCAACGAGCGTGCTCATTTCTTCCTGATGAAGACGCCTATCGTGGTGAGCTGTTCGCATTTGGCGCGTGGAAAAAAAGCCTCTGCCCTGTGGTTTCGTGACACAAGACAGAGGCTTCGTTTTATTAGCGAGTTGGCATTTTACACCGCTTCGGCGGCTGAGGGTTTCGCCTGTTTGTTGAAGATGATGTTCAACACGATGGCGGTTAAGCTACCCAAGACAATGCCATTTTCGACGACAACGCGGATCATGTCAGGTAGTTCTTTGAAGATGGCTGGAACGACGGAAGTTCCCAATCCCATTCCCACCGAACACGCCACGATCAGCAAATTTTGGGTTTGTTTAAAGTCGATGGTAGCCAGGGCCCGAATGCCGGAAACGATGACCATACCAAACATGGGGATCATAGCTCCGCCGAGAACAGCGTTAGGGATGATGGTGGTTACCGCTGCCACTTTCGGCAATAACCCCAATACGATGAGGATGATGCCGGCCGCGATGACCACGGCGCGCGATTTCACTTTGCTCAGTGCTACCAGCCCCACGTTTTGCGAGAAACTGGTATAAGGGAACGAGTTGAATAGTCCGCCGATCATGATGGCCATGCCTTCAGCGCGCAGTCCTTTTTTAACGCGTTCTCCTTCCAATTTTTCGTCGCATATGTCGGCCAGCGCCATGAAAACCCCAGTCGATTCAATCATGCTGACGATCGCGACCAAAGACATGGTGATAATAGAAGACACATGGAATTCGGGCACACCGAAATAAAAAGGTTGCACGATTCGGAACCAGCTCGCGTCCGCAACATGGCTCAAGTCCACCAAACCCATGAACCAAGCGGTAATCGTACCGATGACCATGGCGAGCAGAACGGAAATGGATTGAATGAATCCTTTGCCAAACCGATTGAGCAAGATGACGGTGAGAAGCGTTAGCAGTCCCAGGAACAGGTTTTCCCACTGCCCGAAAGTGGGGGAGCCTTGCCCTCCGGCCATATTGTTCATGGCGACAGGAATCAGGGACACACCGATCGTGGTAATGACCGATCCGATCACCACAGGAGGAAACAAACGCATAATATGATTAAAAAATTGCGCGATCAGGGTAACGATCAAGCCAGAAGCGATGATGGATCCATAAATGGCGGGCAAGCCTTCCAATTGCCCGATGGTGATCATTGGTGGCACGGCGGTAAAGGTGCAGCCCAAGATGACGGGAAGTTTGACGCCGAAATAACGGCCGCCGATCACTTGCAAGAGTGAGGCGATGCCGCAGGTGAATAAATCAATCGAAATCAAATAAGCCAATTGTTCGGGATTCATCTTCAGCGCCCCGCCGACAATCAAGGGCACAACCACCGCCCCAGCATACATAGCTAAGACGTGTTGAAATCCAAGAAAGGAAATCTTCCATCCATTTAATTTACCCATGAGGAACCTCCATTGACTATTTCCGAATAATATAGTCTATATAATAGCATATCGTTCAGTTTTTGTGGATAGGAAATAAATATTGGAAAGATTGGGTGATTGGGCAGACGAACAATCGCTGGAGGGATGTCCGGTACATAAGGGGTGTGATCGGGATGTTCGCTTGTACCTGACATATTGAAATATATGAACAAAAACCTGGCGTCTCAATGCGCCGGGTTTTTGTTCGGCGAAGATAGGGAAAAATTAAGCGTCGCGGTATGCCCTGCAGTTTTTATCGGACTTTATGAAGCGCCAGCCAATGGCAAAAGCCATGAGCAATGACAAGACCAGTCCCATGATTCCTTCTCCATTTTGGAAAAAGATATCCCCAGTAATAATGCCTTGCTTATTGGTATAAATGTTGCCGAGGAACGCTGGATTAAACATATTCCAAACCCAATGTAGTAACACGACCGGGAGCAAGGCCCCAGATAGGTAATAAGCATGTGAAAATGCGAATGAAAAGAAGAACGCGGTGAGAGCTTGCACTAGGCTCACCGCCACCGGATTGCCGATCCCGGTGGATTTGGCGAGCAGGAACACCAGGGGAATGTGATAAAGCGCCCATACAAGCCCTGCAAGAATCGTCGCTTTAAATTTTCCCCAAGATGAGGTGAAATGCATTAACAAGAAGCCTCTCCAACCATATTCCTCTCCCCAGAAAATAGGGAAATCCAACAAAAAATAAAGTGGGAACATATGAAGGGATTGGATAAATGATGAAAGTGAGGTCGGATTCGCCGATCCATTTCCGCAAAATAAGGAAAAAACGGACAAAGCGCCAATAAAGAGTAAGGGATAATAAATCGCGAAGAAGACCGCTTTGGCATTGCAATTTTTAACGATGGACAACATCTCGCCCCACAGTGATTTTTTATACGCCCACATTTGAAAGCAGAGGGCGATAACCGCAGGGGTGATCATCACGTAAATCATATTTTCCACGGTGCTTTGGTACCCACCAGTGTAATAAGACACGCCCCCGATCGCCCATGAAACCAGTAAAACGACCGCAATATAAAGATAAGCAAAGCTGATGCGCATGTTGGAGTGATTCACGGTCATTCCTCCCAAGGCAGTTTAGTTGAGCAAAATATCGCCTTAACTTTATTTTTTAAGTAGACTATTGATTCCATTGTTCTATAGTGATAAATTTATTTTTTATTTTAATTATACTAAATATAACGTAAAAATAATGTTGGTTTCATTATTTTAGTATTTATGTTTCTCACACAGAGTTGTCTTTTGGGATGAAGCTACTTAGGTACTACGACATCCAAAATACTATGGGATGTTTTTGTTTCGTTTGACAGTATAACGGGAAGTAAGCCGTGAATACTAAAATGCGTTATTTTTACTTAACACTTTAAGAGAACAAGCGTGTGGATGATTGTCAAAAGCATCTGTTCTTTACTCTGATATCAATATAGAAGGTTTATTGAATGTAATTAAAGGGGCCTGATTTGGCTACGTATTATAGGAATAATGAAGAAATTGTGAGTTTAATAGGGAATTTGTGGACGTACTGATGAATATTGATTAAAATTGAATATGTTTATAAAATTACATATTCATTGAATAGGAGGTTTTGTTTTTGAAACGTTTTCTCACACTAATACTTGTACTTACTGTTTCATTATTGGCTGGATGCGGAAGTAAAGAGAATGAGAACAATTCGGAAACTAGTAAAGTAAAGGAAGAGCAAAAATCGGAAGGGACAGCAAGTACAGTAGATGCTGTAGAACCCAATCAAGCTCATAAAGAAATTGAGTTCAAAGGTATCAACTGGATCATGGGTGCTCCGGATCCTGAACCCACTGCAGGAATTTGGGTCTACAACAAAGATAAGCATCCCTCCAGTTTGGACAACCAAGATTGGGATCATGAAGATATGCTTTATGTCCAAGCAAGCAAAAAATACAAACATCAACAGATTACAATTAAAAAGCTTCAGGTTATTGAGAATGATGTCGTTAAAATTATTGTTGCTTGGGAGAAGGATATTGGTAGAGAATTGCCACCACGGGATTATGTCACGGTTGAAACTGGCGCACTAGATGGAAAGAAGTTCATTGTTGAAGACATGGATGGTCAAAAAGTGGATATTAAATAAGAACCCTAGGAGAAGTCTTTAAAATTGGAGGGAACTATGAGAAATAAGCTACTTCTCTGCTTGCTAATTGTGGGCCTTCTTATAAGCGGTTGTTCCCATTCAAGTAGCACACAACCTACTGAAAAAAAACAAGTGAACAATGAATCCAAAGACAAAGAAAATGTGAAGGTTCCCGAAGAATTAAAGGGAGTTCCATTACCTCCGGCCGGTAAATATTCAGGTGAGAAATACAATTGGGCCAAAGTTAAACAAGAACTAGATAAAATCCCGAAGAACGCTGACGGAAAAACGATTCTTAACAAGTTTTATGAGTTGGCAGCGGAGGATTACACACCTTACTTTAAGTATTTCCAAGAATTTGATACATCTATCATCAAAGTTGACAAAGGCCCCGGCGGGATGAAAAGCTTGAAACTACCAGAAGAAAAACCAGTGAACATTGTGATTTTGGTTGATTCAAGCGGCTCCATGGCGGCAAAAGTATCCGGTGGTCAAAAGATGGATTTAGCGAAACAAGCAGTTAAATCATTCGCCAAACAAATGCCCGACGGAGCCAATGTTTCACTGACTGTCTACGGCCACAAAGGTAGCAATAACGAGAAAGATAAGGCAGTTTCCTGCAATAGTATTGAAGAGGTTTACCCGCTTGGAGCCTACGATGAAAGTAAATTCAATTATGCCTTAAACAAATTTCAACCAACTGGTTATACTCCGTTGGCAGGCGCTATGAAACTAGCCAAGCAACAGCTGGCCAACCAGAGCAAAGCCGAAAATATTATTTATGTAGTGAGCGATGGAGTAGAAACCTGCGGCGGTGATCCTGTTCGAGTGGCAAAGGATCTCCACACATCCAATATTAAAGCTGTAGTAAATATCATCGGCTTTGATATTGATGATGCTGGACAAAAAGCGCTTGAAGCGGCAGCTCAGGCTGGTGGTGGCAAGTATAGCTCGGTAAATTCTAAAGTGGATCTGGAAGACTATTTTGCAAAAGAGCGGGGTCGACTTTATGATGCATGGTCTCGCTGGGCTGGAGAGCATTATGACAAGGCGTCAGATGTATCAAACAAAAAATACAAAGAGCTAGAAAAGAAGTCTGTCGAGATGTATAAAATAACAGAGAGAGAAACAATTCGTTTCTATCATATGGAAGAGTATTTAGAGAAAGAACGCGGGTTTGAATTCCGACTTCTCTATGATCATGTTGACCAAAAGTTTCGAGAGCGCGCTAACCACATCCATGACTACAACTTATATATAGCGAATAAACTTCAGAAAGTGGTTCTGGAGGAAGCCAATAAGATACAAAAAGAGGTATTGAACAAAGCAAACGAAGAACAGGATAAGCTTTATTAAAAGATATACTGTCAACTGAAGTCAATATCATGCTCTCCCTTGAACCCGATCCCATAGGTTTAAGAGGGGAGAGCATTTTTTCTCTACGGTGACATCACTTTTCAGCAAGCGCCTTTCAATAGTTAACAATACTTTTGCCTTCAGAATAAATATTGGTAGTATGATAACACTCAATTAGACTCCAATAAAACTACTCATTTATTTTTCACTTTTTATAATACATTTTGATACTACAACCTCCCTTGACTTTGACGAATTGTTACCCCAGCTTCGAATTGAAAACCAATGAATATAGATAAATTATCCATCAGATGAATAAATTGATACCTGCCCCCATGATCATATTTTGCAAAATGAAAAAAACAATAAAATTATGGTTTGACAGCAGGATCATCCCCATGTTATGATCCAAGAGTAATCAATTGGAGAAAGGTGGTATTAATCTCAAACATGGGCACTTTGTTTGTATTCTAAGTTCTCTTAATGCAAAGAGATGAATTGAATGCAGACCCTGCTTGCCGTGCATCAAGCAGGCGAAGTATGGAAGGTGACGAAGGATCGTTCATTTTCCCATACTTTGTTAAAGTGTGCCCATATTAGAGGTTAATCAACAAGTCAGATCTGCCTTTCTCAATTCGGTAATAGATCTGATTATGACCGTGGGTGCAGACTGCATTCACGGCTTTTTGCATTTAGAGACATTGCAGGAATTTCAGTGTGTTGGCAGGAGGTATGATTCATTTTGATAGAAAGGCAGGGGAAAGAAATGCAAGTGCAAGAGAAGAAGAATGCTACCCCCACGATATCCGCTTTGCTTAAAAATCGGTTTGTTCAAATCATCCTCCTATCGGAATTATTTTTGCAGATCGGTATTTGGGTACGCAATTTTGCAATATTGTTGTTTGTCATGGAGAAAACGAATGGAGATGCGTTCGCCATATCCATGATTTCAGTCGCCGAATTCGCTCCGATTTTCATTTTTTCATTTATCGGTGGAACCTTTGCCGACCGATGGCGTCCCAAACGGACGATGATCTGGTGTGATTTTTTGAGCGCTTTATCCATTTTCGCTGTTCTGTTGACACTCATGTTCGGCTCCTGGAAAGCTGTCTTTTTGGCCACATTGGTTTCGGCAATCTTGTCCCAGTTTTCCCAGCCTTCGGGCATGAAGCTGTTTAAGTTGCACGTGCCGGAAGCGTTAATTCAGATGGGGATGTCGATTTACCAAACGATATTCGCCGTGTTCATGATTTTGGGGCCTGTGCTCGGGACGTTCGTCTATCAGCATTTCGGGATCGAAATGGCTATTGGTATAATGGGTATCGCCTTTTTGCTGTCGGCCTTGGTGCTGTTGTTTTTGCCCGAAGATCGGGTGTTGGAAGAAGATAAGGCGCCGTCGTCCGTGTGGCAGGAAATGAAGGACGGCATTCGCTATGTCATGTCCAAGCGAGTGCTGACCCTGTTGGGTGGATGTTTTTTGACAGTAGGATTGGCACTGGGGTTGATTCAGCCGTTGGGGATTTTTCTGGTGACGGAACACCTGGGTCTGGCGAAAGAACAATTGCAATGGCTGATGATGGCCAACGGGTTGGGGATGATTTTGGGTGGCGGCATCGCCATGGCCTTCTCCAAGAACGTTCCACCGCAAAGGCTGCTGATGATGGGTGTTTTCTTCAATGCGGTTGGGATTGCCCTTTGCGGCTTGTCTACTGTCTTATGGCTGACACTTTTGATCGAGTTCCTGGCGGGTCTGGTATTGCCAATGATCCATATCGGGATTAATACGCTGATTTTGCAACATACGGAAACGGAGTTTGTGGGCCGGGTGAACGGAATTTTAAGCCCACTATTCACGGGAGCCATGGTGGTAACCATGAGTGTTGCCGGTTCGTTTAAAAACCTGCTATCAGTTGTGTGGATGTTTGAAATCTCGGCGTTTGTGATGTTCTTGGGAGCACTGATCATCCTTCCCATGTATCGGATGCCGGGAAATCAAACGCTTGAAGGGTCATCCTCTACGGAAGCGCATCAATAATGACATAAAGGAAAAGACCTTGGCTGATTGGGCCAAGGTCTTTTTTCATCTTTTACACGCGCGCCATTTTCCACTCATGCAATTCTAAGAGGCGAACCCCTTCTTTGACATAAGGGTCTTGTTCGGCCAATTCTCCCGCTTCCTCCAACGAATCGGCCATGTATATCACCATACCGCCGGAGCCGTCAGCGAAGGGGCCTTTGGCGAAAATTTTCCCTTGTTGTTCCAATTCTTCTAAATAAGCTAGTTGATGCGGGCGGAAAGTCAGATTTTTTTCCGCGTCTGCCATATGCAGGATTGCGGCGTAATATGCCATTGTGAACTCAGTCTCCTTTGGTGTCTGGTTTTAACAAAAGTCTGTATTGATTGTAGCATGAAATGCGGAGACCGCCGAGCGGCATGTTTTATTTTTCAACATGCGATGCGAGTGATTGAAGCAACCCCGCCCAACCTCGATCCATGCGATTGCGCACCACTTCATGGCTTTCACCGAACTCGGTGGTTTCATCGGTTTTCCAGCCGGAATGGATCAAAGTAAACGCAGTGGCGCCATCTAACTCTTGTAATTCAAATGTGATAGTCCAATCTTTGCCCCATCGGAAAGAAAGGTGATGAGGAGGGTTGATTTCAGTCACTGTGCAGGGAGACAAGCCAAAGCCGCCGGCGTTCAAGTGGAAGGCATGTCCTTGCTTCGGTTGAAAATCGTTGGGCATAAACCAAGCGGCGAGGCCTTCCGAAGTAGCGACTGCTTCCCACACTTTCAGAATCGGTGCCTTCAACACCAAATTGTGCCGGATATCTGGCAATTGATTTGAAGAATTCTCTTTCATCAACATGCACTCCAGTCTGTGTTGATAGGGAGTGAACGCTTCCATATCAACATTTTTCATTATTGTTTGCAGGGATTGAGCGGTTATGCTTTGACCTTCTTGTGTGTTTCAGTCAGATTCATTTAGGGTACAGGGGGAGTGGGGATATCTAAAAATGAAGCAAGAGGTGGCAACGGAATGGGAAGGGAAAACCTATCCGCGATTTTTGCAAATTTCGCAAATCGGGAATGCAGAGGGTCGAGCTATTTATACGAGCATTTGGCCTTAGGGACAGCGGAAGATGGCGAACTGCTCGATCTCGCATCACATGCACGGCCAGGACAGCCTGTGCCCAATCTGTTTCTGGGAGCGGTGCATTTTCTGTTATTGCAAGGAAAGAAACATCCATTGGCGCGATATTATCCCAGTGTGGTGGCAGAGCCCAAAGACCCCAGACAGGCATTTGCTCATTTTCGGGACTTTTGCTTCACGTTCAAGGATGAAATCATCGCAATACTCAAAGAAAAACGGGTTCAGACGAATGAAGTGAGGCGATGTGCCTATTTGTATCCTAGTTTCTGTATGATCCATCGCTTGACCGAAAAACCTTTGTCCTTGATTGAAATAGGAGCCAGTGCGGGTTTACAGCTGTTATGGGATAAGTACGCGTATTCATACGGTGATGGACAAATTTATGGGGAAGCCTCATCATCGGTTCTTATCAACACAGAGATAAGGGGAGAGAACCGGCCGTTTTTGTTGCCGACCAGCCCTCCCGTCGCCACCCGGTGCGGAGTCGACTTGCATGTGAGTGAGTTGACTGACAGCGAAAATGTACTGTGGATGAGAGCATTAATCTGGCCGGAACACACGGATCGGGTTCAACTCTTTGAGAAAGCAGCTGAATATTTCCTCAATGAGTCAGTTGAGCTGATCGAAGGGGATGGGGTTGCCCTGTTGCCAGAAATAGCGTCAAAGGTTCCAGAAGAAACGGTGATCTGTATTTTTCACACACATGTGGCGAATCAATTGTCGGAAAGCGACAAACAGAAATTGATTCATCACGTCACTGCATTGGCCGAGTCAAGGGAGGTGTTTCACTTATACAACAATTTGCAGGATCGCTATCTGCACTTGGATCGCTTCATCGATGGTGAGTGGCGCACGGTGATGATTGCTGAAACGGATGGGCATGCCCGTTGGGTTCGCTGGATGCGATAAATCATTTACTTCCGCCTATGGTTTCATCTAGTTGGTCAAAAGCAAGTTTGACGAATTCGTTTAGTTTGGACCGCATGGATTTTTCCGTCCTTGCATCCAATCCCCAATGGGCCATGCTGTGTGCCGGACGCAATGCCGCGCAAAGATCCCAGTAAGGAAGATTGGTAAAGTCGACAGCAGGCATCATTGCTCGGTATTGGTGTGTGAAGTGGTTCATCGCATCGTGCCCGAATGCCCAAAGCAATTCAAGCCGGCTGTTGGCAACATCGGCCAAAGGATCTCCCACCGCCGCATCTTCCCAGTCGATGATGGCCACTAGGCGTTGTTCGTGCCACAATATATTGCCCGGCCAGAAATCTCCATGCAATAGGACAGGCTCATTATGCTGGGGTAAAGGCCAAATAGATGTCAGTGTATCCCAGATACACCGTTCAACTTTAGATTCATCGAGACAGGATGGTTGGCGGCGAAGTGTTTGCCGATATATCGCTGATTGATCAGGAAGAAATGTGATGTCTTGCCGAACGTAATCAACGCGATGGATTTGAGCGAGAGCGGCCGTAAATTGATTGAGGTAATCCGTTAAATCAGCGGGGGAAAGCTCGGTTCGCCCTTCAATGTATTCAATCGCAATGCAGGGGGTGGGGAAAATCCCGCTGGATTCCTCGATGTGCAAGGGGGTCGGCACGGGCAGTCCCAGGGCGTGGAGTACTTGTAAGAGATGAAATTCATCTCGCGCCGCATGGGGATTTTGGGCTAGATCGGCCTCGCCGTGACGGCGGACGACGATTTTCCGCTTTTGACCATCAGCACCAACCATCTCAAGCGCCGTCACCTGTGCTGAAACGCCTCCTTTCAGTTCCCATGCACGTACCCATTTGCCATGAGGGTCGATGTGCTTAATCAACTGTGCCCATTGTTCATTGGTTGTAACTGGAACCATGGATTGATGCTCCTTTTCTGGGGGAATGCTGTTTTCTCTTTTGTTCACGCTTTGTTCGAAGATAGTGTAACTGAGTCCTTCCCAGATGTGAAGGATGAAAGGCTTCGGGATGAATCTGCGTGAAAGTGAGCAACATAGGGAGGCGGAAAAACAATAGAAATGGATGACCCAGAAAGGATGCAGGAGAAATGAGCAATGTGAAAATAAGCCCTTACTTATATCTACCTGGAAATAGTGAAGAGGCGCTGAATTTTTACAAAAACGTGTTCAATGGGAAAATCGAGCGGTTGCAACGCTTTAGCGATGTGCCTGACATTTCCGTCAGTGAGGAGCACAAGAATAAAATCTTGCATGCCCACCTTACGTTTGGGGAACAAGAGATCTTTTTCTCAGATATGATTGAACATCATATCTATGGGAATCAGGTGAGCCTTGCTTTGAAGTTTACGCAAGTGGAAGAGATTGAAAGGGTGTTTCAGGCATTATCTGAGGGTGGGGAAGTATTAATGCCTCTCCAGGACACATTCTGGGGAGCCAAGTACGGGAAGCTAATAGATCGTTATAGGGTGAATTGGGATTTGAACTGCCAGTTGTAATGAAGTTCACCAGAAGTTCCAGTCCAACAGGGCTAGGAACTTCTGCGGGTTTAATCGTCGGTTAATTCTGGCAATTCATCATGCAAAGGTGATAAACCATCTCCCCTTCCGGGTCATTCTTTATGACAGCGTATTTGACAAAGTTTAAAATGATAGAGGAATTTTCAAAGAGGAGGCGGTTTTTTGAAACAGCAGGTTGGGAGTATTGGTGAGCATGGTGTTGTCTTTGTTGGTTGTTGCCATGGATTCGACCATTATGAATACAACCATGCCTCTCATGTTGGGTTCATTTTTAGTTGAGTATTTGACCTGGCGATGGATTTTCTTTATTAATATCCCCATTTGTATCTTGCATTGTTGACTTTGTTACCTTATCAGGAGAAGTACACCGCAAAGCCAGCGCGTGTGGATTATGTGGCGCGTTGTTATTTAGCGAGGGGTGACATTATTGCTCATGGTCACGGTGGTGGATGAATATCGATTCGGCGCATTATTTATCTTGGGCTTTTATTTGTTCGAGACAAAACAAGCATCGCCGCTCGTTCCCTTTTCCATGTTTGACGATAAAAATATTCGCTGGATGAATATCCATGGCTTTTCCGGCTGGGCCGCATTCTTTGGAACAGCCAGCTTAATTCCATTATTCCTGCAGAAAATGGCACATCTATCTATATTGATGAGCGGAGTCGCGTTGATTGGGTCTGCGGTTGGTTGGATGAGCGCAGCGGTTCCGGCAGGGAAGTGGATATTGAAATACGGCTACAGACCCTTATTTATTGTTGGGAGTTTGTCGTTTACAGTGTCGGGCGTGCTTCTGGTATTGTTGCAAGCGGATAATGGATTTTGGTATGCATTCTTTGTGATGGTCATACAAGGATTTGCTTTCGGATTGTTGTCTACAACCGGTGTGATTGGAGCTCAACAGCTGGTTTAAGCGCATCAAAAGGGGCTTCTACATCTTTTCTAATGTTTACCCGCAATATCGGCACTGCGGTGGGCGTGGCCATCATGGGGATGTTTTTGACAGAAGCAAAAGATTTTATGAGCGGCATTCACCACATGTTTCTGTATGGCTTAACTGGAAGCATCATCGCTTTGATCAGCGCATTCTTTATCAGTGATGGGATCAAGGAAAGGGCATCAGTCAGATGAGCAAGTAGCACCGCGCGTTCAATAAGTCGCATTGCTAGAATAAGTTTGGCTGGAATTCGCAGCAGTGAAACACGGGGCTTTTGTTGCCATCCAATTCTTCAACTAGCAATGAAATCTGGTAAAAATGGAAGTGATAAATGCCGGACAGGCTATCCATAGCGGGTCAACCAACTAGAATAGTCAGCTGTCCGCCATCGCTTATGAAGAAAAAAATATGCATCATGCTATGCTTTTTTTGATGGGCGTGCTATTAACAACATGCAGGGTACCAGGTTTTTATGGCAGATGGTCATTGGAAACTTTCAAATCAGGATGTCCACAGGAGATTGTGATAAGTAAAGAGCCGTACCGATCACTTATTTTTATTGAGGAAAGAGATAGGGCAACATTGTATTCATATGATTCAGATCGTCGAGTGCAAGATTCCCTTACTTATGACCTTTATCACTCCGACGGGGATCTGTATGAATTCACCCCTTTTTCAAGTGAGGATTCTGCCACTGGCTTGGTTCCTAAGTTTATGGAAGCGTACTTGGCGTTTGAAGGGCGCATAAAGTGTGTGATATAAGAATCGGGCAGAAAGTGAATTGCCGCAACGAAAAAATGGAATGCAGATATAAATTGGAGGCTAATTATCAGCATATTGGAGCTTATGGGAATTGAATTTTAACTCTTTTAATGGGAATGTTTACAGGGATACTCAAAATATTGGCCGCATCTTCCGTGTGGAAGAAAAAGCGGAGAGATTGTGAAAGAAGATATCGATCACTGGCCGTAGGCAAAAACATATTCGATGATGTAAAAAAGGATGGGCTGAAGTAAGTTGGGAAGAGAAGAGGTTGTGCATCGGAACTCGGATGTGATCGTTATTATTGATTATGGCGAGAAGTCAGCCGCGCAAAAACAAGAGCTACTACTATCCGAGAAAGAGCTAGAAGATCTGCCCGCCCTCAAGAACAAACGGTTTATCGTAATGCCTCTTTCCGCAGCCGCTGAGGGGGTACGCGCACAGCTGGCACTGAAGATTCTCGCCAAAGGAATGTATCCAGGCCGTATTAAGATGCGGTTAAACGGTATGCTTGTGAAGAATCGAGAATACTGGTATTACAAACCCAATTTAAATCCAAACAAGTTTGTAAAGCAAACAACAAAACTTCCAAAAACAACCAGAAAGTATAACACATGATAAGGAGAATACAACATGAATCAACAGATTCCTGATGTATCAGATCAAACCTTATCTCATATCGCCAAGAAATACAAGCTTAACCCCGCCCGATTGACAATGCTCGCTGGCAATGTGAATAAGGTATATGAACACGTGAACCCGGAACATCCCACCATTCTTCGGTTAACTCCTGTGCAGCGCCGAACATTGGAAGAAATTCTGGCCGAAGCTGATTTTGTACATTATCTCGCCCAGAAGGGAGGGCATGTCGCCGATGTCATTCCAACCAGTGACGGCAATCTGGTAGTGGGCACAGAACAGGGCTGGCACGCCGTTTTGTTTGCGAAAGCCCAAGGGCGTTTACCAAGGCAAGAAGATTGGAATGAACAGTTCTATTATATGTGGGGGAAGTTGACAGGCTGGTTGCACGCGCAATCGTGCGCATATACTCCGGCGGTTCCAGCTCGCAGGCGCCAGTGGTGGGAGGATGACTTGCTAAAGATTGAAGAAAGCATACCACGATCTGAAACGCAGGTGTTGCAAAGAGCGAGAGAGCTGATGGATCAATTGCATTCGTTCACCAAAGACTCCAATAGTTACGGTTTGATTCATAATGATCTGCATATGCGCAATTTTTTCATTGATGATAACCGTATCATGGTATTTGATTTTGACGATTGTTGTTATCATTGGTTCATCAATGATATTGCAGTCATTCTCTATCATGCGTTGGCAAGGTTCGGCAAACCGCCGGGCCGGTGGGATGGAGAAAAGGCATTTGCCACCCATTTCTTGACGCACTTTAAACGCGGATATGAGACCGAACATCAGCTAGATGCCTTTTGGTGGTTGCAGTTACCTGTTTTCATGAAACTGCGTCGAGTCGCTATCTATGTTTTTTATCATCAAGCGCTGGACTTTGCGCAGTTGTCAGAGGAGCGGGTTGATGTGATCCATCGCACTCGCTGGGACATTGAACAAGATTTTCCTGTAACCCAATTGGATTTGGCAGATTGGCTTTCGTCTTAGGCCCTTCCAATCTATAAAGTTATCGAAAAAGATGACATAAAGACAGAGGAGGTTTCCAATTTATAGAGAATTTAGTAATAACAAGGGCGTGTTCAACAGGAGGCGCTGTGCATGTCGCAACAAAATGATACGGAACGAAAAATTGCGATCATCAAAAGTGATTTGATGCGCTACCAAAACGGTGCGTTGACAACGGAAGAGAAAAGACTTGTTGCAGCGCTTAAACGGCGGTTGAAACAATTGGAGAGTGGGAGGCAATAATAGGCTTAGGTACTTTAGTTGACAAGATTTATAGAGATGGCATCTATTTGTAAGAAAGACGAAATCTCTTGCCATATAAGGATTTGCTGATTTGTGGTATAGTTGTTAAATAAGTTGAATTGGAGATTGTGGACACTATTTTGCGAGGTGTTCGCAAAATAGTGAAATCGCCTTGGTATTCAATGGTTTTGGTGAACGCCCTGATATTGAATCCATTTTGGAATTAAGAAAAAATCCTCTGACTGATCAGAGGATTTTTTTATCATGGGCAATATTCACATGGGTTGCATGATCTATGGGGAATTCGCTAACGTTATCAATCGGTTTATTCTTCTTCCCGGGTTTCTTTTTTCGAAAAAAAGACGCTATTTAGCTTAGCGCCCTTTTAGAGCATCGCCATATTCATATCCGGCGTGATCACGATTTTACTTGCAAGGGATTTGCACTTTGGTCCCGATTAATCATAATGCAATAAAGCCGCCCTAGTTGGGCAGCTATATAGTTTCTTCAAGCTTCTTCAGCCAAAGCTTGTTTACGAAGTTGTTTCGATAACAAATCGGCTTGCCTCACGATTTCGGGAATGCGGCTTTCCTTACCGACAAAGTGCTGAGTCAGTCTGAGCGCTGAAGGCAAATCAATGTAATTGCCCACAGACACATAGATGGGTTTGACGCCATCTTGGGTTCGGAGCACTGCTCCCACTACATCTCCCTGATCCTTGATCCACTCCACACTTCCTTGAGATTTTTGAGGTTCGGGATATTCTCCAATGAAGTGCGTTTTGGCAATGCCGATGGTCGGTTTGTCAATGAAGAAAGAAGCATGGGTTGCCAAGCCAACGCGTTCGGGATGCAACATGCCATTCCCATCAAAGAAAACCAGATCCGGCTCGTAATGAAGCTTTTCCCAAGCCTTGAGAAAGAGGGGGAGTTCACGGAACGCCAAGAATCCGGGCACATACTCTTGGACCACTTCATCAATATGGTAGACGGCTTCTTTTATGTGCTGAGTGGCATAATCCATGATAACAATGACGGCGACAGCTCGGCGGTCATCTGGAAAGTAAGCTAAGTCGACGCCAGCCACATCTTTGGGTTGCCCCGGATAGGGAGTGAGCCGAATCTGCTGCCGGAGCGATTGCTGAATGGCCTTCATCTCATCCAGTGACAAATCGAAAGAATGGATTGCATACATGTTCATAACTACCTCCGAAGATGATAGACCCTAGGAACCTTGTCTATGTTATCTTAACACGGTGTATGAACATTCTTAACGAGATGCATTAAACCGCATCAAACTACAGCGAAATCGAGATTGACTGGATCAGGCGGGAGCTGAACATCTTCAGTCATGTTGGTGGTGGGAACTGTCCGATCAACGACTTCGAAGTGGAACTGGTTCCCCCACACGGTTCCGTTTCCTGTGAGCAAGATGCCAAAAGCGATTGCTTCACTGTCATAAGGCACATCCAAGACAACTTCAACCTGTTGCCAGTCGGTGGTTCCGACAATCGGACGTTGTTCCATGTTGTCAAAAGAAAGAATCTCGTTATCTTTGCCATCCACTCTCATCCATATTCCAGCCCAACCGCTCACCTCATGTGATTTAACATAAGCGGACAGTTTCAATCGTTTCCCATTGTATTTGCTAGATGAGAACATTTGCATCATGGTACCGAAACTGCCTGGTGTCGATTTGGTAGTCTTGATACACCCAGATGGTTTGTCTTTGAAACGCGTGTTTTGATCAATTCCTATCTCATAACTACTTACAGAGTGTCCCGCCTTCATCCATCCCGTCGGTAAATGCGTTGCATTGGTGTTCATGTGTTTGTTCCCTCGCTTTTGAATGATGTTTCGTACTGATCTCCGGTATCTTTGTGGAGTGAGATAATAGTGCTTTTTAAAAATCCGCGTAAAAGATTCTTGGCTGGAAAAGCCAAACGCCACCGCAATTTCCAATATGCGCTTATCACTGCTGACAAGTTCTTCCGCCGCTTTGGACAGCCGCCGTTCGCGAATGTAATTGGTAGCCGTTTTGCCCACCATGCGATGAAAAACGCGGTGAAAGTGGTAAGGGGAATAAGCCGATTGTTCGGCCAATGTAGACAGATTCAAATTGGAATCGAGATGTTGATCAATGTAGCGCAAGGTATTCTCGATCGTGTCTGCCAAGGATTTGTCTTGATCCAAGTCCATCCTCCTTCCCGCTGATTTCACTATACTAGACGGCGCTAATACGTGTTTGATCATTCTTGCTATGTTCGACTTGGGTCGTGGTGTAGGGTAGCAACACCTCAACCGAAAGAGACGAAGATAACCAATAAAGCGAGCCGAATTTTTGGCCCGCTTTATTGGTTGATATAGCGTTCACGGTATTCATGTTCCAGTATGCTCATGATGATAGAATCGTGATACTGATGATTGTAAAATAACGCCTCGCGCTGCACTCCTTCTTTTTTGAATCCCAATTTCTCATACAAGTGAATGGCTCGTGCATTAAACGCAAAAACATTTAATTCGATCCGATGCAAATTCAAGACGCCGAAAGCATAATCCAGCATAAGTTTCATTGCTTCCGTGCCATACCCTTTTCCTTGATGTGTTTGGTTTTGGATGGCAATGCGGATATAACAGCTACGGTTAATCGGACAGATCTCCAACAACTGGATGTCTCCAATCACTTCATCATTTTCAGTCAGAGCAATCAATAGAAGCACCCCGGATGAGTCTTGATTCTTGGCTTCGATATATTGTCGTATCTGTTCCAAGGTGAAGCTTTTTTGCGTACCGGTGAGCCGCCTTGTTTCTGGATCAAACAAAAAGCGATGGTACAACTCGGCATCTTCAACACTGACCGGACGCAGATAGACTTGCTTTCCTTCTAGAAAACGGATGGGTATGTGCATGGGGATCTTCCTCCTTTATCGATATTTACTATACAGAATCATTATTGCAAATGTTTTTGTTGTAAATGGAAGAGTAGGTATTGTGATAGATGAGTTCTAAGCGACCACATAGGAAAATTCGCGCTAGGCTTCTTAGGAGGCGCTTCCTTTGAACAAGCGGCAAGGATAAAAAGCAAGAAAATCAACGATAAAAATAAAGCGCTGTCTGTCAAGCATCGCCTCATTTTCATGCGGGAATTGAGGAAGTATAGAGGATAGAGAAATCCTAAACGGCGCATTGTGTTTTTTGATAAAATCTTACTTGCACTATAAGATCAGAAGCAACAAAATTTATCGAACCCGGTCTCGCTTTTAACATGATCGAAAGGATGTTAAGCATGAGCGAATCTCATCAGGAGTATATCGTGATCTCAGGTGCCAGGGAAAACAATCTCAAAAACGTATCCTTGCGCATTCCTAAGCGAAAAATCACCATTTTTACCGGTGTGTCCGGTTCTGGCAAATCGTCCATTGTTTTTGATACCATCGCCGCTGAATCCCAGCGCCTGCTGAACGAAAACTTCAGCATGTTCGTCCGCACCTTTCTGCCACGTGTTCCGCAACCGGATGCGGACGCAATCGAAAATCTGAGTATGGCTGTGATTGTGGATCAGAAGCGGCTGGGTGGCGGTTCTCATTCCACCGTTGGTACGATTACGGATATTTCTCCCATTCTCCGTCTGCTTTTCTCCCGAGTGGGTCAGCCTTATATTGGGCAACCGCACATGTTCTCGTTTAACGATCCACAAGGTATGTGTCCCGAGTGCAATGGGATCGGTCGCAAACTGAGCGTTGATTTGAGTAAAGCGCTGGACATGTCAAAATCATTGAATGAAGGGGCGATTTTGCTACCGGACTATTCGGTGAACGGCTGGGAGTGGAATATCATCGCACAGACGGGGGAATTTGATCTCGACAAGAAGCTGAGCGATTATTCGGATGAAGAATTGGAGCGCTTGCTATACGCCAAAGCAAGAAAAGTAAAGATGGATTTCGCAGGCAAGGCAACCAATATTACAGTGGAAGGCGTCATTGAAAAGTTCACCAACAAATACATTAAGCAGGATGTGAAAACCAAGTCCGAGCGCACACAAAAAGCTGTGGCGCCTTTTATTTCTGAGGGCACCTGTCCGAGTTGCCATGGCGCGAGACTCAGTCAAGCCGCACTCAGTTGCAAGATCAATGGACTCAACATTGCGGATTTGTCCTCCATGGAAGTCGGACAGCTCATCCATACCATCCGAGAAATCGACGATCCTGTTGCCGCGCCAATTATCAAGTCGCTGATGGAACGGTTGCAACATCTGGTGGATATCGGCCTTGACTACTTGACGCTGGACCGTGAGACGGATACATTGTCCGGCGGTGAGTCGCAACGCGTGAAGATGGTGAAGCACTTAAGCGGCAGTCTGGTGGATGTCACTTACATCTTCGATGAACCCAGCGTCGGTTTGCACCCCCGTGATGTGCACCGATTAAATGGGTTACTTCAGAAGTTGCGCGACAAGGGCAATACGGTGATTGTCGTTGAGCACGATCCCGATGTGATTAAGGTAGCGGATCATATCGTCGACGTCGGGCCTCATGCCGGTAGTCGCGGTGGCACCATCGTGTATGAAGGGAGTTTCCAAGGTCTGCTGGAGTCCGGTACACTGACAGGAACCTATATGAAGCGGCCATTCCAGCTGAAGCATGATTGCAGGCAGCCATCCGGTAAGCTGACCATCAAGGATGCCACACTGCACAACCTGCGGAAGGTGAGCGTAGATATTCCGGCCGGAGTGCTGACAGTAGTTACAGGAGTCGCCGGATCAGGCAAGAGTACACTGATTAACAAGGTATTTCTCAGCAAGCATCCGGATGCGATCGTCATCGACCAATCGGCGGTAGGCGTATCGACACGCTCAAACCCTGCGACCTACACAGGCATTATGGATGATGTGCGCAAGGCGTTTGCTTCTGTGAACAAGGTCAGTCCAGGCTTGTTCAGCTTTAACTCTAAGGGAGCTTGTGAGAACTGCAAAGGGTTGGGAGTTGTGTATACCGACCTTGCATTCCTCGATAGCGTGAAGTTGCCATGCGAAAAATGCGGAGGCAAACGCTTTAAGGATGAGGTACTCGCATACAAGTTCAACGGCAAATCCATCGCTGAAGTGCTAGAGATGACTGTAGAGCAGGCATTGGAATTCTTTCAACTCAAAGAGGTAGTGCGTAAACTTCAGACGCTAAGCGATGTAGGGCTGAACTATATTACACTTGGACAACCACTCAGCACGCTCTCGGGTGGGGAATGCCAGCGCATCAAGCTGGCAAGCGAATTGCATAAAAAGGGCAACATCTACGTGATGGACGAACCGACAACCGGCCTGCACATGTCAGATATCGGTCATCTGTTGGGGATTATGAACCGTCTCGTGGATGCCGGTAATACGGTGATTGTTATCGAACACAACCTCGATGTAATCAGCCAAGCGGACTGGATTATCGATATGGGACCAGACGGAGGCAGCAAGGGGGGACAGGTGGTGTTTGAGGGCACCCCTTCGCAGATAATTCATGCGGAACAGTCGATCACTGGAAAATACTTAGGCAATGCATTAAGTTCATTTTAAGAAAAACAGATGAAAGAGAAGGCAACCTGTGATGAATGGTTGCCTTCCCTCGGATGATTCAGTTTTTGTTGTTCTTCTGGGCCAATCGGTCATATTGCATTCTGAACAGTTTGATAAGTTGAGGGAGATCTTGTTCTCCTTTAATCCAAAAACTCACACCCGAATCAGGAACGACAGGATGCGGTTCAGCCACCCCGGAAGCAACGAGCTCGTTGCGAATCGATTTGGGAAACAGGAAATCAGCGTGTTTTTCACCGTGCAGATGACCCAACTCTTTGTTCTGATAACGAAATTCTACGCCTCCAAACCGGTGGTCATGTTCGGTTACACCTTCCCAGCTGAGCAATTCACGTCTCAACGCTTCGAGTATCATGCGTAACACCCTCCTTGAAGGATTGAAGGATCTTGCTTAGTAAATCCATTCCCCTTCATAACATTTATCAAACTTAATATATAAAAAAATTTATTAATCATTGCGTGGAGTTACCCAAAAAAATAGAACCCGATGATGAACGGGTTCTTTCTTTATGGAAGAGATGCTTTATGGGAACAAAGACGTTAGACGATGTTGGACAAGACCGATCTTTTGCGATCATGGCGGACCAGGTCTTCATATGTTTCCCGTTCCACCACCAAGTCGGCGATACCATCCCGAACAAAGACGACGGCAGGGCGGCGGAGGCGATTATAGTTGCTGGCCATGGAATAGCCATAGGCTCCGGTGGAGAGAACCGCAAGGATATCTCCGCTTGTTACTTGCGGCAGATCGATATCCCAAATAAGCATATCTCCGCTTTCGCAACATTTGCCCGCAATCGAGACGGTTTCAGTTGCCACCATCGACGCTTTATTGGCTAGTAGCGCTTCGTACTTCGCTTGGTAAAGGGCGGGCCGGATGTTATCGGTCATGCCTCCGTCCACCGCCACATATGTGCGAATCCCCGGAATCTGCTTGATTGAGCCTACGGAGTAAAGGGTTGTGCCAGCATTCCCCACAATACCGCGCCCCGGTTCAATCCAAATTTCGGGGTTTGGCAAGTTGCGTTTGGACCAAGCAGCTGCCACCTCTTGCGTGATCGTTTCCACGAAGGTTTCGATTTCCACCGGATCATCTTCATCGGTATACCGAATGCCAAAACCCCCACCCAAATTAAGCACCTTCACTTCATAACCGGTTTCTTTCCGCACGCTGTCCAAAAATTCCCGGATGACCTTGATCGCTTCAACAAATCCAGTGGTATCAAAAATTTGCGATCCGATGTGGACATGAATACCCAATAGATTGAAATGCGTTTTCGCTAATGCCTGCCGGATCGCAAGCATCGCCTGCCCGTCAGCGACACCAAACCCGAATTTCGAATCTTCTTGGCCGGTGGAGATGTATTCATGGGTGTGCACTTCAATCCCTGGCGTGAGGCGAAGCATCACATTGACTTGTATGCCGGATGCGGAAGCCAAATCATGGAGTAAAGCCATCTCATAAAAGTTGTCCACAACATAACAGCCTACGCCTGCTTCAAGCGCCATCCGCAATTCTTCTTCCGATTTGTTGTTGCCGTGAAAATGTATGCGCTCGGCGGGAAATCCAGCTTGGAGAGCGGTGTACAATTCTCCGCTTGAAACAACATCCAAAGAGAGATTCTCTTCGGCTGCCAGTTGAGCCATCGCGATGCAACTGAACGCTTTGCTGGCGTAAGCGACTTGAAAAGCAAATCCGCTTTGTTCGAATGATTTGACAAAACGGCGGCTGTTTTCCCTGATCAATGCTTCGTCATAAACATAGAGTGGCGTTCCAAAGGTTTTAGCCAATTCCACCGTATCGCATCCGCCAATGGTGAGATGGCCTTGACTGCCAATGTGACTCGTGCCGGTTAAGCGCATAAAAAAACCTCCTAATCAGCAATTGATATTAGGAGAGTATAGTCGGGCAATTAAAAAATACCATCTGACTATAGACGGCATCCCTTATCAAAACCGCACCATAACCATATCTCCTGAAGATAGCACACCACGCATATTAAATGAATATGCGTGACAGTTCTGCCCCTGTTCGGGTACAGACCCAGCATCCCTGCCCAGAGAATGCAGGGAAACTTCGGCGACTTTTCCTTTCCATGGCCGTCACTGATCTTCTCTGGATCTCAGGTCATGTACTAATAAAAGTCGCAACCTCTACCTCATCAAAGCCATGATGAGGTTTTGTTTTATGCTGTTGTCATTTAATGTGTCTTAGTATAGCATGCTATGGCGACGGTGTGAAGGGGAAAACTGATTCTTTACAATCCTTTTAATGCATATTCACTGTAACAGCAGAGCATGGCTGGGTGGAATAGAAAAATCAACATAGCGATGGTCTGTTACAATATGGTTAGAATGAGGCAAAGAAAGGGGCATGATCATGCATCAATGCACAACGCTGTTGTCTGCTATCTCCATTCAGCATCCGATTATCCAAGCACCAATGGCCGGAGGAGTGACGACCCCCGAATTGGTGGCAGCCGTGTCAAATGCCGGTGGGCTCGGGTCATTAGGCGTCGGATATTTGTCCCCATCGAAACTGCGCGCGGAGATTAAGCAGATCCGCAGGCTGACATCGAAACCCTTCGCCGTCAACCTCTTTATCCCCGAACAGCCAACGCGTGTAGATGAAAAAAGCTTAACGGAACTCGTCGGCCAGCTCAAGCCGATTTGTGATGAATTGGGGATAGATGCGGAACAACTGACGATCGATTATCAGGACCAATTTGACGAGCAATTTGCCGTCGTCGTGGAAGAGCGGGTTCCTGTCTTCAGTTTCACTTTTGGCCTATTGCCTTCCGAAAAGATGGAACAATGCAAAAAAGCAGGCATCTTTGTCATGGGCACTGCTACTACGGTACATGAAGCTATGCAATTGGAACGGCTCGGCGTCAACGCCGTTGTGGCACAGGGGAGTGAAGCCGGTGGGCACCGAGGTACATTTGCCCACGCTTATCACGAGGCCATGATTGGCACCATGGCATTGGTTCCACAGGTGGCCGATCACGTCAGGGTGCCAGTTATTGCCGCTGGTGGGATTATGGATGCCAGAGGAATCGCTGCCAGCTTTGCTTTGGGGGCTTCTGCCGTACAGATGGGAACGGCGTTTATCCCATGCGAAGAGAGCGGGGCCCATCCATTATATAAACAAGCGCTTATCGCGTCGTCGGAAGATCGCGTTGCTGTGACTACATCAATTACTGGGAAAGCAGTGCGCGGCTTGCGTAACAAGCTAATGGATTTAACCGAACAGTTGCCTGAGACGTTGCCGTATCCATTACAGCATGTTTTGACACAACACATCCGCAAAGCAGCAGCAGAGCAATTACGGCCAGAGTGGATGTCGATGTGGGCGGGGCAAGGCATCCGATTGGCAAGACAACAGAGTGCCCAGGAACTGGTAAAACGATTAACCCAGGAAACAGACAGTATAATTAAAATGTTAAAACTACAAGGAATAAACAAATTAAATAAACAAAAATAACAAACTGCAATCTACCTCAGATCGGTTTGCGATATAAACAGGAATAAATTGGAATGAGATGTCTCTGTAAAGAGACATCCTTATTTACATCAATTCATCCAGGCGATCCAATTCTTCATCCTTTTGATCATTGACAACGTGTGTGTAAATCTGCGTTGTGTTGATGGAGGAATGGCCCAAAATTTCTTGCACCACGCGGATATTGGCGCCGTTGGAGAGCAAGAGGGTAGCCAGTGTGTGACGCAATTTATGTGGCGAAATGTTTTTCGCTTTGGGAGGCAAATCCGCTTCTTTCACATATTTGTTGATGATTTTATTGATAGAGACGCGACTGATTCGACCGCCGTTCCGATTTAAAAACAATGCCGATTCATATCCTGGTGCCGGGGTAGGCCGTACTGCCATGTAATCCTTGAGGGCGGTGGTGGCGGTGTTGTTCAGTTTTAGCATTCGCTCTTTGTTCCCCTTACCCAAAACAACGATGCGAACGGTCCCTTTCTGTTCTTGAATGCTGGTTGTATCGAGGCGCACTAATTCAGATACGCGCAACCCAGTATTAAGAAAAATGAGGAGGATGGCCAGATCCCGATACCGTAACCAGCTCAAGCGCTTGTAGTTTCTCATATCGAAGAAGTCATGGACGCTGTGAACCAAACGCATGGCTTCATCATGCGTTAAAAAAACAGGAACGCGCTGTTTGTTGCGGGCGCGTAATGTCACATCCTCAAACTCAGTCATGGGGTTGCGATCTAGTGCTCCGCATTTAACCAAATACCGAAACAGGGATTGGAGCGAAGCCCGTTTGCGATTTTTGCCCGCATGCGAATTCTCCCGCACCTGTACCGTTTCTACAAGTCTCCCATTGATCTTCCTGGTTACTTTGCGCTCATACCCATGTTCGATATAACGAAAGAAGCGCTTGATCGTACGACCGGTCACATCTTCAAGCTCGTGCCCATGTTCTTCCAAATAATCAAAAAACAGTTTAAAGTCATATACATACGCCGCGACTGTTTCGATGGAGCGGTCGGCGCTGATCATTTCCAATATGTACTCTTGGACGTCTTCAGGAAGTTCCATGGCTAAGCGATTGATATTTTCTGGTAATTTGCGTGATAAGTATTTCATCGTTGCTTCACTCCGGTATGAATTATGATAAAAAATAGGTTAGTATATTTGGAAAAGAAGTCAAAAATGAAAAATCAGGGAGACCCATGGGATTCAGACGAAAAATAAAAGGCCTTTTTGATCGCTGTTGGTTTACAAAATTGAACGAACCACTGAAAGCCTTGGCATTCTTGGGTTTTCTGCTTCCCTCTGATTAATTTTTCGTGTGGTTTTGGGGCGTGACGAAGGGAAGCGAAAAAAACCTCATGAAAAACATCACTCCTTTATTCTTCTTGTCAAGTGATCGACCTTGCGATAGCGACAAAGGCAAGGTGGATGTAATCCGATTTTTCACTGTGCAAGGGAAAACGACTTGCAATGACGATGCCACAACAGGGTTAGTAACCCTGGCAGATGGTTAAAGAAGCCATTTTTCCGTCATATAGGTTAACGAAACGATTCTTTCGTTAACCAACTACTATTATAGTAAAATCGAAGCAGAAGATCATTGGTTTTCTTGTTGAATTCACAATAAATATATAAAACGAATCGTTTGTCAATATTTTGTAGATCAGAGAGAGAATTCCATCCGTTGCAATTTGGAAACCAATCGGTACCCCAAAGATTCATACAGGCGAATGGCGGGGACATTGTCATCAAACACGCCATAAAAAGGAAGGTTGTTTAACTCATCTTCAGTAAATGCCATGGCGTCAATTTCTTTCATCCTTGATTTAACCAAACCAAAATGGTGGGGTTCTATACGCACGCCCCTGTGATCCACAGGGGCGAGTCGGAACCAAGCTGCGATGAGAAGATGGGCGCATCTTTTTCTGGAACGAAGGTACTCCCGACGTCTCCATCGGGAAGATTTAGTTCTTCCTTGAGATAAGTCAGCAGGGAGCGGATACAAACCTCTTCCGAAAATAACACATACGAAAAAGCATGAAACGGCAATCCATACAGATAGGCCAGCACGCCCAGTAAGCGGCCATCTGATGAGAATTGGCCGTAATGGACTGTTTGTTGCCGTCTGACCGTGAGATAAGTGAAGTATAGCAGATTACTTTCTTTATCGATCTTCGTCAATAATTCATCCAGCTCTTTCGGTTGTAAACGTCTATGATACATACACTCATTCTCCTTTCAGCATGATTATGACACAGATTGTCGAAATCGCAATCATCGCTTACGATAGAGAGGCAGTTCTCTTGATCAGGAGGTTGGACAGTTGATATTAAAATTCAGGGTTTGGCACATTCCGCTGCACATACTTCTCTTTGCAGGATTGTTTTTTGGGATGCACCAATGGCAGGAAATAAGGCAATATAAAAAGGGGGCTTTGTATTTCTCTGGAGACGTAATCGGCTATATCTTTTTATTTGCGCTAGCCAGCGTGGCACTGTTATTTTCCCTCTATTGGAACCGGCGTACACGGATGTTTTGGCTGATCGTCGGCATCCCCATATTGTTGTTTGCGGGCTTCAAGTATTATCAAAATTTCGATTATGGCACACGGGTGGACCACCAAAAAATCACTGTGAACGACCAAGATTACGCATGGTCCGACATCAAGTTGGTGACTGTGGATTGGACCGGCAAAGCCTCCGCGAGAAACCTGTATTTTGAATACACCCTCACCTTCAAAGATGGATCGTCTATCGATCTGTTGAGCGAGGAGTTCGATGCCGCGAAAATCAACATGATTCACGAAAAAGTCCTCCAATCTGAGATCCCAGTCGTTGTACGAACTCCGCTCAATGAGAAGGTGATCAAGCGGATTGAACGGTCTTACAGTAAGGAAGAGGCCGATTTGCTTAAACGCCTTTTCACCGTTGACAAATGAAGCTATGCAGGATAAAATGCAAACACAAAAGATCAAGGCACGCCTTGATCTTTTTTAAAACAATCGAATGGTAGAAAAGTCTCGGAACTGCCAATTTCCGAAACATCACTCTTTTATTCATATTCAAACAGAAAATGTCATATGTAATATTTTCTATTAGACTGATACAGATTAAACAACATGATATAATCGATTAAATAACTACTATCGGAGTGAACAATATTCATGAGTATTGATCAGAACATCTTGAATCATCTGTATAAGTCTCAAAAAAAAGAACTCCCGTATCAACCCGGGGACAGAGTGCAGGTCCGCATCACTAAGTTGGTTGATTACGGCGCGTTCGCAGTGACAAAAGACGAGCACCTGGCCTCTGGCTTGATTCACATCTCACAAATTCCTGAACACTTAGAATTACATACCCAGCAAATAATTGAAGCCGAAATTCGCCAAGTCAAAGAAGATAATAAGCTGGAGCTCAGTCTGGCGCATCATGACAAAAAGGAAAACCCCTTTCAAGTATTGGACAGCATCAAAGCTCCCTTACCCAAGCAACAACCACCTGCGGATGAGATTCAGGAAATCATCCAGTATCTTTCCAAAGAATTCGGTTTAGTGTCGGAAGAGTCCAAACAAAAAGTGGAAGCGATGGTGCGGAAGATGGGCGTGTTTCATTTTACCATGGCCATGATGAAGGCCTTGCCCACATTTAAGCGGGACCTGGTGCATCATTTTCTTAAGGAGATGGAACAAAGGGGGAATCATCTTTGACCCGGTTCGTTTTCACTTCACCCGCCATCTGCGGGAACGGGTAGAGGAAAGATTGAGGAAAAAGCTTTCTGGCCATGACATCCACCAATTGATTCGAGAGAGCCAGGTCATATTGCAGACAGCAGACCATCTGTACCTTTATCATCCGGGCGAGAACATCCGTTTTCCGTGCATCAAAGACGGCGACCAGTGGGTAATCAAATCCGTCATGATCCATGGAATGTGGATGGAAGCAAAATAAATGATCAAAGCAATCAAAAGCCGTGCATTCTCGTGCAATGAATGCACGGCTTTTGATTTGTTGTACGCTTATACTTGCTTTCAAAGGGGGATAAAAATGGATTGGGTTAATAAGATGAACGATGCGATTACTTATATTGAAGATCACATCACAGAAGATATTTCTTACTCAGAAGTAGCCAGAGTTGCCTGTTGTTCCACTTATCACTTCCAACGCATGTTTTCATACATCACGGATGTGCCCCTGTCAGAGTACATACGTCGCCGACGCTTGACCTTGGCAGCATTTGAATTGCAGAACAGTCGCATCAAAGTGATCGATTTGGCGCTTAAATACAACTATGATTCGCCGGAAGCGTTTACCCGCGCATTTCATGCCCTACATGGCCTAACTCCAACTGAGGCGAGAAAAGCCGGAACGAAATTGAAAGCATACCCCCGTATTTCCTTCCAACTGACCATCAAAGGAGTGACTGAGTTGAATTACAGGATCGAAACGCTAAGCGGATTTTCAATCGTAGGAATTCGCGAACGCATCCGTACCCAAGACGCTTTTCACACTGTGCCTCAGATATGGGCTGGTGCAACAGAGCAAGGTCTTTTGACAAAACTGTGGGAAATGCGTATGAACGATCATGCATTGCAAGGGATATTGGGCGTTTGCGCTGATGGTGACTTTGGCGAGAATGAAGAGTTTGACTATATTATGGCTGTCGTCTCCGATCAAACTCCGCCGAAAGGGATGACCTCCTTGAATTATCCGCCAACCATGTGGGCTGTCTTTGACATGGACGGGCCACCGGAAAGATTGCAAGAAATCTGGAAGCGTTTGTACACCGAATGGGTTCCGACTTCAGCATATGAACTGGCTCATTTGCCGGCAATCGAATGCTATCTTCCAAGAGAGGCACATCGCAATGAGCTTTGGGTTCCTATCATGAAGAAAGGGGATCAATGATCGTATTCATGCTCATTGAAGAACGCAAAAAAGGCTTCTGTCCAATTGGAGGACAGAAGCCTTTTCATCACTTCGTTGCGGGAAATTCATGTTTCAATCCACGAATTTCCTTCATACCATGGGCCGGCTTGCCTACCGGTTGTTTTGGTTTGCCAGCGATCTCTTTGATGAGATTGACCACGAGCGTGCCAGATTTCTTCAGCATATCTTTTTGGATTTTGTCCAATGTATCCTCATCGCTGTGATAATAGGGATCTTCAGATACATGAACGAAAGCGACGGGAATGCCGGCATCTTCAAAAGGAGCATGGTCACTTCTGGTTGAATATCCGCGTTCATACGGCAAGTTGAGTTCATCCGCCAGTTTTGCAGCGTGATCAGCTACAAAGGACTTGGCATCAGGGGAAGCCGTGAGAATGTTAAAGGTGTCTCCAACGCCAACCATATCCATGTTGACCATGCCGACAATGTTTGCTTTGTCTTTGTCTTGCAGAGATTGAACATAATACTCCGAACCAACCAACCCGGCTTCTTCCGCACCAAACGCAATGAATTTCACATTCATGTTAAGCTTTTTATGAGAAAGAGCACGGGCCACTTCCAACATGGTGCTGGTGCCGGAGGCGTTATCGTTTGCGGCTGGAGTGTCTACCCCGTCATAATGGGCGCCCAGAATCAATGTTTTTTTGGTGGAAGCCTTTTTGGAGGCTTTCAGCGTGCCGATCACATTTTGTGAGTAGGTATCCAAGATTTCTGTTTTCACTTTCATGGTGACAGACACACGCTTCCCGGCAGCGATCAACTCTTGCAATTGTTTTCCGTCCACATCTGACAGTCCGATAGCGGGAATATCTGTTTCTTGACCGAGTGTACCGTTTAAAGCACCAGATACATTGTTATACAAGATTGCGCCAATCGCTCCGGCTTTTGCAGCATTTTGTACTTTCTCGTAGAAGGTTAAGTCTCCGCGTTGAATCAAAGCGATTTTCCCTTTGACATCAACTCCGGCAAAATCTTCCGGCTTGCCTAAACCAGCGTAAGCTACTTCAGCGCTAAGACCTTGTTCAGGCGTACTCGGGGAGTAAGTGAAAGTTTTGGCTTCGATGGTTTTATTTTCAGGGGAAAGCAAGGTCAATTCTTGCCCATGGCTAATAAACGTTTTGAACGGGAATTTTTGTATTTTTACATCTAATCCCAATTCGCGAAAACGTTTGGCAATTGCTGCCGCAGTTCGATGTTCCCCTTCCGTTCCGGCGACGCGGGCATTGTCACGGTTGGACATCCACGCGATGTCGCGATATATGCGATCTCCAGATATGTTTTGTTGTTTAGCCTTGGCAGGAACAGAAGCTTGTGGAAGGGTGAAAGCAGTCCCAAATACAACCACAGAGGAAAGCAAGAGGGACATCCCTACTTTGAATGTTTTTATTTTCATTCAATATCACCTTTTATTTTTTATTAACTGTATTCTATCAATATTTATAAAACCCTCTTTTCGTTATATATTTTCAAATATTAAGAATAAAAAATAAAAAGCGAGCGCACAACAAATGTTTGCGCTCGCTTTCCAGTTAGTGAACCATCAACCCACAATCGTCACATCGCGCGCGGAGACGACCATGCGCTGGGGCGCATTGCCGCGACAGGAAATCAACGTAGCATCCCCATAAGGATTCACATCAGCAACATAGACGCGGAGGGGAGTGACCGACACTCCACGAATAACAACATTCACAATTTGACCAACATACATGCGCAATGTTTCCGGGGCGACTCGAAAGGGGGAGCGGGGTGGGAATTGTTTCACATACCCATCATCGTCAGCATAGACGAATTCATCATCGGCTTCCGAGTAATACGGATCATAATCATCATAGTACATCGTTGGGACTCACTCCTTTTATCCGTGAACCTAGTTCATGATATTCAACACCCCAACCATTTGCGCAATGTTGATTGCCTATAATGACAAGGATGGGTGTTTGTCTATGCAGAACTATTTATGATGAAATAAGTTTATTTGTAAAGGGAGATTGTTATGTCATTAAAAACAGGTCGAATCATTGCACTCGCAAGTTGCATCGTAGTCTGCACTGTCTTTTCCAGCTCTGTTCCCACTCACGCGTCAGAATCTGAAATGCTGGTTCGCGATGGAGCGACCCAGCCCATTTATTCCTATGAGAACGCCATCCGCGAAAAAGGGTATGTGGAGGCTCCGATGGACAGCGATCACGACAGCGAGCCTGACCGCATAGCAATCCAAATCATGCGGCCTAACACGGACAAAAAAGTACCCGTCATTTATGAAATCAGTCCCTATCGGTCGGGACTTAATGATGTTCCCAACCACAATGTAGATGTTGAATTGCGCCCTGCAAAAGGCAAGCCCATGGCTGAGCTGAACCAAACGCAGCCGTTTTCTGGTTATTATGATAACTATTTCGTTCCGCGCGGTTATGCTGTCATTTTAGCGGAAAGTGCCGGAACGGGTCTGTCGGGAGGCTGTCCGACATCGGGTGCTCGCAACGAGACCATCGGCGCCAAAGCGGTGATCGATTGGCTAAATGGGCGAGCCAAAGCGTTTGACGAAAGTGGAAAACCGATGGTCGCTGACTGGACCACCGGCAATGTCGGAATGATTGGCGTTTCATATAATGGAACCTTGCCCAATGCCGTTGCCACCACCGATGTGAAAGGGCTAAAAACGATCGTTCCCATCGCTGCCATCAGCAGTTGGTATGATTATTATCGGGCCAACGGCGCCGTGGTAGCACCAGGCGGTTATCAAGGTGAAGACGCCGATGTGTTGGCAAAAGCCGTCTTGACCAGGAAAAACCCCGCCGTCTGCCAGGAAATCATTTCATCTTTGGAGCGATTGCAAGATCGGGTGACCGGTGATATGAATACTTTTTGGCATGAACGGGATTATGTTAAACATGCCAGTAGAGTGAAGGCCAGTGTATTTGTGGTGCATGGCTTGAACGACTGGAACGTAAAAACCAAACAATTTGCCAGATGGTGGGACGCTTTGGCCCAGCACAAGGTTCCGCGAAAAATTTGGTTGCATCAAGGCGGGCATCTCAATCCGTTCAGTTTTCAACAACAAGCGTGGTTATCTACCTTGCACCGTTGGTTTGATTATTGGTTGTATGAGATTCCCAATGGGATCATGAAGGAGCCGATGGCCAGGATCGAACGCGCTCCGGGCAGTTGGGAACAACATGCCACTTGGCCTGACAAAAAAGCCGAAAAGGTGCGGATGCCGCTTGGGGCGGGCGGAAAATTAGGGAAGCAAAGCCACGGCCAACCCAAGCGCTTGGAAACCCTGATCGACGATCCCAAACGTACAGCCGAACAACTGGTCTCCAATCCGGAATCGCCATCCCCCAACCGCTTAGCTTATTTGGGAGCTCCATTACAAAAAGACATCCGTATCAGCGGAACACCCAAAATCCGAATTCGCGCCAGCATCGATCGGCCTGTCGCCAATCTTACCGCATTGTTGGTGGATTATGGGACGGACACCCGGGTAGACTACCAAAAAGGATTAGTGCGGACAGATCAGCGCATCTGCTACGGTCAAGGAGTTCCGGGAGATGATGGATGCGCCTACCTATATCAACATCAGACCCATGTCTCTTCATTTGAAATTGTAACCCGCGGCTGGTTAGATCCGCAGAACCGCATCTCTGACAGCAAAGCAAAACCGGTAATCCCCGGAAAAGAATACACCTTTGAGTGGGATTTGCAAGCTGACGACTATGTGTTCAAAAAAGGCCACCGCATCGGCATCGTGTTAGTGTCAAGCGATTATGACTTTACCATTCGGCCCACGGGCGGGACGAAGATCACGATTGACCCTGCAAAAAGCCAACTCATTCTGCCTGTGGTGAAGTGAAGAAGCAGTACCCGCGGATATAGCGAAAACACACCGGGCATCCTACCTCCAAAAAGGAGGGAAGGCAACCATGTCCAAAAAGCAAGCGAAAGACAATAATGGGCAACGGAAAGTAAAAGTGAGCGGTGGCGAAGGGCGCAATGGCCGGTTGAGCCAGTTTAAAAATCATACACAACCGGGTGACCCTTACGCTCGCGATTATATGTCCCGTTCGGATGAGACCTGAACCGAATAAAAACAGGCCTGCGGATTCGCTGGCCTGTTTTTATTTGCAAACGGCGACTTGCAAGAGTAATCTAATTCGATTAACATCTAATTAGATATTTATTAAATTAGATGGAGATGAAAACATTTGCAACTTGACCGCTTGGTTCAATTTCACAAGACATTAGCTGATCCCACCCGGATTCGCATTCTATCTTTATTGGCCCAAGGCCCTCTTCATGGGCAAGCGCTGGCTGGGAAATTGGGGTTAACCCCGTCGACGATTACCCATCATGTACAAAAATTGCGCGAAGTTGGATTGGTATTTGAAAGAAGGAACAAAAACACACTGTATTTACATTTGGATGCCAAAGCATTGCAGCAAAAGTCGCAGGCGATTACCAAGTGGGTGAACACATTCGACAAAAAGGAGAGAGGGGAATTGGAGCAAAACCGATGGGAAGTCATTCGGAATTTCTTCACTGCCGATGGAAAGCTGACACAGCTTCCAGCAAAACATAAGAAGAAACTGATCGTATTGGAATATCTCATCAAAGACTTGAAAGTCGGTGTGAAATATCCAGAAAACGAACTGAATGAATACATTAAAAAGTTTCACGACGATTATGCGACGATTCGGGGTGAATTGATCATCAATCATTTCATGTATCGGGAAAATGGCATTTACGAATTGAATCCGCCTGACATGTGGAAATCGTTTTAGTGGAAATGATTGAGCCTTATGGTTATCTCGGGGAGCCATCGTCACTCAGCAAAGAATCCGGATTATTCATCCGGATTCTCCAGTTCTTCAATCAGCTCTTCAAAATCGGCGATGAGGTTGCTCAAGGTGTATGATTTATCATGATTCATGGCATCCAACCGATCAGCTGCGCGGTGGAGGATCTGATTGGCTTGCTTCAAGTCCTGAATGGACAGATCCAAATGATAACGTTTGTCCACGGGAAAACACCTCCTATGCATAGTATTTGAAAAGAGCCTATGTATCAATATACCATAACTTTCCTAAACACAACCCCCATGACTTTAGGGCCATGGGGGTTGTGTTTATTTATAGGATTTGACGTACTCTTGCAGGAGAGTGGCCGCCCGGGCTGTCCCTCCCGCCGCCAATAATTCTTTTTTCATTTGGGCTAGGTTTTGTTTGATAGAAGGTTCAGTGTGCGCGAAAGCAACAGCTTCCCGCAATGTTTCCACTGACACGTCAGAAGGTGAGAGTGTTGTACCCAGTCCCAGTTTTTTGATGCGTTCGGCTACCAAAGGTTGATCGGAGCTTTGCGGAATCACAATAGGAGGTACCTCATACCATAATGACTCCATGGTGGAGTTCATGCCACCGTGCGTGATAAACACTTGGGACTGTTTTAGTACCTCCAATTGCGGGACAAAGTTACGGATGATGAAGTTATCTGGCGTTGGTTCCAATGAATCAATGTTCGTTCCCGGACCGACGTTCATGATCACTTGCCATTCGGTATCAGCAAATGCTTCCATGCATGTGAGATAAAATGAGGTATTGGAAAGAATGGAGCCTAAAGAGATGTACATGATGGGGCGATCAGGATCCAAAGTGGTGTCTAAGCCGGGTTGGTTTGGTCGCTCGGTGATCTGTGGACCAACAAATGCGAAGTTACTACCGAGCGTTTCGTGATCTGGTTGGAACACTTTAGGAATCATGACAAGATTGAGACCATCATTGGCACAAAAAATCTCGTGCAATTTTGCCATGACCACCTCATCGTTTATGATGCGGGCTCTCTGCTTCATGATCACCGACTCTTCTGTCATCGCAAAGCTACTGAAATAGGCGACCGAGGGAGTTTGGAGGTTTTTCAGCAGTTCTTTGGCCCAAACGCACATATGATCATACACGATCAGGTCTGCTTCTTCTCTGACGAGAGGCTCAAGCAGTTCATGTGCCTGCTCTTTTTGTGATTGAAGAATTTGCAAGGACAGCTTCATAAACTTGTCCGGGTCTTTAATCATGAAAATGCCATGTTCCTTGACAATATGCGCCAGACTAAATTTTTCAGGAATCGGTTGATATCCCGCGCCAATGGCTTCCACGGCATTCCGGAAATCGGGCGTTGTAAAAAAAATCGTGCGCTCACCGCGACGCACCAACTCTTTGGCTATGGCCAGACTGGGATTCATATGCCCATGGGCAGGTTGGATTAAAAAAAGAACTTTCATCCGACACACCTTCTTATCAGTGGGATTTGACACCAAAAAGCCAATAAATACCGTTGCCCTACACGATTAGATTATATGACCCGGTTGGTGGATTCAATGAATATCTACTGAACATTCCGTATCCAAAAATGAAACACCCGCATTCTCCGCTTGCCGAAAAGCTGAGCGGAGAATGCGGGTCCAGCTAGAGACTAAACTGGTTTAACATGCTGAAGAACTCACCGATAAAGTCATAAAACAATTGTTCGGAAGGAGGCAATTTGCGCTTTTTGGGAATGATTACGCCCACAGTCCGGGCTAATTCCGGTTCGCTGATAGGGATTTTGACAGTGTCGCGCGGAGTGCTGTCGATCAAAGTTACTTCCGGCAACAGCGTCACTCCGAGACCGGTTGCGACCAATCCTTTGATGGCATCAATGTCTTCCCCCTCGAAGGCCACTTTGGGCTGAAACCCCATTTGATGGCAAGCGTTGGCCACCAATTGGTACAACACAAAACCTTTGGGAAACAAGACGAACGACTCATCTTTGAGCTGGCTCAGTCGCAGAGCAGGATTGTCGGCAAGCGGATGGCGGGATGGCAACAACGCAACAATCTTGTCAGAAAAAAATATATGGCCTTCTACTTCTTTTACATCCGTGGGCACTGGGGCGATAAAGGCGATATCTACTTCACCGTTGATAACGGAGTCGATGAGATGATGATACGCGCCTTGCTTGAGTTGAAACCCGATGTTGGGATATTTAGCCCGAAACGCGGAGATGACCGTAGGCAGGATATAGGCAGCCAAACTACTCGGAAACCCCAGGCGGATAGAACCTTTGGCCGGATCTAGATATTCTTCGATTTCTTGTTTGGCTTTATCTATCTCTCGCAAAGCCTTTTGCGCGTGGGTGAGGAAAATCTTACCCAAAGGCGTCAATCTCACGTTTCGCCCTTCCCGAGTGAAAAGGGCAACCCCCAATTCCGACTCCAGATTGGCGATTTGCCGGCTGACCGCTGACTGCGCCACATGAAGGGCATGTGCGGCCTCAGTCACATGCTCGCGTTTGGCGACTTCAATGAAATATTGAATTTGTCTTAATTCCATCCCAGCCCCTCCCCTTTTTTATCCATCTCAATATGCGATCAATTTAATCGGAAATATATATTGTTAATATAATTATACAAATATAAAATGACAATACATCTTAACGTGATATTTCCTAACAAGCGCGTCAAAAACAAATCTTCACAAGGGAGTGAAGAATGATGAGTCATAATCATACAGTGTTGCCAAGAAAACAAGGGCTTTATGACCCCGCATTCGAACATGACGCTTGCGGCATCGGATTTGTGGCCAATCTGAAAGCGAAAGCCTCCCATGATATTGTTAAAAAAGGATTGCACATCCTATGCCAGCTGACCCACCGCGGCGGGGAAAATCACGCAACGGGAGACGGATCGGGAATCATGGTGCAAATCCCGCACCAATTCTTAAAGAACCAATGCGCTAAGATCGGCATCTCGTTACCAGAGGCAGGGCAATATGGAGTCGGCATGTTGTTTTTGCCCCATGATCCGTCACTTCGCGCCGCGTATGAAGAGAAATTAGAGCGAATCGCGATGGCGGAAGGGCAAACCTTGCTAGGATGGAGAACGGTACCGGTAAATCATCAGAACATTGGAGAAACGGCTCGAAAAACACAACCGGTGATACGTCAAGTCTTTATCGCAAACAGCCAAGGATTGGACCCATTGGCTTTTGAACGGAAACTTTATGTGATTCGCAAGCGAATGGAGCGGGAAGCGGGAGAAGATTTTTATGCAGCTACGCTGTCCAGCCGCACCCTCGTATATAAAGGGTTGTTGACCCCTTCGCAGTTGGGTGAATTTTACCCCGATTTGCAGGACCCTCTATTTGCATCCGCCTTTTCGATGGTGCACAACCGCTTTAGCACCAACACATTTCCGAGTTGGAAACGGGCACACCCCAACCGCTACTTGTTGCACAATGGTGAAATCAATACCTTGCGCGGGAATGTGAATTGGATGCTCGCCAGGGAAAAGATGTTTCAATCGGATGTCTTCGGGCAGGATTTGGACAAGATTTTCCCCGTATTGGACATGGAGGGTACTGATTCGTCGATTTTGGACAATTGCTTTGAATTCATGACCTTATCCGGGCGGTCTTTGGCCCACACCGCAATGATGATGATCCCCGAACCTTGGGAACATGATGGGCAAATGAGCGAAGCGCGGCGTTCATTTTACGCTTACCACAGTTGCCTGATGGAGCCGTGGGACGGACCCACCGCCATCGCTTTCACGGATGGTACCCACATCGGCGCCCTATTGGATCGCAACGGACTCCGTCCGGCGAGATATTACGTCACTTCGGATGATCTGGTGATCTTCTCTTCTGAAGTCGGCGTAGTGGACGTGCCTGAAGAGAAAGTGGTGCGCAAAGCCCGTTTGCAACCAGGGCGCATGTTGTTGGTGAGTTTAGATGAGGGGCGCATCATTGATGATGAAGAATTGAAAGAGCAAATCGCTGCGGAAGCACCATATGGTGAGTGGTTGCGTCAGCATATGATCGAGTTGAACGACCTGCCGGGGCAATCGGAAGTCAAAGAGCTTGCTACAGAAGAACTTGTGCGGTTGCAAAAAGCTTTTGGTTATACCTATGAGGAGATAACTAAAAATTTGGCGCCCATGGTGACGGAAGGAAAAGACCCCGTTGGCGCGATGGGGAGCGATACTCCGCTTGCGGTCCTGTCTGATCGGCCGCAACTATTGTACAACTATTTTAAACAATCTTTCGCCCAGGTCACCAATCCGCCCATTGACGCCATTCGTGAACAATGCGTTACATCCACGACAACGCTACTTGGGGCGGAAGGTAACCTGCTGAAACCTGCACCGACTCATTGTCGCCGTATCCGACTGTCTACCCCCATCCTTGCCGATGAAGAATTGGGTAGGGTGGCCGGCAACACTCATCCGGCATTTAAAACAGCCTCCCTGTCGATGTTGTTTCCCGTATCCAGACAGCATGAGTTGGCGGATGTATTGGATGAATTATTTAACCATGCGGATGCAGCGATCGATGAAGGGGCTACCTTGCTAATCCTGACAGATCGTGGAGTGAATGAAGAATATGCGGCCATTCCGGCATTGCTGGCCGTCAGCGGTTTGCATCATCATTTGGTGCGCAGAGGAACGAGAACCAAAGTAAGCTTGCTTGTTGAATCGGCAGAACCGCGCGATGTGCATCAGTTGGCTATGCTGCTCGGATATGGAGCGGACGCGATCAACCCGTACCTCGCCATTGCCACTTACAATCAGATGATCCAGGATGGCGCGTTGCCTGGAATCACCCATGCGGAAGCAGTGCGTCGCTATATTACGACAGCGACGGAAGGCATCGTGAAAGTGATGTCCAAAATGGGTATTTCCACCATCCAAAGTTATCGCGGGGCACAGATTTTTGAGGCGATCGGCATTGGCAAAGAGGTGATTGACACTTACTTCACCCGTACTTCTTCACAAATCGGCGGGATTCAACTAGATGTGATCGCGCAAGAAACCGTCATGCGCCACGCTCAAGCATTCGATCCGCATGGTGAAACATCGTTGGAAGCGGGAAGCGAATTACAATGGCGCCGCAATGGGGAACCCCATGCCTACAATCCGCTGACGATCCACACCCTACAACAAGCGTGCCGCCGCAATGACTATGCTTTGTTTAAGAAATTCACGAAAATGGCCAACGATGAACATTTACTCTTCCTACGGAGTTTATTTGCATTCAAACCAAACCGGCCATCTATTCCGATTGAAGAAGTAGAACCAGTCGAATCGATTGTGCGTCGCTTCAAGACCGGAGCCATGTCATACGGTGCCTTGAGCCAAGAGGCGCATGAGGCGTTGGCTATCGCGATGAATCGTCTCGGAGGCAAAAGCAACAGCGGAGAGGGAGGCGAAGACCCTCGCCGGTATCAAGTGGATGCCAATGGCGATTCACGGCGCAGCGCGATCAAACAAGTGGCCTCAGGGCGTTTTGGAGTGAATAGCCATTATTTGGTCAACGCAGATGAGATACAAATCAAGATGGCGCAAGGGGCCAAACCAGGCGAAGGCGGACAATTGCCAGGCAACAAGGTGTACCCATGGATCGCGGAAGTGCGCGGTTCCACTGTAGGAGTAGGGCTGATTTCACCCCCACCACATCATGACATTTACTCTATCGAGGACCTGGCGCAATTGATCCATGATCTCAAAAACGCCAACCCCCAAGCGCGGATCAGCGTCAAATTGGTTTCCAAAGCAGGGGTAGGTACCATCGCCGCAGGGGTGGCCAAAGGACTGGCAGACGTGATTGTGATCAGTGGGCATGACGGAGGAACCGGAGCTTCTCCCCGCACCAGCATCAAACACGCGGGGATGCCATGGGAGTTGGGCTTGGCGGAAGCACACCAAACGTTGCAATTGAACCAACTGCGTGATCGTGTTGTGCTGGAAACGGACGGAAAGATGCTGACAGGCCGAGATGTGGTGATGGCTGCCCTTTTGGGAGCCGAAGAATACGGTTTTGCTACAGCTCCTCTCGTGGTACTCGGTTGCGTGATGATGAGGGTATGCCACTTAGATACCTGTCCGGTGGGGGTTGCGACACAGAATCCGGAGCTGCGCCGGAAATTCATGGGTGATCCTGAGCATGTGGTAAACTACCTGCGCTTTGTCGCGCAAGAAGTGAGAGAGATCATGGCGGAGTTGGGTTTCCGCACAGTGGAAGAAATGGTTGGGCGCACAGATGTGTTGACGGTGAGCGACCGGGCCAAATCACATTGGAAAGCCAAACACTTGGATTTGTCGCCAATCTTCTATCAACCACAACCCGTAATGGAGAGCAGCGCGGAAGGATCGACCCCAGCCGTACAAGATCATCATTTGGAAAAAACACTTGATTGCCAACAACTGCTTCCCTTGTGTCAACCGGCTTTGGAACATAGGACGCCAGTGAAGGGAGAATTTACGGTTAACAACAATCACCGGGTAATAGGAACCATTTTGGGCAGTGAAGTGACTAAGCGTTATGGTGAACAAGGGTTGCCTGAAGACACGATCCACCTGTCATTCAAGGGGTCGGCAGGACAGAGCTTTGGCGCGTTTATCCCCAAAGGGATCACTCTAAATATTCAAGGCGATGCCAACGATTATGTCGGCAAAGGGTTGTCTGGTGGCAAAATCATCGTGAAAACACCATCCTCATCTCCATTCAACGCGCATGAGAACATCATCATTGGTAACGTCGCTTTCTACGGCGCCTCCTCTGGTGAAGCATATATCAATGGGATGGCGGGCGAACGTTTCTGCGTACGCAACAGTGGGGTGCATGCTGTTGTCGAAGGCATCGGAGATCATGGTTGCGAATACATGACCGGAGGCCGGGTCGTTGTTTTGGGATCAGTCGGGAAAAACTTCGCCGCGGGCATGTCTGGCGGAATCGCTTATGTCCTCGCCGAAGAGATGGAACGGTTCTACGCCCATTGCAACCAAGAAATGGTCTTGTTGGAACGTTTGGTTGACAAGGAAGAAATCGAGCAAGTGCGGGAAATGATCGCCAAGCATGTGCGTTACACTCATAGCCGCCGCGGTCAATCTGTACTGGCGGAGTGGGAAAAGCATGTGCCGAAGTTTATCAAAGTGATCCCCCGCGATTACAAGGCGATGAAGGAAGCCATCGAAACATTGAAACAAACCGGTTTATCTTTGTCCGAAGCGAAGGTGACAGCGTTTAACCAGCTGAAGAAACAGCGCGATCAACAAGCGAAAAACCATGTGCTGGTCACGACAGGATAGGAGGGAGATTATGGGCAAACCAACGGGATTCATTGAATACAAAAGGGAAGAGCCACAAGAGCGGAATCCGCTTGCGCGTTTGAACGACTGGGAGGAATATCAACTTCCTTTTCCTGAAGAAAAATTGCAAGTCCAAGGCGCTCGTTGCATGGATTGCGGCACGCCGTTCTGCCACGCCGGATTTGAGTTAAACGGTTCAGCATCGGGTTGTCCTGTGCACAACCTCATTCCAGAATGGAACGATCTCGTCTACCGCGGGCGTTGGAAAGAAGCGCTAGACCGCCTGTTAAAAACCAATAACTTCCCCGAATTCACTGGACGCGTGTGCCCGGCTCCCTGCGAAGGGGCTTGTACGGTGGCCATTCATGACCCTGCCGTGACCATCAAAAACATCGAACTGGCCATTATTGAAAAAGGGTTTGCCGAGGGGTGGATCGTTCCTCGGCCCCCCCGATTGCGAACGGGAAAAAAAGTGGCCGTGGTCGGGTCTGGCCCCGCGGGATTGGCCAGCGCCGATCAATTGAATAAAGCGGGTCATTCGGTCACCGTGTTTGAACGGGCCGACCGCATTGGCGGCTTGTTGATGTACGGCATTCCCAACATGAAGTTGGAGAAGCGGGTAGTTGAGCGCCGGGTGCGGCTCATGGAGCAGGAAGGGATCACCTTTGTCACCAACACCGAAGTCGGCAAAGATATAACGATGGATCAATTGCGATCAGAGTATGATGCGGTGATCCTATGCGCTGGAGCGCAACAACAGCGTGACCTGGTGATAGAGGGGAGAGAGTCCGCAGGAGTAGAGTATGCGATGGATTATTTGACTGCGGCCACCAAGCAATTGCTCAATCCGCAAACCGGTGAATCAAACTTATCAGCGGAAGGCAAAGATGTGATCGTCATCGGCGGTGGGGACACAGGTGCCGACTGCGTGGCGACCGCCTTGCGCCAACGATGCCGGAGCGTTGTACAATTCGGCAAGCATCCCCGACTGCCTGATAAACGCCGTCCGGATAATCCCTGGCCAGAGTATCCTCATGTTTTCACACTGGATTATGCTTATAAGGAAGCGGAAGCAAAATTTGGCCGCGACCCGCGCCGATACTCGATTGCAACACGTAAAATTGTCAGCGATGCACAAGGCCGTGTGAAAGCATTGCACACCGTAGATATGGAGAAAATTTATGCACCGGATGGCAGCTATACATTTAGAGAGATACCTGGCAGTGAGCGGATCTGGCCGGCCCAGCTCGTATTGATCGCCATCGGTTTCGCTGGAACGGAAGAAAAACTTCTCTCTCACGCAGGGCTTGCGCACACCAATTTCAAAGTCAACTCCGCTTATGGCGATTACCGCACCAATCTAGAAGGGGTTTTTGTCGCCGGTGATATGCGGCGGGGGCAAAGCCTGATCGTATGGGCCATCCACGAAGGACGGGAAGCGGCCCGCGCATGCGATCAATATTTGATGGCAACCGCAAATGGCGCTGAGAAAGCTATATAAAGATGAATGCAAATGACAAAGTGGGCAGAAATTTTCCCGCTTTGTCATTTTTTATGGCATCGTTGATTTGGATTACGAAGAGTGTACGACTCAGCATACAGAAAATCGCTGGTAAACAGAGTAAATTTACCAAATAAAAGGGGGCTAGACACCGAATATATGGCCTGTTTTCGTCAAAAACACCCCTACAAAACGTTACAAAACAAATATTTTGTAACGTTGTGTAATGATTTATTTAAATTCGATGGTTTTATCCTGCATATTTCTCAATTAACCCTTTCGATCTCACTAGAAAAAGTTAACTATAGTATTGAGAAATGAAATGAAAAAAGTCTTTCAGAGCATATTGTGCACTCTCACTGATCTTCCGTGGCAGGTCCAGTCGCCCGTACGCTGTATATTTGTCGTCTATCCGCCTGCTTTGTATCGAATGTTTGCAAGACAACTAATTAAGCAGATCATTGTTGTATCAACCACTCTCTCCCCGTTCATAAAAAAAGGAGCCTTGCGGCTCCTGACTAACATTAGCTGATACCATATCCAGTTAACAAGTACACGCCGACCCATGCGACGGAGCCACACAAGGCCCCGATCAAATATTGAGAACGGTTCAATTTTAACACACCCGCACCGTACGAGACCCCTATCCGGACACCGGGAATGAAGTATGACACAGGAATCCCCCAAAATCCATATTTGCGCACAAATTCAAGCGAACGTTCTGATTTCCCGATCAAAAAGCGCCATTTGGGAAAGGCCGCAAACAATTTCTGCTTGCCGAAAGCTGCCAGGAAATAGTTGATCAGTGAACCGAACAACACGGCAACAACTGATAAAAGAAAGGTAGGCAACAAAGAGAAAACACCTTTAGCGATCAGTGTCCCGGCATAAAATAGCACGACTTCGTCCGGAATTGGAAACCCGATGATCCCGAGCAGCAAGATAATGAACAATATCGGATAGCCGTAGCAAGCCACCCAACCCAGAATTAACGCTTCCGTCAAACCGTATCGCCCCTTTATGTCAACTCGCTTCAGATGCGGCTTCTTCTTTTTCCCATCGTTCCTCTGCATTAAACCAATAAAACCACTGCCCTGGAGCGTCTTTCACCATCTCCTCCATCTCTCGGTTCAAAAAATTGATCGCTCCCCCCCGCTCTTTGCGATCAAACATTTCGTACGATGAATGGGCTCTCGAAACGTAAGCTGGTGGCAAAACCCTTGTTCTCGAAACCCCATAAAGGGAATGACCGGTATGTTTTGTTCCAGCGACAAGACCGCCGCCCCTCCGGGAGTCCGTGTTTATCTCCCGAAAAAGATAGATTCAAGAAATTGCGGACGGTAAAAATCGCCAAGCAAGAATACTACGCCGTTTTTCTTCAGATGCGCCTTAAGCGTTTTCGTAATCTAGCCCATCGCACCCCAACCGTTGAAATAACAGATAGAAAGGACGAATGTCTTCGCTTTGGGCAGTTACGACTGTCAAGCATGGATACTTCATCGACAAGTACCAGTAATAATAGAAAAAATTACCCAAGTGTGGAGTGAGCAGAATCGCTCCTCTGCCTCTTTCCAATGCTTGCTCCAGAATCTCTTCGCCTTCTACCCGAAATCGCCAGTCGATTGACACTTCTTGCCCTTGTGCCTTTTCACACCATGCTATCGTCCCACCCAGTCCTTTCAGATGAAGGTTAGGCGCTGTTACTCACGTCACTTCAGTGAGGTTCCATTTATGGAGCGGAGATGATAAGGCATCTTTAGGCGCAACGAGATACGTACAAAAGCGACATGATAGATGGAGAGAATGGGAAGAGGGCGTAGATTGATAGAAGAGTACCAGAAGCACAAAACACTATATAAACAGCACGCTAAGAAACCGGTCCTATGTAGAACCGGTTTTTATCTTGATATAAACTCCAAGGAGCTTGTAACATAGAGCAATCAGTGACTGTTTTTTCTACAACGGGTTTACTCCTTATAATATTTTTTCAAAACTGTATTCCATCTCTCCAGCTAGCGCTTCTGGAGTGTCACCAGTTTTCCTGAAATCATGAGTATAAATTTGTTCAAACGGACCAAAATTTACTTGCTTATAAAATTCAAAACATGGGAATCCATCATGTGCACCTTGAATCTTGACAATACCGTCTTTTTTGGCATGTACATTTAATAGATAGTCGACGGGAGGTGCATATAAATTTAATGGATTGCTAGCACTAGCACTCATTTGAAACTTGACGTCATCAGAACTCCATACAATATTCGTACACAAAATACCTTTTGTACTAGCTTTTCCTGTTCTTTTATAAACGGAGCCATCTGGTGCTGTGACTCTTTCTGTTGTTATGCCAGTATTCGCATATGTGAAAATTTCTTTTTTATAAAAATCTATAACTACTTCTTGTTCAATTCTGGAACGCATAGTGTTTACAGCATAAGGTGTAAATTCACGTGCGTCACCTCCGAATTGGATTACATTTCCTGTTTTAATATCTTTCTTAGGTTCAGTCCAAGCCATTGGAATAAATACACTCGCTCTAATTTTAATGATATTAGTCATGAAAAACACCTCTGTAATTCAAATTTTATTTTGGGTAATACATAATATTAACCCATTGAGCAAAACAGGCAATTTCTTTCTCATAATCAAGGTACTCTTCTAATTTATATCTATTTTCAAAAGTGCTAGGGGGTTCCCGCTCTTTCTGAGTCTGGTTCCTTCGCTTGATTAAAAGCGCCCAGTCACTCTGCTTCACATCATGCAAGCTTTCGATCAGGGTCATCTATTTCAATGAGCCTCTCTTGGGCGTAATTTAACTTCTAGATTGTCATTTTAAAACTATATTCCATTTCTCCAGCTAGAGCTTCAGGTGTATCACCAGTTTCTCTGAAATCATGAGTATAAATTTGTTCAAATGGACCAAAATCAATTTGTTTATAAAATTCAAAGCAGGGGAATCCATCATGGGAACCTTCAATATGTGCAACACCACTTTCGTTAACACGTATAGTTAATAAATAGTCAGCTGCAGGTGCTACTGTATTTAAAGGATTACTGGCACTTGCCCTCATTTCAAAAGAAACTTCATCAGAGCCCCACACAACATTAGTACATACAATGTTTTCTGTACCTGCTTTTCCTTTTTTATAATCAATAGAGCCATCTGGATTTGTAATTTTTACAGTTACGATGCAAGCATTTGCATATGTGAAAATTTCTTTTTTATAAAAATCAATAATCACTTCTTGCTCTAATCTTGACCGCATAGTGTTTACAGCGTTTGGTGTAAATTCACGTGCATCACCAGTATATTCGAATATCCTTCCTGTTGCAGGATCTTTAATAGGTTCCAACCAAGCATACGGCGCAAATACACTCCCTCTAATTTTAACGATGTTAGCCACGAGAAACCTCCGTTTCTAATTCTATATTAGGTAATTCACAACAATGAACTATTGAGCAAATCGGATAGCAACTTCTTTTGCATAATCAATTGCCTTGGTTTTAATATTTCCTGCTTCTTGTGGCATTTGTGCCATTCCTTCGGCAATAATTGATTCAATATCGGTAATCCCCATAAAGTTGCAAATAGCTTTCACAAAACGATCTCCAAATTCAAGTTCTTTCATAGGACTTTCTGAGTAAATCCCACCTCGTGCTTGAATATGAACAGCTTTTTTATTTGTTAACAATCCAACAGACCCTTGTTCTGTATATTTAAAGGTTTTTCCTGCAATACAAATGACATCAATATATGCTTTCATTTTGGGAGGAACACTAAGGTTCCACATAGGAGTCACAAACACATACTTGTCCGTGTTAGCAAACTGATCGGTTAACTCATTAATGCGACTTACTTTTGTTTGCTCATTATTAGATAACTCCTCAAATGGTATTCCTTGGCGAAGTTTACTCCAGCTATTTAACACATCTGCATCAATATAAGGGATATCCATTTTATACAGATCAAGATGCATGATTTCATCATTTGGTTTTACTTGTTGATACGCGCCTAAAAATTCTTTAGCGATAGACAAACTAAAAGACTCCATTTCTGTTTTAGGATTTGCTGTGATATATAACACTCTTGCCATTTACTCATCATTCCTCACTTGTTTTCATGTTTGTATTTCCTAAACGGTGTAAAATTATTTGGGTATCCATCCCTTTCACCTATAATAGTTTACCATTCAATAGTTCACTAGTAAACCACTATCTTTTTTCTATTTAATGGTAAACAATCTTGTTTTAGAGGGATTCATTTATAAAAATAGTCGCTTGGCATCATGAACTAAACTTTAGTATCATTATTGGAAAGTGAAGGAGAGTAAAATCATATGGATAATCTATTTGAAAATAATGTAGGTAAATATACATCGATCATTTGGCGCCATGTTCAGTTATACTTGGCTCAGCGTTTGGAATCATTTGGAATCGGTTCAGGACAATATAACTACTTGTTTGCTCTATATGAAAATGATGGTCAAAGCCAGCAAAAGCTCAGCGAATTGCTATTGGTTAATAAATCAGCAACAGTCAAAGCAATAAATAAACTAGAGGAGTTAGGTTTTGTTGAACGTCGAGTCAATCAGGAGGATAAACGTTACTATCATGTTTATCTAACATCCAAAGGCTGGTCTGTTATGCCTCAATTAAAAAAAATTGTAGCAGAAGTTCAAGAGGAATTATTTCGTGGCATGTCAGATGAGGAAAGAACTCTGTTATTACGCCTTATGCGTAAAATGGCTCATAATATTACTACTACCGTACGCCAAGACTGCAATGTAGATAGTTAATATACCAGTAAGTTACTGGTATTCAGCTTGTCGACAAAGTCTGTTATTGCAGGTCGACAAGCTGAGCAACCCTTGTAATGCTTTTTTCATGGCTTCTTTCGTTTGTTTCCAGTACCAGAATAACTGGGGCGATCAAAACCGGATAATTTCTGCCGCAGAACATAAACAACCCCCATTCAGCGTAAGGATAAGCTAAATGGGGTTTTAATTTTAGATTGAGGAGGCGGCACGATGAACCATTCATTCAGTTTGCTACCTGGTGAACAAGCGACGCTCTCTTGTGGCACTTCACCCTTTTTGTTTCGAATCGATATTCTCATCCGCCCGCACGAAACGATCCGCATTCTCCGGCATGTGAATGGCGCACGGCTGGAGCGGATTTCGGAACAGTCGGAAAGCAATACCATCTCCGTCCCCGACCGTTCTTTAGTGCATATACGGTGTTCTGCTGAGGAATGGGATTTTTGCCTTGACTGCATCAATTGATCTGCCTACCGACAACACCTTGCATCTCAGATGAAAAGATTGATGTTCCCATCATTGGCCTCAGATATATAGGTAGCCACCCCGGCAAATTCCATACCGTCTATCAACTCTTCCTTTTGTATACCGAGCACTTCCATCGACATGGTGCAAGCAATCAGCTTTATATCCAATTCCAATGTTATCTGAATCAACTCGTTCAACGTAGCAACATTTTTCTTTTGCATAACCCTTCGCATCATCATCGGCCCCAAGCCAGCGAAGTGAAGCTTGGACAATCCCAACTTCTCGGGGCCGCGAGGCAAAAGCCAGCCAAATGTCTTGTCCATCCAGGATTTTTTCACATTGACCACTTGGTCTTTTCGCATGATATTAAGACCCCAAAACGTAAAAAACATTGACACTTGATTTCCCATAGCCGCCGACCCGGTGGCTATGATAAAGGCAGCCAAAGCCTTGTCCAAATCACCGCTAAACACAACCATCGTCGTTTTTTGGCCGTTCATGGGTCAATCCTCTCTTCGTCCTTTTTTGATCCAAAAGCGATACGTTGAGCCATCGGTTTGTTGCTTAACGATCGTATGCCCATTTGCTCGGGCCCAGACCGGTATGTCTTGTAACGCCCCGGGATCGGTCGTGTGCAACTCCAAAATTTCATTCACGGACAGTCGCTCGACCGTTCGCTTGGTTTGGATCAAGGGGATGGGACATTGCAAGCCTTTGCAATCAAGCACATGATTTGCTTCCATATCGCGCATCCTTTCTTTTTAAAATATCTCCACCAAAATATAGACAGATGCTCCTTGTTTGGTAAGATGAGAAACGGATTGACCCATCCGCGTTCGGTTTAAACGGGATCGAATCGATTTTTAATTTTTTTGAATAATATACGTATTACCATCATAAATAAAATTCAGATTGTGTGTCAATCGAATTTTGACCACTCAGTTAGATTTGCTAAAAGGGACACAGATTGTTAAGATTTTCACATTCAAGGCAGGCACCTTTTATGGTTAACTTAATGCTGGGGTGATAGTATGCTCAAACAACCTTTGGGTCGATTGCGTGTCATTGGCTTTCTTGAAGGAATGTCATATCTCATTTTATTATTTATCGCCATGCCCATGAAATATTTGGCTGACTATGCCATGGCCGTCACAATCACCGGCGGATTGCACGGATTGCTGTTCGTCCTCTTCATAGTTGCTGTAGGCCATGTTGCCATTGTGAACCGCTGGTCTGTGAAACAAATCATCGGCGCGCTGATCGCTTCGGTCATTCCATTTGGCACATTTGTGTTGGACAAGCGCTTAAAGGAAAGCCACTCTCGTGAAGGATAAAAAGATGGGTGGTTAGCTACCCATCTTTTTATCTGTCATGATTAATTCCATTCATCCCGATGCAGCTTGATGAACTCCAGATATTTTCGCTTCATCTCGAGCCGTTCATGATCAAACAATCCATTTTTCATCAATTGCATAAATTGTTTTCTTGTAATGGAACCTTTTCGATAAAGGCGGTTTAACCGTCTGCGCTCTTCAACCGGAAGCTTCTGAATCTGGTTCATCACCTGTCTCCTTCCGTTTGTTCAAATCAATGTGGATCAGCGGATAAATCAGGCTCGCAAAAAGAATCGCTCTTTCGATTTCTATTTTCTCATACGCGTCAACGGGCGTTCCCGTGACTGATAATACCCCAATCGTTTTTCCATCCAGCGAACCAGCCTTGATGGGGACGCACAAAATAGTGCGATACACCTTGCGAGATAACTCTTTGCGGTCGTATTCATACTCCAAATTCTCCACATCTGGGACATAATACAGTTCATTCGTGCGATACGCCTTCCCTGCCGAACTTCCGATAATCGGCGGGCGGTAAAATTTGACCCGGTGCGAATGTCCACTGGAATGGGCATAATGGATCAAGCAGTCTTCTTCGGGATGTTTGACATGGATGATACAACGCGGATTTTTCTCGCGGAAACCCTTAAACGTATTGACAAGATAATCCAGAAGATTCATGAAAATGTCGTCGCGGTTTTGGCGGAAATGTTCTTCTTCCACGATTGCAGTAGCGATTTCATCCGCAGTGTACATGATTTGTGACATCGTGTAAGTCTCATCGTCGTACCGGTTATCCAATTCTTCATACAGTTGCCGTAGCGTATTGATTTCTTGGGTCAGTTTGTTCACCTGTTTTTTTCCTTTGGTTATCTCCAGCTCTTTTTCTTTGATCAGCTCAAGCAATTCTTTCCGTTCTTGCTCCAGTAAAATAACTTTCTTTTCAAGCTCATCATTTTCCTCCTGGCACCGTTCCAATTGGATTAACGTCACTTGCCCCCCTTGATCTGTTTCTTCCAAGTTGCGTCCCATCCAATCATTTTTTCCGGTGGCATAGCGATAAAGATGGATGATAATCATGACGACCAATCCAGCAGCAACAATATATGTGAGGAAACTGAGAAACCATCCCGAACTGTCATTCAATATCTCCAATAATTTGATTAAATCTTCCGCCATATTATCTCCCCTTAACATATGGCATCAAACTACAATCCAAATGATGACCTATAACAATTATATCGAATATTTTATTTTTTCAACAATAAAAATTTTCCTTTATTTATGGGATAATAGGTGGCAGAGGTGAAAATGGAATGACTGTAAATCGTTTAATCCAGAATTTGGAGCATTGGAAAAGCAGAGCCGTTGGAAATTGGGGAGTTTGGATCGAAGATTTAACCAGCGCGACCACTTGGGCATGGAATGAAACCAAATCATTTTACGCGGCAAGCATCATAAAAGTTCCCATCATGGTCGCCGTTTATAAGCAGGCGTTTCTAGGCCGTTTGGCATTGGCCGATGAGATCATCTTGACGGCCGAAGACCAAGTGGGAGGAACGGGCGTTCTGCAACATCTATCACCAGGGCTGCGCTTCTCGGTGCAAGACTTGACCACACTGATGATAATCCAAAGCGACAACACCGCCACCAATATCCTTATTGATCTGTTGGGGACGGAAACGATCCGTGAAACCATGGATGAACTTGGTATGCGACAAAGTACCTTTCACAACAAGTTGATGATCGTACCAGCGGCGCCAGCAGGCCTGAACATGATTACCGCAGCAGATGTTGCCCGATGCTTCCGCCACATCGCGCAGGGTAAGGTTGTATCGCAACACGCAAGCAGACAAATGGTCGAAATCTTAAAAAAACAGCAGCTTCGAGACTGTTTGCCGACGGGACTACCAAGCCAGCACGGGGATATTATCGGCTGGTTACCGGAATGGGAGTTGGCCCACAAGACAGGGATGGTCACCCGGACGCTGCATGATGCTGGCATTTTGTTTACCAAGTCGCGGGCGGTGGTGATGGTTGCGCTGAGTGAGGAGTGTGAATACGAGCAAGCGCAACAACAAATGAAACAATTGGCCCGTTTGGTATATGAGGCATGTCTTGAATCCGATTAACCCCTCCAACACAAAACGATGCGCCGCTCATGCAATAAACGGCGCATCGAGTCCTGCATCAGCACCAATGGTAAGTAAGGTATCATCACCTCTTGACTACAGCTTGATTGAAAGTATTCACATCAATTTATAGCTCATTATGGATGATCTAGTGATTCAGACCATCTATTACATACCTCCCGACCTAATCTTTTGCTTCCATCCACATGCCTTTCACCAAGACCGATTTGATAACCCAACGCTCTCCATCTTTGACGCATGGAAAACGAATGTCCTCATCAGGGTGATAAAGGTACAAGTGCCGATCCGTCTGCAATAACACAATGCTTTCGTGTATCAATCGTTCGATCTCCTGGCCTGTTAAATTTTTCCCCAACCTCTCTTCCAAGCGTTCACGCAGATGGCGCGAAAAATGAAAGAAACGTTGGTTAAAGGCAATCACCTGCCTGCTCTACTTCTTTTAAAAAATGGTACACCAAGTCTCGTTTAAAATCTGGAAGCGCTTTCATCATGGTTATGGTAAAGTGGAAAACGCCCATTCGTTTAACCAATTCCTGAATTTTCTTCTTAGAATTATCTGACACTAATCCGAATTCTTTGGAGAAAAATTCGATGATGTCATCGATCTCCTCTTTAGGCAGCTCTTTTTCGGGCAATTTGTCTTTCATCTCTTTAAGCACGGCGAAGGGAGTCTCCTCTCTTTCCGCCAAATGGATCAATGACAATTCCAGTTTGTTGTCTTCCTTGATCTGTTTCACTTGGGCCTCTAACAAGTCGTTCACTTCCAGATTAAAACCGGGGGGGATTTGCGATATATGGATCAGGCCTGGCAAAAGATGTTGATCCTTGGTCACCACAAATGCCCCATAATCAACCAACTTCGTGACGCGGACGGGTACCATTTCACCTTCTTCATAAGGGACAGCATGTTTGCGGCTAGTTTTGTTCAAATATTGTGAAATCCTCTCGTCGATGCCCATTCTTCTCTCCTCCGTTTTTTTTGGTACTTATCATTATATAAGAAAGGACGACTTTCGTAACAGTGGGCAAATCTGTTTTTTTCAAACAAATCTAGACCATCCGAGGCGATTACAACTACAACCTTCCGCGGTAAAGGGTTAATCAACAAATCATACAACGGCCAGGGCTCCTGCAAGGGATAGCGATTGCAGGAGCCTTGGCCGTTTGCATGACTAACTAAATTAAACGATGATACCCATTTTGTTCAATCTCTTCTTTACTTCAGTAACGACAAATTCAGCATCCTGTTCGTTGTTCACCACATCGATTTCGTCCATGTTCACCACCAACACCTCTGAAGCTTTGTAATGGTGATGAACCCAGTCATCATAACCGGACCACAGTGTGTGGTAATAGTCCACCAAGCTGGGATCCTGTTCAAATTCACGTCCGCGCATGCCAATCCGAGTCAGTACCGTTTCAAAAGATGCGCTCAGGTAGACCATCAGGTCGGGTGCCTTTTTGGGCATCCCTTCGATCTCCTCCAACATATTGTCCAGCAAACGCTCATACGCATGGAATTCCAAATCATTGATACGGCCCAACTCGTTCAGGGTTTTCGCAAAGTACCAATCCTCATAAATGCTACGATCCAAAACGTTTTTCTTGTCGGTCAAGGCCCGCTTGATGGCCTTAAAACGCGTATCCAAAAAATGCAATTGTAACAAAAACGGATAGCGCATGCGCTCGCTTTCTTCCTCTGATGCGGTATACAACAAAGGAAGCAACGGATTGTCATCAACCGATTCATAAAACACTTTACTGTTCAAGGCCTCGCCCAACAATGTCGCGACACTGGTTTTCCCCAGCCCAATCATTCCGCCGACTACGATCACTAGTTCGTCACTCCCCACCATCTTGTTCACCTCTAAGCTAACTTGCCCATATCGGGTTGTCTTGCTTATATCAGTTATTATCATAACGAATGAATCCAAGCAACTTATAGATCATACCATCAATGGAAACAATGGTGCCAGGGGGAAATTTTTACGTCGCCGTCGGACTACCATAGCATTGAAAATATCAAGAAGATTCAAAATGAGAGTTCCCATTGTATCTTATCTCTAATCGTAAAATATATATATGATTTTTATATTTATCAATTATTGTAGCGACAATGTGCGCAATCGTGTATCGAATTAGGCACATTATGTTAATTTAATATTTTACAAATAATGACCGTAAGTTTATAATATGAAACGAAGACACAATATAATAGAGGTGAAAAAGCGTGTTAAAATGTAATCTAGATTTAATCTTAGCTAAAAAGAAATACGAAGGATTTATGCTTGATTTAAATGGAAACAAGGTGAAGCCCACCAAAACGAATTTAGCCATCGCCTTGGGCGTAGTGAAACAACAAGTAACCATGTGGACAAGCAATACTGCTTATCCCAGAATGGATACACTGTACAGAATGGCAAAAATTTTGGGTGTTTCCACCGATGAGTTGTATACTTTTGAAGAGAGTGAAGAAGAAATTCAAAAACATAGAGAAGAAATAGCAAAACGCCTTAAAGAAGAAGAGGAAAAATCTAAAAAACGAAAAAAAGAATATCAATTAGCGAAACAACAGAAAAAAGAGTAAGCATGAAGAAAGTTGCTTTATTTATTTAAAGAAGTACTGTTTATTGACTGCTCGGTCTAACAACGGTTGAGATAAAGAAAACCTAGCAACCGATTTTTGCTAGGTTTTCTTTGCACAACTAAGTTGCCGTTTTATTCAGCGGATGGCTTGCTGATAAACAACCAGTCGTGAATCTTGATAACCTCGGTCATATCGACCTGGGGTTTAAGCATGTAAAGGATTTCGTACCCCAACACGATTCCCATCAACAGGTTGGTGATGGTTTGGGTATCCATGTCAGAACGGATTTGCCCCAGCTCCTGGCCTCTTTCAACGATCATATGGAGGAATTCCGACCATTGGTTGAAGTTCAGTTCTAGCCATTCCCGAACAGTTTCGTCTTTGCGGGAATATATGACCAACTGATAAAAGGTGGCCGTCCATGTCAATGGATCGTCACCAAGGCTGGCGTATATTTTGGCGGTCACTTTTTCCAAGATGGCCCGCACATCACAATTGTCGAGGGACAATTCCTCTTTAATCTCAGCCGCCATATGCCCATACCCGCGGTCCAAACGGGTTCGCATCAATTCATACAACATTTCTTCCTTGCTTTTGAAATGAACATAGAAAGAGCCTTTGGTTCTGCCGATATGTTTCATGATCTCATCAATGCTTAGTGCATCAAATCCTTTATCGGACATCAGCTGGAATGCGGTTTCAATAATTTTTCTTTTCGTTTCTTTCCCTGTGGAATATTTCATGCGAGCCTCCAATTGTATTCAAATTGAGTGAATAAATGCTATTATATATTGATTTTGATAAATAGGTATCCTGTAAAGAAATCGTACCAAACACACAGTTTCATTTCAACCTTAAAGGGGTGTGGAACATCGAAATCGGATACAAATGGAAATGTGGTTCGGTGCCACTGGCCAGTTTCTGCTCCAACTTCATATATGATATACTAACCGAGAACATTCGTCGAATCTGGGAAAAGGGGGATTGTGATGAAAATATCCGTCATCTTAGGCAGCTCTCGTGACAATGGGAATGCAGAGACGCTTGCGCGGCGTTTGTGTGAGGGGCTTGATGTGGAATGGATCACCTTGCGAGACAAAGACATACGTCCGATCCGTGACCAACGCCATACAGAACATGGATTTGAGCCGGTCGGTGATGATTATGAAGAAGTGATTCGACAAGTGATGAACAGCGATATCCTCGTCTTCAGCACGCCGCTATACTGGTATGGCATGTCTGGCCACATGAAAAATTTTGTGGATCGCTGGTCGCAAAGCCTACGCAATCCGGCATACGATTTTAAAGGAGCGATGAAGGACAAGCCCGCTTATGTGATTATCTCCGGCGGGGAGTCGGCCAGGATCAAAGGGCTGCCTCTGGTTCAGCAATTCCAGTACATATTTGAATTTATGAATATGAAATTTGCCGGCTTTGTCATCGGGCGGGGTACCAAGCCTGGTGAAGTGTTAAATGACAAAGTCGCTTTACAGGAAGTGGCCCATCTCAACCAAGCACTCAAAAATATGAGCGTCTGATAAAATTGCGCAACATAAGCCCACCCGGAGAATGGGTGGGCTTATGTTGCGTGGTCAGCTTTTTACGCTTTGATCTCTCTCTGCCCCACTCCTGACGCTGTTGTTATGTGCGTGCAACCGCATTTTTCGCAATATCCTTCCAAGTCAGTCATCAAATAAAGGCGTTCGTGAGGTTAATTCGAGATAAGTCCAAAAGCAGCATGATAGATAGAAAAAAATGTAAAAAAGGCGCAAAACCCCTTTTCTTAAGTGGTTTCCAACTCTAATCAAACTGCTTGGAATACAGGTGTGTATACACCCCATCGCGTGCAAGTAACGCATCGTGCGTACCTTGTTCCACAATACCGTCCTCCGTTAGTACAATAATTCGTTGGGCATTGCGGATAGTGGAAAGGCGATGGGCAATAACGAGGGTCGTACGTCCTTTAGCTAACGATTCTAGTGATTTCTTGACGATGCTTTCACTCTCGTTATCTAGCGCGCTCGTTGCCTCATCTAAAGAACGGGTGGATTTTTTAAGAATACGCGAGCGATACTTAGTCGCTGCTTTTGACCACCAGACAATTTGACACCTCTTTGTCCGATCTCGGAGTGGTAGCCGTTTGGCAAGCTCATAATAAAGTCATGGGCATTGGCGTGCTTGGCTGCCGTGATAATTTCTTCATCGCTCGCCGCTGGATTTCCGTAGCGGATATTTTCCATCACCGTTCCCGCAAAAAGGTAAACATCTTGCTGTACAATACCGATGTTATTTCTTAATGACTGCAGGTCGATATCGCGAACGTTGATCCCGTCTAGTAACACCTCCCCATCTGTCACATCATAAAAGCGAGGGATGAGCGAGCATAATGTAGTTTTTCCCACACCAGACGGACCAACTAACGCAACGTACTCTCCCGGTTGTATACGAAGTGACAGGTTTACTAAGACATTGTCCAAATGGTCTTCATAACGGAAGGAAACTTGCTTGAACTCAATCTCGCCATGTACCTCTGGCAAGGTTATGGCATTCGGTTTGTTTTCGACTGCTGGCTTCAGATTCATGATTTCCATAAAGCGCTGGAAGCCAGTGATTCCTTCTTGAAACTGCGTGCTCATATGAGTCAGTCGTTGAATTGGCTCAATCATAAAGTTGATATACAGTAAGAAAGTAATCAAATCAGCTAACTCTAAAGTGTTATTCACAATGCTAGCACTACCTAAGATAATCACCGTAATCGTAATCAGTTGGATAAACGCTTCAACACCATTGAAAAAATACGCTTCCGCCTTGTACGTTTTCTTTCGGCTATCGAGGAAACGATTGTTTTCTCGGTTAAACTTTTCAATCTCTACGTGCTCGTTGGCAAACGATTTTACCACGCGGATTCCCGATAGACTATCTTCTACCTGTGCGTTTACGTCCCCGATTCGCTCTTTGTTTCTTCTTAATGCCTTGTTCAACTTCTTATTAAAATATAATGTAAAGGCACCTAAGAATGGTAAAAAACAGAACACAGCGATTGTTAAGGGGGCGTTAATAAAGAACAGAATGACAAATGCTCCAATAAAACGGGCGAGATATTTGACGTAGTCTTCTGGACCGTGATGGTAGAGCTCGGAAAGCAGTAGCAGGTCGTTCGTTATTCGAGACATGAGCTGACCTGTCTTTTCCTTATCGTAAAAGCTTAAGGAAAGCTTCTGCATATGCGCGAACAACTCGCTACGCATATCCCTTTCCATACGAGCACCGACCTCATGACCTTTGTAGTCTACAAAGTAGTTCCCAATATTCTGGATCACGACTAAAACAAGCATTAGCCCACCAATCCAGTACACTTCGCCTAGCGCAGTGGATAAGTCTCCTTCCAGAACATCTTTCGTAATATACCGAACGAGTAATGGAAACACCAAAGTCACAGCAGATACGATAAAGGCGCAGGCCAATGCCGAAAGAAACAACATTAAATACGGTTTGTAATATGAGAAAAATTTTTTTACTGGAAAACGCATGATTTACCCCTTTTTTGTGTTATTTAAATAAACACATATAAGGGGTACACCATTTACAAATAAGAAGATGTTCCACCCTTATATGTTTGTACGGTTTGATTTGTCATGGTTTTCATGTGAATTGCCTCCTTGTTCGTTAATACTTTCATTTTAAATTGAGTTTATGCAGGAGTAAACATCATTATTTCATCAATTTATACCATAAAAAATAATCGGAAATATCCATCTTATTCTAACTTAACATCTAATCCTCTAAATCAATGATGTAATCGCCAAATCGCTTGATATGTTCCGTAAGATATGGACTAAGCGCACTTAGATCATTGGGATCTACGTAATATCCTTCTCGTCTTAACTGCCGACAGCGGTCGAATCTACGACGTTTCTTGAGACTTCGATCATCCATGATTTCAACCCTTTTACGAAGTCTACTTCATTTCCAGGGAAACCCAACTCCCGGCAGTATTCAAGAATTAGAAGCACGCAGTCTTCCCAAGGAAGCCATTGTTCCCGATAATGTCGGCGAAGCGGCCGATTCTTGGATGAAATCGCCAGCTTCACGTCTTCTTTTTCTGGAAGGTTCATAATACATATAAAGTATTCATCTTCAATGCCGAGGGGGGGACTGCTATGTTAAAACGGCGTCGGTTGGTCAATAAACGACCCTGGCCGTTGTCTATGGCACAATGGATCAAGCGCTTCACACAACCGATCCGCTTGCGTCGGGCATCGGGGTTCGCCTCTCACCGGGTTCCTTCCCCACCGTCGAACGCAGGCCTTCCCTACCGCATGATTCGGCGTGGTCCGAAGATGAAGCTGATTTTCCTTCTTCTGATTTGTGCGGCCATCATCATCTTTCCATTATGGTTCATTGAAGTTCAATATGATACGACATTATCGACGATTGCCAAGACGGAAGCAAAGAAGATAGTTGAGGAAGCGTTCTTAAAAGGTGTCGCAGATGTTCAGGATGCACTAAGCAAAGAAAAAAAACAAGTCGCTTTCATGCATAAAGACCAGCAAGGCCGGATCGCCGGCATCAGTTTTGACAGCCACGCGGAAGGCAAGATCTACCAAATCCTGACCGACCGCATCTTGCATGAATTGAAAGAATCCCAAGACCGCGAGGTTCACATCTCGTTGGGGAAAATCGCCGAAAGTAGCATTTTATCCGATTTCGGGCCGAATATCCCTTTGGATATCTGGATTGAAGGGTCTCCCCATGTCACGCTGACGACCAAAGTGGAGCAATCGGGGATTAATACGACGTTGGTAAACATCTTGATTCATGCAGAAATCGAAATCTCCACCTTATTGCCATTTGCCAAAGAACACTTCACTGTCAAGTTCGATTACCCTATTATTCGAGAGTTGGTGGTGGGCGAAGTACCGAGCATCATGCCGGACGGAACCAAGACCAAACCAATCCCGCTTGTCCCGAACTAAAAAAGCAGATGGGCATAACCCATCTGCTTTTTTGCTTTTCACCGATCCAAAATCGTTTTAAATGTCGTCTGATCGAGCCGTTTGATCAATGCCAAGGCAAACGCTTTAGCCGCTTCAACATCTTCTTTATCAACAATCGACGCATGGGAATGAATGTAGCGCGCACAAATGCCAATCGCCGCGGAGGGAATGCCAATCCCTGATTGATGCACCCGTCCGGCATCGGTGCCTCCTTGGGACACAAAGAATTGATAAGGGATTTGCTCAGACTCTGCGGTGTCCAACAAAAAGTCCCGCATACCCGGTGAAGTGATCATGGACCGGTCGTAAATGCGGATGACCACTCCGCCCCCAATCTTGCCAAATCCGTCGCTCACTCCCGGGGTATCACCCGCCGGTCCGGAATCAACAGCTAAGAACACATCAGGCTGGATCATTTCCGCAGCTACTCCTGCCCCGCGCAAACCGACTTCTTCCTGAACCGTCGCCCCGGCGTACACCGTGTTGGGATGATCCGTCCGAGCCAACTCTTCTAGTACTTCCAATACCAAACCACAACCAAAGCGGTTATCCCACGCCTTGCTCATTACCCTTTTGCCGCCTTCCATTTCTACAAACGGACAGTGGGGCACGACGACATCCCCTAGGCGGATCCCCCACTCTTTCACGTCCTCTTCACTGGTTGCGCCGATATCGATAAACATTTGATTGACGTCCACGACTTTATTGCGCCGCTCGTCACTCAGCAAGTGTGGAGGCACAGAACCGATCACCCCTGGAATCCGCTTGCCATCCCGAGTGATCACATCGACTCGTTGCGCAAGCAGCACTTGGGACCACCAGCCTCCTAAGGGTTGGAACTTCAAAAAGCCATCGGCAGTGATGCGGGTGATCATGAAAGCGACTTCATCCATGTGTCCAGCAAACAGGATTTTGGGCCCTTCTTCCGTACCGCGTTTCACGCCATAGATGCCCCCTAGCCGATCCTGCACAATCTCTTCGGTCACTTCGGATATGTATGTGCGCATCACTTTCCGCATAGCTTGTTCAAAACCGGGAGCACCCGGCGTTTGTGTCAAAACCTCGTATCGTTCCCAGTTGATGGTGCTCATCGGGACTCCTCCATTTCAAGTGAATTTTGCAATTTTTCTTCTTGAGATTGTTTCCATTCCCGATATCTCCGATGTACGGTCGCCCGTGAAACATCATATCCAAACCCTTTTAACGTGGCCGCGATCTCCTCATAGGTGAGCTTTTTCTCCTTTAATGCCACGATTTGCTCCAATGGGACTTCTTTCTTTTCGCGTCCGCCCAATCCTTGGTTCTTCAGATTCTTTGCAGGATTGAATCCCTTTTCTCTCACTGCGCGCCGCATGCCCCAACTGATCTTCTGATTCATCATTTTCCGTTGCAATTCTTCCACTTTGGCTATGATCGACAATACTGTCGATTCACCGGCGTCCAACTCCAACTCCCCACGCTGTTGCAGGGAGTAAATCGTGCAACCAGACCGATGGAGCTGATGGATAATGGCCAATTTTGCTTCTCCCCGTCCTAGTCGCGTATCGTCTTGAATAAGGACGGCCTCGACTTTTTCTTGTTTCAACGTGTCAAATAGCTCGTGCAAACCGGGCCGGTTAAGATCAAACCCACTGTATTGTTCAGAAATGACCCGCACGACTTCAACAGACAACTCTTCAGCCCATTGCTTCAGATCGAGGACTTGCCGCTCCAAACTCGTTTCCTGCTCTTCCTTCTTCGTACTGACACGCGCATAAATGATCGCTTTCATCTTTACTTCTCGCTACCATCCTCTCTCAATCTTGCAAATCCACATCGATTTAGGTAAAGTGGGTTAGAAGGAGTGATATGAATGATCGATCAACAATTAATTAATAGAATCAATGAATTGGCTCGTAAAAAGAAAACCGTCGGGCTTACGGAATTAGAGCGAAAAGAACAACAGAAGTTATATAAAATCTACTTGGGAGCCATCCGCGGACAAGTAAAACAACAATTATCCAACATTCGTTTTGTCGAAGATCAACAATAATTTGGTAAACGATTCAATTATATCTCATGTCACGTTGACGAACAAATGGTTAAGTCAGCGCGGCAGAGGAAAGCAGAGTGACTGGAACCCTCTGCTTTTTTTGCCTTCAACGCAAAAAGAGCCTGGGGTTTCCAGACTCTATGCATCCGTGTCATACCAGGGGTTCAGGTGGATGAGAACTTCTTGTATTTCCTCATCATGCGCCATCAACGCCTGTTTGATTTTCCGTGCGGTATCATGCCCTTCCTGGATCGACAACTCACCAGGAAGACCCACCCGCACATCGACAATCGTATAGTGCCCGTGTTCTCTAGCCCGGATGCGGTCAATCCGTTTGACATGGGGGACGTTTAAAATAATCTGAGAGTATTCTTTGATTTTTTCTTCCGGCAGATTTCTCTCCATCAAAATCCCCATGGACTCCCGACCCATATCAATTGCGATTTTGATGATCAACAAAGAGACAACAATGCTGGCTAGCGGATCCCCGTATTGCGCAAAAGGGAGGCTATATAGTTGGCCAGCGATGGCCGCGCCAATCCCGATCACCGCGGCGAGGGAAGCGTACACATCGGACAAATGGTCATAGGCCGTGGCGATCAAAGCTTTGCTGTTCTCCCTGCGTCCGATGCGAATGGTGTAAATGTAAAGTACCTGTTTCCAAACCAATGACAGCACCGCAGCCGCAAAGGATAACCAATGCGCTTCCACAGCGGGCTCAAACAACGATACGATGGAGTGATAAATCATATAAAGCCCGATAATAAACAAAATAACCGCAACAACGCCAGATGCGATAACCTCCGCCTTCCCATGCCCATAGGGGTGTTCTTCATCTGCCGGTTGCTTGGACACCCGCATCGAACCTAATGTCGCTGCCGACGCAATCACATCGGCCGCATTATGAGCACCGTCGGCGATCAACGATGGACTTCGAAACACAAAACCGACCCCAAACTTCAAAACCGTCAGCACAACATTGCTTACCAAACCGATCGCAGCCGCTACCATTGGCGAGTTTAGCCATGTTTTCACTTTCTTCACCCATCTCTTACTGTTCGCTTTTGGGTCGAATTTTAAACGGGAAGATCATGTTTCGACGGATGTTTGTATTTCAGGTTCCAATTGTAAATGAAGAAAGGAAGTCTTACCGACCCCTTCGTCGATCTGTGAGGGTGAAATGCTTCCATTTAAATTGTTGTATGCGTATGGAGTGTTTGTTCCTGTCTTTGGTGTTCTTTTGATTACTACTTGGAGAAAAGCAAGCTTTCAAAGCGATGTTCTTTTGACAGCTTTTTTATATGTTTTGGTTGGATTTTTAGGCGTATTAGTATTTGGAAACAACGGTGAACCCATACAGATGAATTGAGGCCAAGCAGCTCTGTGTACCCTTCCATGAAAAATGTCAGAACCTGCAATAATAAAAAAGGACTCAATGGCCACATAGACAGCGAGTCCTTTTTGTGTTTCCGTTGTTCAAAAGGAAATGAATCCACACTCTTGCCAAGCAGATAGAGTACATAAAAAAAGCAAAGGGATTGTCCAAAAGAATGTGTTCTGCCGTACTTTTGCGGGCGGGGCTTTGCATTGGACGCATTTGTGTTTATAATACAAACTAGTTACATATATAAATCAATTTGTGAAATTGGAGTTGGTTCCGATGATGCCGTTTAAAGAAATGACCCGATTGGATAAATTGATTCACGAGCCCGCCCGGTTGGCGATCATGAGTGCACTGGAGGCTTGCACCATGGCGGAATTTCTGTTTTTGCAAGAGCTGACCGGACTAACCAAAGGCAATCTTTCATCCCATTTGTCCAAATTGGAACGGGCCGGTTACGTGGATATCAGCAAACAATTCGTCCGCAAAAAGATCCCCCACACGACCATCCGTATCACCCATGATGGCAAAACGGCTATTGCTAGATATTGGGAGCAATTGGACCGCATTCGCGAAACGGTGCGCGAATGGCATCAGAAAGAATAAGGAAATTCATCCGCCAAATAATAGCGTTTGAGACGGGGCAATGACTGTTTGTTGATGGATAAATCCTGCCCGATCGGCATATCTTGCCAAGCGATTCCCAACTCGCGACGAAATTTCTCTTTAATTTCCGGACGATGCCCTTCATTCATAATCAATCTACGTGCATCCGCAGTAAGAATGCAATTGACGATCCAGTTGAACAAGAAGTCCACTTCCCGCTGGCTCAATCCCTCCGCCATGATGGCCGCATGGGCTCGGCGCAAGCCATCTTTGGGCGTCATCCCTTGCCTGAGTGCCGCCAGGGCGTTTTCTTCGACCCGCTTAAATGTTTGGAGACTAATATCTATACTCATAACCCTTCCCTTTCTACTCGCCTGTTTTTGTTATTTTTTAACATTTACGTGACAGAATCCTGCCGGCAAAATCTGACAAAAAGATGTCAAAACAAAGTTTTTCGTGGCGGGTGGCTCGATCGCCTGTGCTGATCTCCGATGTTAGACCAGCATCCGCCATTAGGTTTAGAAAGGAAGTTGAAACAAAGATGACTGCTCAAAAAATTATTGATAATGTGACGAGAAAATTAGAAGGGGTTCCTGGGATCGTCGGAGTGGTGTTGGGAGGATCAAGAGCGCGCGGCACTCATCGGCCGGATTCTGATATAGACATCGGCATTTATTATGATGAATCAGCAGGATTTGACGTGGCTCGGTTGAACGAAATTGCGTTACGCCTTTAGGAGGCTGGGGGCCATGGGTCAATGCAGGAGGGTGGCTCATCATCCAAGGGTATCATGTTGACTTTATTTTGCGTGATACAAACAGAGTCTCTCAAGTCATTGATGATTGTCTGAAGGGTTCCGTTACAGCTCATTATCAAACAGGCCATCCTCACGCGTATCTTAATGTCATGTATATGGGGGAAGTGTCCATTTGTAAAATTCTTGCCGACCCGACAAATCAACTTGCTGCATTAAAGGCGAAAACCCAGCCTTACCCAGAAACTCTGCAAGAAGCCATCATGAAATGGTTTCTTTTTGAAGCATCTTTTTCCCTGATGTTTGTGGATAAAGCTGTACATCAGGATGACCTTTCTTATGTTGCCGGACATTGCTTTCGCGCGATTTCTAGTTTGAATCAAGTTTTATTTGCCAAGAACAAACAATATTGCATCAATGAGAAGAAAGCGGTCATGATGGTTGATCAGTTTGCAATCAAGCCTGTTGACTATAAAAAAAGAGTGGATCAGATTTTTACACTGCTCTCCAAAGATGAAAATCAGACGAGACAAGCTGCCGACATGCTCCGGGATCTAGTCGCCGAAACAGAAAAGATTCTTCAAAGCAAATAAAGACAATATGAAATGACTTGAGTCACCCAAAAAGGTTTCTCAAGTCATTTTTCAAAGAAATGGGCGGGTGGTACCAACATTGCCGGTGCTCTCACTTTTCGGATTCGTCTACGCCGGTTTCGTCAGGTATCTCCTCTGACAAGCCCAGTTGACGAAATCGGTAGCGACACCAGTAAGCTGAACAGGCATAGTCATAATGATACTTGCTAAATGAGCCATCGGGATGGAGATATGCCCACGCTTCGGGATATTCCTCCTTGATCAACTCAAGTACCGTTTCTCTCTCATCTTTCATCCTGTGTTGATCAAACCCGTGTTTGGCGGCGATCCATTCCAAAGAATCGGACACAAAATGCGGCACCTGGCGCCAATTTTTCCGCCACTCCTCATACGATTCAATCAGATAGTCGACGGACAGGTCAGAGTCGAAAATATCGTAAAGTAAATGTCCTGGGAGCATCTCTCTTGTTTTCATATGGCAACATCACACCGATCATTGTTTTATTGAGAGTAATATACAATCACCCTCTTATCCATTCCTGCTATTTTTGTAAAAAAATCCAATCTTCTTCGTAGCAACATCCCAGAAGGAATGTGACATGAAAACAAGAAGAGATTCAGGGCGAAAGTCACTGATTGATGAGATGCCAAAGGAGGCCATAATGAACATCATCAACGATCTCGAACCTGGAACATTTGATCTGCATATTCACACTTGTGCTTCAGATGGCGTGTTTACGCCCGCTGAAGTGGTGGAAAAAGCATCCGCGATCGGCTTGCAAACCATCGCCATCACCGATCACGATACAGTGGCCGGTGTTGCTGAAGCGATGGCCGCCAGCCAATCCACCTCGCTGACAGTGATTCCTGGTGTGGAGATCCGTACGCGTTGGCGAAAATATAATGTGGATGTATTGGGTTATAACTTGCGGGATTTACACCAAATGCAACAGCAGTTGCGCATTCTCCATGAAGAACGGAACGAGCGGGCCAGACGCATTATCGATAAATTCCGCCAGTTCAACATGCCGATCACCATGGAAGATGTTCGCCAATACAGCGGCAACAGTGTTATCACCCGCCCCCATATTGCAAAAGCAATCGTTGCCAAAGGCTATCTCTACAGTGTGCGTGATGTTTTTCGGCATTACTTAGGTGACGGCCGACCCGCTTGCGTTGATTTGACAGGACTTTCGTTAGAAGAGGGCATCCAGATGATTCATGACGCCGGTGGAGTCGCCGTTCTCGCCCATCCTTATTGCTTTAAAAACCCGACCCATATTGAGGAGATGATCGCATTGGGGTTGGATGGACTGGAAGTCTGGCACCGTGAACACCGTCTGCGGGATGTCAACAAACTGATTCGTCTCGCTGAGAAGCATCATCTCTTCGTCACGGGCGGTTCCGATTTTCACCATGACGCCCATCCTTTGGGGCGCTTTTTAATATGAGTTTTGACCTACCGGGCTTGGTCCCGGTTTTTTTATTTTCCCCCTGTAAAGAGGCGACGGTTTTGATTAAACTATAAAAGAAAGACATTTCGTGTACAGAAAGGTTAGACTGAGATGAGCTTAAAAAACTTAGGGATCCTATTGGCGCTAGCCGCATTGTGGGGGGCTTCTTTTCTTTACATCCGTGTGGCGGTCTCGGAGGTGGGACCTGTCTTTTTGGTTTGGTTGCGTGTGGGGATCGCCTTATTGACCCTACTTGCTTATGCTTTTTTGTTGAAGATTCCCTTTTCCATAAAAAAAGATCATGCGAAGTATTATTTGCTTGGTCTCATAAACACAGTCCTTCCCTTTGTCTTGATTTCTTACGCTGAAGTCCATATCACATCCTCTTTCGCCGCGATATTAAACGCAACGACTCCCCTGTTCACTGCGGTGGTCGCGCGGGTGTGGTTAAAGGAAATGTTCACGGTTCAGAAGGTTTTGGGACTTCTGATTGGCTTCATCGGTGTCTGTGTTCTTGTCGGTTGGTCACCCATGGAATTAAACTTGGCCACTGTCTTGGCTATTTCCGCTTCACTTCTCGCAGCGCTTTTTTACGGCTTGGGCTCAACCTACGCCAAAAAAACGTTTGACGTATCGCCCTTATCCCTGTCAATCGGGCAGTTATTGGGAGCCACAGCATGCATCCTGCCTTTTGCAACCATGGATGTCCCTGCTAAACTCCCATCCCTTCCAGTCACTCTCTCTATCTTGGCATTGGCGATCTTGTCCACTGCGTTCGCCTACTTGCTGTATTTCAGGTTGCTCCGGGATGTCGGGCCAACACAAACCAATTATGTGACTATGCTGGTGCCAGCCTTTGGTGTGATCTGGGGCATGATGTTTCTGGATGAGCCGATGACAACAGGTACCGTCATTGGGATGCTCCTCATCTTGGTCAGTGTCCTCTTCTTCTCCAACTTACCCCTGTCCAAGCGAAAAAAAGCTACAGACGATCATGCAGCTTAAGTCGAAAAGCCTTAGTCCCCTTGCGGCTAAGGCTTTTTACAACACTGATATTCAACTCCTGTTAATTACAAAAATTGAAAATGATGAAAAGGAATTTCGGGATGAGGGTATAAATATTTGAGGTTGAATCTTTTCACACAGCGAAAGGAGAACGTGGCATGAAAGATATTGAATCTTTTTTGCGCGGTTTCAAACCAGCCTTGCTCACCAATCCGCACTACCAATCGTATCATGCAGTTGAATCATTGAAGTTGGCTTCTTATCCAAGTGTCGGCGTCCGCCTGCATCAGATGGACCAGCTCTTATATTTTCAAACGGAGGCCAACAAACACCGTTTTTTGGAACAAACACACCTCCTCCTTCCCGACTCCCCTGCTTACCATCGGGAAGTGGGATTGGCGCTGGGGTTTCCGCCCCGAGCGGTAGAATATTACGTGTCGGTCATGCATCATGAGGGAGTGGATGAGTGCAAAGTGTATTTGGAATACTGCGGAATTGGTTTTGTCACTTCGCTTGACTATATGCAGGAAGACATCCTATGGCTTTGGCAACATGTCCCGACAAAGGCGCATAAGTTCAACACCAATGTCTGCTATAAAATACGTGGGCAACAAAAACCATGCCATCTGATCATCCGTTACGGCGATCTCCCCGCTTTATCCTCTGCGTATCACACCATAAAAAAAATGCTGGAAGAATCCAGCGTCCGCATTTGAATTGAGATCGTTTCTTTGCCGCACACTACTACTTTTATCCGACGGATGTTTCCTCTTCACCTTCTCGCGTCAGCCGCTTCAAACACATCACTTCCCCACTTGTGTATGAAGTACCGTCGGTTTTGCGATTCCCTCTTTTTTCTTTCACGCAAGTCCACTTTGTTTCTTTCTGTATCGCGGAACTGATGAACATACGTATCCCCGGCTACCACCAACCGATACCCAGCTTGTTTGAGCCGAACGCCATAATCGTCCACTTCATGGCTTCCCATGCCAAACCACTCATCCAATTCACCCACTTCTTCCACGACAGCCCGCGGCAGGACACAACAAAAAGATTGGAGACGGGACACTTCTTTCCAGTGACGCGGGTCACTGTGGTTGTACTGGTTGCTAAAGCGATGGATTTTGCTTAACGCTTGAAATGGAACAGGCAAACGTTGCTCTTCCAATCCCCGATTGGTCATCGGTCCGACCATGCCGGCCGCGGGTGTCTCTTTAAGCACTCTGATCATCTGGGTCAACCAACGATGTGAAGGCACTGCCCTCTGCTTCAACCAGACGATGTATTCACCCGATGCTTTTTTCATCCCTTGGTTGATGGCTGCCACTTCTCCCCTGTCCCATCCATTGCGAATAAAATAAAGGTCATCTCGTTTTAAGATATAATCCGGGATGAAATCAGAGGCATTATCAACCAATATGATCTCATAACGCTCTTCGGTATAGCGGCTTAGGTTATGAATGCACCGCCATGCACTTTCCCAACGGTTCCTGGTGGGCATAATCACGCTAACTACACAAGGCTCACTCATTGTCGGTCGCCTCGCTTGTTTTCAAGGTCTTATGCACCAAAGATTGCCCGTTTTTTTTAAGACCGAACAGCCAATCGGGATTGTTCACCAACATCGGCAAATAATGACGCAGTTCTTTGTTGAGGAATTTGGGATTGAGCACCAAACCGGTATATTGGTGGCGAATCCACTCCCCATGGTCTCCCTGGTTATCCGTTAACACGACAATACCTGCATGGAGACATTGCACATGAAAGGCTGCAAATGAACACTCGGCTGAACCCATTGTCAATGTGAGATCTGCTCCCTGCCACAACGCAAGATGATCCGCTTTGCTAGGAGGAACAAACCGGATGTGCTGGTGTTTGGTTTCTTTCCGATCAGTGACCCACATGACCTTCAACTGGGGGGACAAACGGCATATCAGCCGCAATGTATCCAAAAGAGCTGTTTTCTCTGCATGCGGTATTAAGCGATCATCTATCCATAACAACTTTTGTCCTAATGCACCCAAATGCTGTTTCATCTTTTTTTTACGTTGAATCAAAAATGGAACGGCGCGGGGAACAGGATACCTCACATCGGCCGAGATTTGTCGTAATTGGAAATGATGCCGAAAAGCATGGGAAGGAACCCACACGGTGCGTTCACGCAAGAACGGATATGCGTCTGGGGATGGCAATATGTCATAAGCAATGATCGGTTTATGGTGTTCAGGCAAGGAACGCAACTCTTCAACAGACGGATTGAGCAGAAACGTGCGTCCCCCCCTTTGTTCGGGCAGTTCCGGAAATCGCGCACAACACGGTTCAGGCAACAATGAAGACAAACTGTGTTGGCAAACAAGTTGTTGTTGATGTGTCATAAGCGAACTCCATATTCATTTTTAACTTTACTATATTCTCTATGGCATGAATCGGTCACGAAGCAAAAAAGCAAGGCATCCGCAAAATGGATGCCTTGCTTTTACTTCTGTTCGGATAGCCATTGGGCCAGGGTCGCTTGATCTTGTTTGCTCACATAGTCTTGTGACGGCATATTGCCTTTTCCCTTTTGAATGATCTGGAGAATCTCATCTTTGTCGTATTTGGCCCCCACTTTTTTCAATGCTGGGCCAAATCCGCCTTGCAAGTTCCCGCCATGGCAGTTGGCGCAGTGCCGCTGATAAATGTCTTGCGGACCTGCCGTTTCAGTCGTCGACGACGTCCCTTGGCCTGGGGCCTCTGCGTTTTGGCAAGCCGTAGTGGCGAGAAGCAAAAACAAGCACGCCAGAGAGGCGCTTCCAACCTTGTGCATGCGTTACACCACCACTATCAAGATTCTCTAAGCTTCATCTGATTCTGTTGTTGCCACTCACGCAATTCGGCTTCATCTTTGGCTCTTTCTTGTCTAAGCCATTTCAGGAACACCAAGCCGATTGCTGTGATATAAACGATCTCCTGCATGATCTTCATGATGACGCCACCCAGCTGTTGATCGTGAATAGGACTCATCACCGGAAATACTTGTGACATATCCATGTAAGATTGGAACAAGACAACATCAGTGAAAGTAATCATCGCACAAGCCGGGGTGAGCAAAATGCCGTTAGCGAAGATTAACCCCAATTTGGGGATCGGTTTGATGCGATCCCATTCCGGAATTGGTCCGATGATCGGCCACCACATGCATAATGCTGCAAACAACAAGATACCGTGCGATAGGTCGTGCAATAGGTGTTCTTTCATGATCTTGTCAAAAACCACAGGCACGTGATAAAAAGATATCAACCCGTTAAAGAAAAACACAGAGAATAATGGTTTGGTGAAGAAACGGATGATGCCGCGCACGACTTTCAGATTAACGACAGGCCGCAATAAGTAAGCAGGCATGCCCAACAGCAACAAAGGCGGCACAGCAAAATATAAAAACGACATTTGCATCATGTGCATGCTGAACAGTTCATGCGCCATCAGATTAAGCGGACTTCCCAACGCAAAGAAATAAATAATCAATCCGCTGAGAAAACAGAACTTCTTCCATCCGGGCACCGGCTCCGCATCTTTGAAACGCTTTCTAAACGGGCCCGTTAACCAAACGTACAGCATTCCGATCGCCAGGAATACAAGGTTCAATTTGTAATCCCAGTTACTCCAATACCCATACACCTGAAAGAACTCTTGACTTGACATGGAACAAAACCTCCGTCCCAATCATATTCAATGCCATCATACCATATATTGACCGGTTTCGCCCTTTTGTAAAATGTGAAGGTGATGTGACCAAAACCAAAAGATTCAAGAATATATTTGAGTTAAGATACCAACCATCCCATCTGTGTATTCATGTACCGCGGTATCAGTTGATTGCAAATAATATTGCTTCCGCATAAGTTTTTCTTTTTGAACCAGCCTAATTTGTTTCTGCAATGATTGAATCCACAACTCTTTGTCCGTAGCAATGTCGATAGGTCCATCATTTGTTTGATTTGTCGCAATGCGAAGCCGATATCGACTTTAACAGCCGTATCTCTTGCAACTTCAATAACGCACTTTGATCATAATAGCGGTAATTCTTGTCATCCACCCGCGTTGGCTTCAATAATCCAATCTATCGTAATAATGAAGCGTACGTTTGCTAATGTTTGCTTGTCGCCAATTCACCTGTGCTGAACACAACAAGATTATGGGGTATCACGCATGCGTGAGGGTCAAGTCTAAAAAGTAAAAAGTTGATTGTTATATAGGGAATGGATTACTTGATGCTGATTAGGCTTTATTTTTGGGTTTGTTTTGTTTGTGTAGCAAACTTGTTTACATTGATGAAGAATGAGCGCTTTTTTATTCCGTTAAAGCCCCTGATAACGAACCTGTATCGAAGGTCTAAACACCCCTCGGCTGTCTAATACCCTGATTCAACTCAAACACGCATTGCCTAGCAGTTGGATGTTACGCTCCCTCCCCCGCGGTGGAAGTCTCTCCTTACCTGCATACCCCCTTAAGAATTGGGTTGTGTATACAGATCGTTATCGCAAACCTTAACAAGATTTCCCCTCAGACAAAGCTGTCATCTTTTTTAAAAACACCCATTTGCTAAACATGAAGCATCATGGGTGTTGAATACTTTAGGACTTAATAAAACATTGTCCTATTTGGGTTAAGTCCGAGATACGTGTAAAATATACAGTTATAAATAGAAATTTGTTCCAAATCGAAATAACACCGGCTCCCTTGTGTGTTTCACGTTAAGGGAGCCGGTTAGTTTATGGCTCGCTATGTCACAATCCCAGTGGCAGAATTAATTGTGGTTCTGGGGGCTCAGGTGCATTGTCCATGTCAATTACATAGTCACCAAAACGCTTAATGTGACTGGTCATGTAAGGACTCAAAGCAGCCACGGCTTCACTTTCAATCCCGTATCCTTCTCTGGTCAACTCCCGTAACACAGCTGTTAAGTCTACTACATTCTGAAGAATAACGGCGTTTGCAACAAGGTCATTGTACTTAATCACCTTTTCTTGCTCTTCCGGATCGTTATCAGCAATAATGCTTTCGCCGCCGAAAAAGAGCCATTTAGAAAAGCCATTATAGGCTTCAGCCTTGTTTGTTGTAGCTGTGATTTGCTGGCGAAACTCCAAGTTTGAAATGTATTCCAGTAAAAATACTGTTCGCACTACCCGTCCCAACTCTCGAAACGCTTTGTATAGCCGGTTCTTACGGCTGTCATTCCCCAATTTGCGAAGCAATGTAGCCGAGGAGATTTTTCCGGCCTTGATCGAAAGAACGACCTGGAGCAAATCTTTCCAATGAGTTTCAATGAGTTTCCAATTGATCGTTTCAGTAAATAGGATGTCAATGTGCTTATATCGAACGCTTTCAAAGGGACGGAAAAACATCAGGTCTTTCAGGTTCCGAATCCGGGGCATCAGCTTAATTCCCAATAGGTGGGCCAAAGCAAACACGGGTGTGGATTGCCCTTGGGTATCCGCATGCACGGTATCAGGCTGAATGTCGGATTTGTTTTTCAGTAACCCATCAAGAATGTAAACAGCTTCCCACACTCCGCAGGGAATGAAATGACTGAATAACGCTATGTAGTTATCCGATACATGGTGGTAAGCGATACCACCGTATCCTCCGTACCGGATATGGTATTCGGCTAACAGATTCTCCTCATAGATATCGTATTTGGTTCCGTCCGCAGCGGCCGTTTTACCACTGCCCCAAAGTTGTGGAAGATCGAACCGGTAATACTCGTTGATAGTATCTTTAATTGCCTGATCCAGTTTTTGTGCCGTCACGTGGCGTTGGTTCACGAATGAGAGCATCTTCGGAGTAACCTGTCCCCGCATATGGCGAGCAGCTTGGGCGGGTCCAAGATTGCAGCCGTACGTAAAGGTATTGAGGATATATCGTTCCGTTGGCATTTCCAGTTTCGGGTCGGAGCCGGATAGCGGCCCAAAATGACGTGTCCATCCAATCCAATGTTCTACGTTACATAAGATATCAAGGATGCTCCGTTCCGGCATCCTTTCGAGGACTAATTTCTCCAAATGCTTTTGATCCACTGTCCGTTCTTTTGTCCGGATTTTCTTTAATTCCGGCTCCCCTTTTTCGTTGATGACAACAGCATCAGAGTCAGGATATTTGTGATCGACAGTTCGGCAAGTGTGGTTCATCCATTCCTGTAACTGTTGGACAAACTCTTTCCCTTGTTTAGGAAAATCCATTTCATCAAGGTATTCAGATAAAAGAGGCTGGCATTCTTCCCAAGATAGCAGTTGCTCGCGATAATCGGCAAAGTCGTCAGAATCTTGAATACAGATATCTCCTGTTTTCAGTTCCGTTGCCATATAGGAAAAGACACACACCTCTAAATGGCGGCGAGCAATTTGATAGCCCCCAACACGCTGTTTGACCCGGATGGTCCGCCGCCAGGCGTCGGAAGCAAACGACAAATCGACCTCATCGGGGAGCCACTCCCGCCGGCTATTTTGGTGTTCTTTCACAAATTCGAGGGCCCGAATCAGACGGCCGTCCTCTGAAGTGGAATCAAGTCGAAGGGCATTAATCAGCCGGAACAGGACAGGGCGATGATTGTGCCGAAAAAACTTCAGAATCAAGGGGAGGTAGTTGTTTCCCTGGCAGGAAGCGACGGCTTCACAATCAACCAGAAGATCCGGAATGCTCCCTCGGGAAGCTAAAACCTCTTTGACCAATCGTCCCGCTTCCGCATCTTCAGGATGATCCTGTAAGGCTTGTAACACTTCTGTGAAAGCCAAAACCAAGGACCCTGTTTTCTCCCGGTGTTGCTCCCTGATTCGCTCCAATTCTTCTTTGGCTGCTTTATGGAGACTGGCCATCCGCTTAATAAACAAGGTTCCAAAATGATCACGGGTTTTCGTTTGGGCGCGATAGATCAGACAGAGAAGAAGTGTGGCTCGTTTGTCCTGTGAAAAATCTTTCATCTCCCGTGCGTCCAGTGCTTTGGCTTGAGCCGCAAAATGGCTTACTTTGGCTGGCGGGATTCCCTCCAAGTACGGTTTTGCATCTCCGAAAGTGGTTAACCAGGCCAAATGATCCAACCGCTCCCGGATCTCCGACAACCTGGACTTTTTAGGTAGGTTTTTCAAACGATTATATTCGCTATAGTGCGATTCTCCCCGTTCCAGTAATTCATCCAACCGTTTAATTTCCTGAATGCCCAGACGTTGAAACACCATTTCAAAAAATCCGTCATTGACGGATTTCCGGATATGGCGCGCCAAACGATCCAGCGTACTGAAAGCGGGAAGTTCATAGTTTTGCCGAACCAGTTCGGCAATGGCCACATTGATCAAGTCTGCCGGATGATCCATGACTTGGGCGGCCTTTTGCACTGTCTCTAGGGCAATCCGTTGGGCTTCTTTCCCATAGGATTGGATGCCTCGGAATTTCCGGATAGCTGTCTGGTGTTGATACCTAGTTCGCGGTTTATCGTATCCTGGAACCGTTTCTACAGGTAGTTTCATTCGATCGCGAATATAATTGACAATCTGAGCAGGCACTTCTTCGAGTTTAGGAAAATAGCCCAACCGCTGCGAAGTCTTCAACAAAATCATGGCACTTAGCAAAGATTTTGGGCCCCGTGCTAATTCGTATACAAACCGAACTTCTTCGTTCGAAGGTTTACCCGTTCCAACTCTTTTTCAGTGTATGAACGCTTGAGCCGGGGATATGCAGTACGCTCAATGGATGCCAAAGTCAATTTCCCCTCATGCTGTGGTCAAGTTTATTTTCACATAAATCATGGTGTGTCGAGACTGATGGACCTGACCAGTAGTATATTTATTTTCATCTTTGACAAAAATATAAGTACATGCTTATATAATAATGAGGTGATGAATATGATGGATTGGGAGCAGATCGCGGAGTGTCATAAAGCCTTGGCAGATAAAACTCGCTTGCGTATTCTCGCTTTACTAAAAGTGGAGGAATTATGCGTATGTGAGCTGGTAGAAATTTTGAATATGACGCAGCCGGCCGTTTCTCAACATATGCGGAAACTGAAGAACGCGAAGTTGGTGAAAGAACGTCGGAATGGTCAATGGGTTTTCTATTCATTGGATGGTTCCATCTATCCTTTCTTTCAATCTGTATTAGAGACACTTCCAAAGATGAGAAGTGAAATCGAGGAGTTAAAGAAAAGTGGGCGAAAAGTCGTCTGCGACTAAAGCTCCGGCCTCATCCAAAAAACTTAATATGAAAGGGCGTGATGCAATGAGTGGAGTCATGAGAAGACTCTCCTTTCTGGATCGGTATCTGACGTTATGGATTTTTCTTGCCATGGTCATAGGTATCGGATCTGGTTATCTTTTTCCAAGCATGGTGAACGTCTTAACAGAATTGCAGGTAGGGACTACATCCATTCCGATTGCCATTGGATTGATTTTGATGATGCATCCTCCACTGGCCAAAGTTCGTTATGAGGAACTGGGGCAAGTATTTCGGAACCTCCGGATTCTTAGTTTATCCCTGATACAAAACTGGGTGATTGGCCCTATATTGATGTTCGTATTAGCCATCCTTTTCTTAAGAGATCAACCGCAATACATGGTTGGTCTTATTCTGATCGGTCTTGCTCGATGTATTGCGATGGTAATCGTGTGGAACGACCTGGCGAATGGGAATAGAGAATATGCCGCTGGGTTAGTTGCCTTCAACTCGATTTTTCAAATTCTCTTCTATTCCGTTTACGCGTACATTTTCATCACGGTTGCACCGAAATGGTTGGGGTTAGAAGGAACTGTCGTCAATATTACCATGGGTCAGATCGCCGAAAGTGTTTTGATCTACTTGGGAATTCCTTTCTTTGCCGGCATGATCACTCGCTTTGCATTGGTGAAAGCTAAAGGGCGTGAATGGTACGAGACAAAATTCATACCAGTAATCAGCCCAATTACATTAATTTCATTGCTGTTTACGATTATTGTCATGTTTTCATTAAAAGGTGACTTGGTTCTTCAACTCCCGCTGGATGTAGTTCGAATCGCCATTCCTCTTTTAATTTACTTTGTTGTGATGTTTCTCATTTCATTTTATATGGGCAAAAAGGTTGGAGCAGATTATTCAAAAGCAGTTTCCCTCTCCTTTACTGCCGCCAGCAATAACTTTGAGTTGGCCATCGCAGTTGCAATTGGTGTCTTCGGCATCAACTCAGGGGCAGCCTTTGCCGCTGTAATTGGTCCGCTTGTAGAAGTACCGGTATTGATTGGACTCGTAAACGTCGCATATTGGTTCCGGCGTAAATACTTTGCACAAAAACTGTCCGAATCAAACTAAAATCTTTATTTTAAAAAGGAGGGAACAACGATGTCTAATAAAAAAATCATTTACTTCTTATGCACAGGCAACTCTTGTCGAAGCCAAATGGCAGAAGGGTTTGGAAAGAAATACTTAGGCGATCGCTTCGATGTGTACAGTGCAGGGATTGAAGCACATGGATTGAATCCGAAAGCAGTGAAAGTAATGGCTGAAAAAGGAATTGATATCTCCAATCAGACTTCTGATGTGATTGATCCTGAACTATTAAACCGTGCGGATTATGTCATCACTCTTTGCGGAGATGCCAATGATAAGTGCCCGCTTACTCCCTCCCATGTACATCGTGACCATTGGGGATTTGATGATCCAGCTAAAGCAAAAGGGACGGAAGAAGAAGTATGGGAAGTCTTCCGCCGCGTTCGAGATCAAATCGAAGCAAGGATTCAACAATTTGCTAAAGAAGGAAAATAAATAATAGCCACGTCTCTTTGTGGGATGTGGCTATTATTATATTAATCAAAATTGATTAAGATTATAATATTTTTCCATCGGCATAACATCAACAAATGTTCTTTTTCGTTCACTAGTGAGATCCTGCTCGGACGCTTTTCGAATGATCCAGTTTGGTTCCAATAGTTTCTGCCTCCCGATATCGATATTGAAATTCTTCTCGAAACAACTCCAATATTTTATGGTTGATTGCATAGAAATTCCATTTACCTACTTTCGTTTCATGAAGGAGGCCTGCGTCTTTTAATTCTCGCAGATGATAAGAGACTTTGGATTGTCCCATATTCATTTGCTTCTGAATATCACAAACACAGACACCACCGGAACAACATGCAACAGGAGGTGAAGTGCCAAGTTGATCATATCCTGCTTGAATGAGATCAAGGATTTTGATGCGAATCGGATCGCCAAGAGCCTTGGCGATTTGAGCAAATTTTTCTGTCGATAGGGACATCGCGCTCCCCTCCTTACTTCTTATTGATTAAGAGCAACAATCGGTTTCTGATTGTTTCGGTTCAGCGGCCGATTTATTGGATTTTTCTTCGGCATCGGCTAATACGGTAAACACTTCCCAACGGTGCCCATCCGGGCTGGTGACCCAAATTTTATCCTGGCGCGCATAGCAGCAAGTCGTATTCATCTCGTCAAAAGTAGCAAGGCCTTCTTTTTGAAGACGTTCTTTGGTAGCCAACACATCTTCCGTGGATTTCACTTGAATCCCCAAATGATTCAGACCGCCACTTACTTCTCCGCCTTCATTCAAAGTGAAGTTCAAAGCTGGTTGTTCCAGATCAAACTTAGCATACCCAGGACGAACTTTCACCGGCTCAACTCCAAACAATTGCGTATAGAAAACAACAGATTTGTTCAAGTCCTTCACGTTAATCGCTACATGGGGTTTTAATATCATCGTTTTCACTCTCCTGTAACTTCATATCAACTTTTCTTGATTTGAATATACATCAATTTATTTTGATTCGTCAATGCATAAATCAAAAAAAGTTGATGTTTTATTTATCGCAACGTCCTTAAAAGGGGTAGAGGTAGCATCCGTCGATTTTGGGGTCATTACCCAACAAATGGAAAATGACTTGAGAACCACATGGGAACTCAAGTCATTTCGTGTTTATATAGGAAACTCAGGGATGACACGTTCATATTCATCCTGAGCATCAGTAATGGCCAACTTAGAATACACTTCAAGCGACTTGCGGCTTGCATGTCCAGAATAAGGCTGAATGAGTGCATCGTCAATGCCTTGTTTCTTGAGCCACGTTAACAGGAAGTGACGCAATTTATGCGGCGAAATGGATTGGACCATGCCGGCCTGATCGGAATACTTCTTGAGGATTTTCCGAATGCCGCGGTCCGTGTATTTTTTCTTCCAAGACGATTCAAACAGGTAGACGGCACCCTTTTTCTCCGCGCTATCGGCATGCATGGCCAACAGCTCTTTGAAGGTAGTTGGGAACGGCACGATCCGGTCTTTCTTGCCTTTGCCTTCGTTCACTCTGATTTGGCAGCGCTGAAAATCCACTGATCGGCGTTCTCTGACGGAACCTCCCTCGATTATATCGCAGAATGGAGTTTCTACGATGAAACAGATATGTATATTTTCACGGTGATTCTCCCATAATAATGTCATAATCAAATGACCATTTGACTGTGTAGTGATTCCGTTTTATACTTCAATCAAATAATAATTTGATTATTAAAGTGAGGTGCAAATCATTGAGTGAAGATCGCTGTGAAATATATTGTTACGACGAAGAAAAGGTCAAGCGAGTTCAAACTTCATTAGAAAAAGTGAAACCGATGGATACAGCCCAACTGTTTAAAGCACTTGCAGATCCAACTCGTTTAAAAATTGCTTATGCCTTAGTGCAAGAGGATGAACTTTGTGTCTGTGACGTAGCTAATATTATTGATTCTACCTTGGCTACGGCTTCTCATCATTTGCGTTTACTTCGTAACATGGGCTTGGCAAAGTACCGGAAAGAAGGGAAGCTCGTTTTTTATTCTCTAGACGATGATCATGTGAAACAACTTGTGCAATTGGCGTTTGATCATAGTAAGGAGTTGACCACAAATGGAACAAGTGCAAGATAAAAAAGTGTATCGCGTCCAAGGTTTTACCTGTGCCAGTTGTGCAGCGCAGTTTGAAGAGAATGTAAAAAAACTCCCAGGTGTAAAGGATGCCAAGGTGAACTTTGGAGCCTCTAAAATCACCGTTTATGGGAATCCTTCCATACAAGATCTAGAGAAGGCTGGTGCATTTGAAAACCTAAAGATCTATCCCGAAAACCAGGAAGTACGCATGGAGAGAGAACCGTTTTGGAAGCGGAGAGAAACCATTCAAGTTGGTGTTTCTCTGGTATTTCTCATAGTTGGTTGGTTGATGGGTGAGTCTTATGGAGAGAAAAGTATCCCTTCTGTCGTTTCTTACCTGCTCTCCATGCTGATTGGCGGATACGCATTATTCCGGAAAGGATTACTTAATCTAACACGACTACAATTTGATATGTACACCCTGATGACGATTGCGATCTTGGGTGCAGCGGCCATAGGTGAATGGGGAGAAGGTGCAACCGTAGTCATTCTCTTTGCCATAAGTGAGGCATTGGAGACTTACTCTATGGATAAAGCCCGTCAATCGATTCGTACTCTCATGGATATTGCACCCAAACAGGCCCTGATTCGCCGTGGAGATAAAGAGATCATGGTTCCAGTCGATGAGATCCAGATCGGGGACATTATGATCGTTAAGCCAGGGCAAAAACTGGCCATGGATGGAGTGGTAGTCAAAGGAAGTTCCTCGATTAACCAAGCTCCGATTACCGGGGAATCCATCCCTGCGGCAAAAAACGTCGGCGATGAAGTGTATGCAGGTACTTTAAACGAAGAAGGATTGCTTGAAGTTAAAGTAACCAAACGGGTGGAAGATACGACCATTGCAAAGATCATCCATTTGGTCGAAGAAGCTCAAGCGGAACGAGCACCTTCTCAAGCCTTTGTCGATCGTTTTGCTAAGATTTATACCCCCGCAATTTTGATTGCTGGGTTCCTGGTTGCTTTGGTTCCGCCTCTCTTGTTCCAAGCGGATTGGAGCGATTGGATCTATCGCGGATTGGCTCTCTTGGTCGTTGGTTGTCCGTGCGCATTGGTTGTTTCAACACCAGTATCCATTGTGACGGCCATCGGAAATGCCGCACGAAACGGGGTTCTCATCAAAGGCGGAATTCATTTGGAAGAAGCCGGAGCCCTTTCGATCATTGCCTTTGACAAAACAGGGACTTTAACACGCGGAGTTCCTGTAGTGACAGACTTTATCTCGCTCATACCAAACAAAGAAAGAGAACTCTTGGGTATTGCGGTATCTATTGAGAAAAACTCCCAACATCCATTAGCTTCGGCGATCCTGCGGAAAGCAGAGGAAGAATCCATTCCGATCCAAGAGGTAGAAGATTTCTCCTCTCTGACAGGTAAAGGCGTACAAGCGAAGGTAAACGGAGTCCTTTACTACATTGGTAGTCCGGGATTGTTTGAAGAACTTTTACCAGCTGGTATACCGGAAGAAACGAAGAAGACCATCGTCGACCTTCAAAAACAAGGTAAAACCGTGATGGTACTTGGAACAAAAATCGAAATGCTGGCTCTCATCGCCGTAGCGGATGAAGTACGGGAAAACAGCCGAGAAGTAATTCAACGCTTACACGAGCTTGGTATTAAGAAGACAGTTATGTTGACAGGGGATAACCCGGCCACTGCTGAAGCCATCGGCAAAAAGTTAGGGATTGGAGAAGTTCAAGCCGAATTGTTGCCTCAAGATAAATTGGAGTTTATCAAACAACTCCGGTCAGACGGTTCCAAAGTAGCAATGGTCGGTGACGGGGTTAACGATGCGCCTGCTCTGGCGACCTCGACCGTTGGGATTGCCATGGGCGGAGCTGGAACGGATACAGCACTTGAAACGGCGGATATTGCACTCATGGCAGACGATTTGAAAAAATTGCCGTTTACCATCCGGCTAAGTCGTCAAGCCCTGAGAATTATCAAGCAAAACATTACCTTTTCCTTGGCGATTAAAGCCATTGCTTTACTGTTGATTGTTCCGGGATGGCTTACTCTCTGGATGGCCATCTTTGCAGATATGGGAGCGACGTTGATTGTAACCTTGAATGGACTTCGACTGCTAAAGGTAAAAGAATAAGTCCACCCGCTCTTTAGGAACCCGACTTTCTTTTCACAAGGTCGGGTTCCTCCCATCATAAAATGCTGAGGGAGGACAACGTATGTTCAAAATCATCTATTTTACGGGCTTGATAATAATGTTCATTTTTCGCCTTTTTTATAGGTGGCGGAGTAATTGCCGATTATCAGCTGCCATCTTGGATGGGATGGGCTGGAGTTATGGTCCTCGTTGTAGCCTTCTGGCTATTCTGGTGCTCTCACGCTGATCTGGGACGAAACTGGTCTTATACCCTTGAATTGAGGAAAGGACATCAACTTATTACCAGTGGAGTATACGAATATATCAGGCATCCCATGTATGCAGCCATTTGGATGTGGGGAGTTGCTCAAGTTTTGTTATTGCATAACTGGATAGCAGGGTGGTCCCATTTGTTGTCGTTCAGCCTGCTTTATTTCTTACGTGTGCCGCGCGAAGAACAAATGATGCTCAATCAGTTTGGAGAAGAGTATCAATCTTACATGAATAGAACGGGTAGAATTATACCACGCCGGTTTTGGAAGTAATAGGGCTTTTCCTTAGAGTGGAATAACGAGGTTGTTTGTCTTATTCCGGTTGCTTAGCGTAGGATTTTTTTAAATTGCTGGCGGTACCCCTTGAGGCCAAACGGCTTTTCAAGTCATTTTCCATTTGTTGGGCAAATGACCCCAAAATCGACGGATGCTACCTCTACCCCTAAAAGTAGACCTTTAAAAACTATGAAATCCATGCAGTTTCATGCGTTTAAAAATGTATGAAAATCACTTTTTAAACGTTTATGAAAATACATATACCTTTGGAAACGTAATTAGATACAATAAAAGGGATAAAATCCATTTTATGGAGTGGATTCATGGTGAAAATCGGTTATGTTCGTGTTTCATCTGCAGATCAAAATGAGGAACGCCAAATCAAAAAAATGTTGGAGTTAGGAATCGAGGAACGGATGATCTTCATTGATAAGCAAAGTGGGAAGGATTTTGAGCGGCCCAGTTACCAGATAATGAAGCGTATCCTTCGCAAAGGGGATCTTCTTTATCTGGACGCTCTCGACCGTCTTGGCAGGAATTATGATGGAATCATCCAAGAATGGAAACAGATCACGAGGGAAATTCAAGCAGATATTGTGGTACTGGAAAACGAAACATTGTTTGATAGCCGCAAATATCGAGAGATGGGGGATATCGGCAAACTCATGGAGGACCAGTTTTTGAGTCTCCTCTCCTATGTTGCCGAACAAGAACGGAAGAAAATCAAACAGCGCCAAGCCGAAGGCATAGCGCTTGCAAAAGCCCAAGGTAAACATTTAGGAAGACCCAAGATCAATTTACAGACGCTGTCCCATGAGCAACGCCAGTTATTAGTCTCTCACTATCCGAGATGGAAAGACAGAGAGATTACAGGCGTTGAATTCATGCGGTTACTTGGGTTGAAAAAGAACTCATTTTATAAGGTGGTCAAAGAGTACGAGAGCATGTGATATCTATAAATAGCCGTTCCTTTACTAGGAATCGGCTTTTTCTATTTTTCTCCATTTGTAACTGTATATTTTACACGTATCTCGGATTTACCCCTATTTGATCAGATAGAGGGTTAGATTATCCATTTCTCTATACCATAATCGTGGAGTAGTTGTTATTAGTTCAAAAATTAAGCTTTCATCCATGTACTCTGTAACAAATTCTATTTGTTTCTCAGTTATAAATATAGGATGAATAGGATATTGACAAGGAGCGCCATGTACTTTGGTTGTCGTAAGATATAGCTGCCCTTTTTCGTAGGTAATCTGTAACTCTCGATTTGAGTTCTCTGTTTGATAGGTTCCAAGCAAATGATGAATCGTTGCTTCATTTAAATCTACGGATCGAATTGCCTCTGGAATCTTGATAGGAACGCCGAAAAACACTTTGGCTATATTTTTACCTATCCAAGTCACTGGAGTAAAACTAAGATTACTTAGTACAATTACTGTTAAGTTATCATCTACAAATCGAAGAATGTCACCGCAGAAGCCATTAATATCTCCATAATGACTTATACAAGTCCGCTTTTTACCACCGATCTCAATCTGTTGAATGGCCCATCCGTAACCATAATTTTGCTGATAAGGATAAAACATAGAGCAAAGAGACTCGTCTGAAATAAGTTGATTGGTATATAAAGCTTGGTCCCATAGGTATAAATCCTCTACTGTAGAATATAGTCCGTAGCCTCCAAGCGGTATGGACATGTCTATAAATTCAGAATGAATCTTCTCCTTCCATATGGTATATCCAGAAGCCATATGTTTCAAAATGGTACGACCATTGTCTACACCTGAATTATTCATATGAAGGGGTTGAAAAATAAATTGTCTCAGATACTCTTCATAGGATTGACCTGATAGTTGTTCAATAATCTTTGTCAAAAGTAGATAGGATGAAGAACAATACGAAAAACGCTCTCCTGGTGTAAATTCTAGTGAAAGCTCCTTAAACAACGCTATGGTTTGATCCAATGTAGATGGTAATCGCATAATACGTGTCCAATAATCTGGAAAACTAGTGAAATCAGGAATACCAGAAGTATGAGTTAATAAATGATGAATGGTAATTTGTTTACCATTGAGGAAGTCAGGAAGGTAGCGATCTATAGTATCCTGTACGGAAAGAACTCCCTGTTCTTGCAATTGCAAAATAGCAGTTGCTGTAAACCCTTTAGTGATTGAGCCGATTCGATATTTTGTTCGCGGAGTATTAGGGACATTATTTTCCACATTTGCTAAGCTATATCCTTTGCATATTAAAACTTCACCCTTATAACCGACTAAAATCGATCCACTAAAATATCCATTTTGATCTAAGGCATTCAAATATTCTTCCAATTTGCCCACAATTTTCTTCATGTTTTATTAGCCTCCCCCTAAATAAATCAAATTGGCAAAAGAACCACATCAACTATTCTTTGAGAATCTCCCCGCACTCCACCCTCATTCTCCTTTCCAGACATACTGCACCATTCGCTCACCCACCAATTGCACCGTTTGAATGATCTGGCCTTGTGCTCGGCGGAAGTAGTGTCAGAGCTCGGCCATATCATTCAATATTGGATCGATGATGTGGTCGAGTTGGTCTTAGTATGCCTCCGCTATCTTGAGACACCTCTAAGTGGATATATCGCTTTTGCTTGACTTCAAAATCAAGGTGGTCGTCGTCATACAACATTTTCATCACCCTAAATTCATGATACCACTTAGATTAAGGTTTAGAAGGGAAGTGAAAGAGTTAAAAATGACATAAAAATAGTAATTATTTATATAATTTCTATTTTATTTCATTATTATTTATGATATATTCATAATATAATTAAATTTATGAAAAAGGAGACCTGAGGATGAATTTAAAACGAGTTAGTCTTTGTCTTTTGGCATTGGCTTGCGCTTTAATCATTCCATTCACAACCGCCTCTGCCAGCGAAGTGGGCCAAAAGGGTTGGGTCGTTCCCAAATCAACTGTGTCGAGTGGAAACGGGGCATCCATTTATGGGCCTGGGGAATGGGATTATGTAGGTTCTTCCACCTTCACCTATTCCAGCGCATACGCGTCTTCTGGTGGAGGGGACTTTATGGTTTGCCTCGTATCTGGCCCATCCACCACATATTATTTATATGAATACGATCCAGACAACGCAGATGAATATGTGGGATATGTATACTTAAGTGCCGGTCAATGTGGGGTTTTCCGAGGTATTGGCGGTTATGTGGATGGAGACAACAAAAAGGCTGAATTTTATGTCGAAAAGGACGTCGGTGGAACCGCAACAGTAGATTTCTGGGATTGATTAAATAAAATAAAGGGGATGAGGAGAACATTTCTTCTCTTCCCCTTTGTTCTTATCTTGAGGGTTCCTTAAGGTTAAACTCCTGAAACACGGGTCACGGCAGACCGCATAGCGCGGTCTTATTCTACCTTATATTATTGAATGATAAACTTTACACGCGTTCCGTCTAGATACGGTTCTCATTGATTTCCTACCCATGCACCAGCGCACTGTTCTTGCAATTGCAAAATGGCAGTTGCTGTAAACCCTTTAGTGATTGAGCCGATTCGATATTTTGTTTGCGGAGTATTAGGGACATTATTTTCCACATTTGCTAAGCCATATCCCTGACATATTAAAACTTCACCCTTATAACCGACTAAAATCGATCCACTAAAATATCCATTTTGATCTAAGGCATTCGAATATTCTTCCAATTGCCCCACGATTTTCTTCATGTTTTATTAGCCTCCCCCTAAATACAGAAATTTGACAAAACAGGAGTTGGAAACAAATGCCTAATAAATTAAACCAAAGTAAAGTAAGCTGGTTTTCTTAATGTATCTTTATTTTATCTCCTTTACCACTGGTTGCACGAACGCGGTATTGGGCCTGTTATACATTTTAGTTGTGTCTAAGTGCGCTTTTTGTTTGTATTACAAACTTGTTTATATATTAATCGAGATTGTCGTTTCATGATTCTTTGTGCTGATACCTAAAAGGGTAAGGAGATCATGTTCACTCTCCCCCTTTTACAAGCTTGATTTTCAAATGTTTACCGTAAACACATGTACGATAGCCACTTTATCGTCAAAACCAAAAGTGACGCAGAATGCTACCTGCATCACTACTAAGTAGATGGAGATTCAACTGTTGTTGAGATGACTTTATATAATTGCAATCCAAGCTTCCGACTACGAGTAGCTATAGAAATCGATCTTTTTCTTCCGAAATTAGTAATAGGCAGAGCGAACAGCTGAAGATGGCCGATATTTTTAGCCATCAATTCGGGGAGAATGGTGATACCCATCCCTGCTGCTACAACCCCAAGAATAAAGTCTCCAAACGCTACCTCGCTAATGATATTAGGCTTATGGCCCAGCAACGCCATTTGTTCGATGATATGCTTTCTTGTATCACAAGGGGCTTGGTGTACGATTAGTGGTTCATCGCAGAGCTCGGCAAACTCAACCGTTTTTCGCGAACGGAAACGATGATGTAAAGGAAACACCACATAGTAAGACTCTGTAAACAATTCGCAACTCCACAAAGAATCCCCAACATCTGATGTATCAACAAAGACTGCATCAAGCCTACCTTCCTGTAATGATTGTATCAGTTCCCACGAAGTGTTTTGAATCATTAATGTCATTGGTCGATCCAAGAGGCGAGGTTCCTTGATCCTTGGAGGTAAATAATAAGTTGCCAGACTAGGTAGACTCCCGATGGCAATAGGGGTAGTTCGGCGAAATTGTCTTAACTCTTGACGAATCGCGGTTAATTCAGCGAGGACAGGCACAATTCGATTGTAAAAACGTTCGCCGGCTTCTGTCAGTTCAATACCGGTAGATGTTCTATGAAATAATACAATATCAAGCTCATGTTCTAGATTACGGATATGTTTACTTAATGCCGGTTGAGAAAGATTAAGTGCTTTGGCGGCTTTAGACAAACTTTGTTGCTTAGCTGCTTCAACAAAACTTTGGAACCACTCTATATTCATCTGTTTCACTCCAATTGATATAACCAATCGTTATAGCCCTCGAAAATATCAATTGTTCTGCTCGCCTTAATAGTTTGGTATTCTTTCGGGTGTAAAGGCTCGTTTCATTATAACATATCGTTTTATGTAGAAATCCTTATCAGGGTTGGCCTCAAATTTAGTTATGTATCCAACCATGATACATATGGTGCAAAAAATAAGGGGGGCTATGATGCGAAAAGTTCTTCTCCTCACGATCGGCATGTTCGCTCTTGGATTTGATGCTTATGTGGTGGCTGGTCTACTCCCCGATATCGGAGAAACATTCAAAATCAGTGCTTCTGAATCGGGACAAGTCGTTAGCGTGTTCACTCTTTGTTATGCACTGGCTGCTCCAGTTTTTGCTACATTGTTGGCTGGAAAACCCATGCGCCGGATTTTATTATTGGCACTCGCCGTATTTTCAGTAGGTAATGGAGCTAGTGCTTTAGCCCCGAGTTTCTTCTGGCTACTTATGTCTCGTGCTGTTGCAGGGATGGGAGCTGGGCTTTTTTCTCCACTGGCTGCTACAGCTGCCGCATCCCTCGTTTCCAAAGAAAAACGAGGCCGTGCTCTTGGTATGGTGCTAGGTGGCATGAGCATGGAGTCGTAGGTGTTCCTCTAGGAATGATCGTTGCTGAATATCTAGGTTGGCACGGGACTCTCTGGTTCATCACTGTGCTTGGTCTAATCGCCATGATGGGTATTGCGATCTGGTTTCCCAACTTTCCGGCTTCGGCGCCACCGTCTCTAAGTCAACGTATTGCAATGCTGACCAATAAACGGGTTGCAGCAACCATTGGAGTTACTCTTCTGACTAGCATTGCGAGCTTAGGTCTCTATACGTATATCGCATCCATCTTGCATAGCCTGGCAGACATTCATCACATTACGCCATACCTATGGGCATGGGGGATTGGTGGGGTAATCGGGAGCTTTTCCATTGGTAGCCTGATCGATCGAACGGGCCGACCAGGCTGGCTCATGGTCGGTATTCTAGCCATCATGGCTTTTGCCATGTTCAGCTTGCCCTTGGGACTCAAATTTCCTATTCTCGGCTTCCTGCCCTTTGTTCTTTGGGGAGGAATGGGCTGGGCCTCACAAGCCCCGCAACAACATGTATTACTTCACTTGCAACCTGATCATAGTGCAGCTACTGTTGCTTCAAACAGTTCCGCTAATTATTTAGGCAGTGCGATTGGTTCCGCACTTGGGGGAATGATGATGCTAGCCGGATTGGCACCTTCTCACCTTCCATATGCCGCCGGTTACCTTGTACTAGTCACCTTACTGGGACAACTGTTGGTCGTCATAAGAAAAAACAAGGAACAACAAGGATTAGATAATTAAAGAATAAAAAAAGACTATCTCGCAAAAGGAGATAGTCTTTTTCATTGTTTCCCTGCTGAGTGTCATAATTGCTTATCTCCACCATTTATCCTGTGGTAACAGAATACAATGTATATCAAAGTGCTTCTCTAACCAGTTTTTCATCTGTGTTTTCTTGACTAAAAACTCAGATGCCGCGTGGGAGACACCGATCAACGACATCGAAGTTTGATTAACGTACTCCATCATCTGTTGATATCTCTGCCGACCATAATCATTATCGATATGACAATGAACTTCTCCGGTGATATATGCTTGGGCTCCTTTTTCCTCTGCTTCTTTCATAGCACTGACTTTATCTCCACATCCAGCCACAATAGCAATCCGATTGATTTTACTCAAGTGCCTTCCCTCAAAATCCACATAAGGAATATCGAAGATCTGTAATGACTTGCGAATGAGTGCCTCTGTGTTTGTCTCGGGTATTTCACAAATCAAGCCACATTCTTCGAAAAATGAATCAACCACCGTTGCATGGAAGGCTTCTGCGATTGATATACTTGTTCCTACCTTTTTATTAACATCCATGGGCATATGACAAGTATAAATGGATAATTTCTTTTCACGAACAGCGTCGATAAAATGCTCCTTAATAGGAACAAATCCTTTTCCCCATGCCCCCCTTGGATCTCCACATTCCATAAACAGTGGATGATGCATAAACAGCAAATCCCCTTCTTGAGATTGATCCAGGAACTTGGTTAAAACATCATCGGTTGGAAACACGGCCAAAAATACATTGCTAACTTCTTCAGCACCTTTTAGCATCAAGCCATTAAATTGTTGTGTGAATTTATAATGAAATACATTTCTCCAATCAAATCCAATCGGATCATAAACCATGGGAATAAATCGACTAAACGCAGGATCACTACCAAAGCGGTCTAGTTGAAACAGTTCATCAAGCTTCTTCTCTAACATTGACAAATTTATCATTTCCCTCTCTCCCTTCTGTCCGTTTGCATGGCACAGGACAAATAAATAGATCTGACTTATCCAATAAGAAATACTATTTTGATATCCTACCATAAACATTTACTGGTTGGCATATGTTTGTGCTACAAACTTGTTTGATTATTATTCATGGTTAGTTCTCATCTTTCTCTTTCAATTGAAGAGTCAACTTAAGATACAACACTCACCTTTTGGTAAGTACCTGTAATAAAAGTGCATACTTACATATCTATAGTCATCATCTTATACTCAAATTAAAATATCCTTGAAGGAGGAACCGCTGATGAAAACACTGGTTATTGTCTCTCACCCAAACATAGAAACATCGGTCATTAATAAGCGGTGGGTAGAAGAGCTAAGTAAATATCCAGAAAAATATACAATTCACGACTTGGCCAAGGTTTACCCTGATGGGAACATCGACGTGCAAAAAGAACAAAAGTTGGTTGAGTCACATGGCAATCTTATTTTACAATTCCCAATCTATTGGTTTAATTGCCCTCCTCTCCTGAAAAAGTGGTTAGACGATGTTTTAACTTATGGATGGGCCTATGGTTCACATGGAGATAAATTCAAGAATCGTAAAGTTGCTTTAGGCGTGACGGCAGGAATTAAAAAAGAGGATTACAGCAAAAATGGACGATATCAGTATACACTTGATGAAGTGTTGGTTCCATTTGAAATGACTTTTAAGTATTGCAATGCAGATTACCGCTCGTTTTTTGCGTTTTATGGCGAAGAACACAAGCCATCTGCAAGCGAAGTATCAAAAAGCGCCCAGGAATATGTGAATTTTATCGACCAGATCTAACACGCAAAAAGGAAGTATCACCTGGTTATGGGGATACTTCTTTTCATTTAAACAACTCGCTATACCTACCGTTCTCTGGTTTCGACCTTTGGCAATCTGTTTTTTTCTCCCCACTCACACATCATATTTAACAAGGGAATCAGCGAACGGCCTCGTTCAGACAAGGAATATTCAACTCTTGGGGGGATTTGGGGAAATTCTTTGCGAATGATCAGGCCGTCTGCCTCCAACTCTTTTAACATCACACTTAACGTCTTAAAGGAAATGTTGCCAATACTCCGCTTCAGCTCATTGTGACGCATAACCTTATTCTCAGACAGCCAATATAAAATAATCATTTTGTATTTGCCGCCGATTAAGGACAATGTATATCCAAAGCCCGTATCTGTCGGCTCCACTCCAGTCGGAACACAGGTTTTGCGCACCATCTACACTCTCCTTCAAGTAGTAAATACGTCCTTAGTCTCAAATCTCCCACTGCGGATTCCAGACCACTTCCCACAGATGCCCATCGGGGTCTTGAAAATAACCTGCGTACCCGCCCCAAAAGGTGTCATGCGCTGGGGTTGTAATGGTCGCACCCGCTTGTTTTGCCTGATCAATTATTTGATCCACTTCTTCTTTGCTTCCCACATTATGTCCAAGGGTAAATTCAACAGGGCTGGACGCGGTCAGTGGAACGTTTGCATCATGAGCAATATCTTTGCGTTGCCAAATGGCAAGCTTCAACCCTGATTGCAAGTCAAAAAAAGCCACTGCGCCGTGCTCATATTCTGACCCGATGATGCCTTCTGTGGAAAATCCCAACCCATCACGATAAAATGCCAATGACTTTTCCAAATCATCCACGCCTAAGGTAATTACTGTGATACGTGGCTTCAACACACATCATTCCTTTATCGATGAATTTGGTTCAAGCCCCATTATAAATCCAGTTAACTAATGTAGCGTCAAAAGTAGTGGGCTCTTCAAACATGGGGTAGTGCCCGCTTTGTTCGAAAACGACTTTCTTCACATTCGCAAACCCTTCGTCAACAGGATCCCACAACGAGACAGGACCCACTAGATAATCAAATCTACCCAGACCGACAAACACAGGCTTGTCAAATGCGGCCAACATATCAATCATATTCAGCCGCGCAAAAGCTTCCCCCCATAAATAGTCGATGATCGGCATGTTTGTGCGCACCCCTTCCCACATGGGAGCTGCGTCAATGGTGTAATCAAAAAAACTGTGGGCGCCCATGCGAATGCACATGTGAGCGAACCGTCTCTCCGGCTCTTTTTCAATATCGCCCGCTAATAATGCGAAATCTTTTTCAAACTTTCTTTTTCTATCCGGACTTGCCGTTTCATCAAAGAAAGCCATGCTTTGCGCTTGCCGTTTAGGGCTATTGGTAGGAGCTGAGTTGAGCAAAACCACCTTCTGCACATTGGCAGGATATTTTTTGGCGTATTCCAAAGCGAGAAAGGCATGCCCTGAATGGCCAAGGATGACAACGTCTTCAATCTGAAGTGTTTCTCTCATCTTCTCTATATCATCCAAAATGCGCTCCAATCTATAATCCTCCGGTTGGAGAGATTGTGAAGTCGACTTTGCAAATCCCCTGTGGTCAATAAATATGAATTTCAACGCTTGCTTTATCTTTTTTGAAAACAGCCGCGGATAATAAATCTTGCTACCGACAACCAACACCGGCATCCCTTCTCCCTCGATTTGGTATGCCAGTCCAAACCCGTCAATTGATATAACTCCTTGACGCTCCATATCAGCAGCCTCCTTTTTTGTTTCTCTTCGGTTGCATGTCTTGATACCGAGCTTGCTTACATGCTCATTCTACTACACTCACTAGTGAAAAATAAGTGATAGCGAAACGGACCCGAATTTTTTGTTATATCTGTAAAACATCCCCCATTAATCAGATTCGGCCCGCCGTTGCAAAATAACGGACGTTATTATATTATGTTTATGTATAAAACAAACAACAAGGGGTTTTGTTTATAAATGAAAGATATATCCGACTTGTTCTGGGACGCGTCCGTCGCCGAATTAAAACAAGGCTATGTGCACGATCAGGACGCTGGCATCTATCGCTGCTTAATCTGCGGCCAATCTTTTGAAAAAGGCATCATTTATTTTGACGGCGATACTTTCTTTGAAGCCGAACGGTACACCCAGCATCACATCCATAAACAACACGGCTCCATGTTTAATTATTTGTTGGGCTTAGACAAGAAATTGACGGGACTGACCGACCTGCAAAAAAAAATGCTGGACTATTTTTTCCAGGGCTTGACCGACAAAGACATCGTTCAAGAACTTGGCGGCGGTAGCACCTCCACCATCCGGCACCACCGCTTCACCTTACGCGAAAAAATGAAGCAGGCCAAGGTATTCCTCGCTCTGATGGAACTGACGGAAGAACATGCCGCCAAACCAACCAAGTGGATCAATCCCCCGCGCCAAGCCAAAATGCTTGATCAGCGTTTTGATATCACCGAAGCGGAACAGCGCCAAATCTTGGAGAAATATTTCCCTGAGGGCCTAGAGGGGCCGTTGGCCGAATTTCCCAAGAAAGAAAAGCGCAAAGTGGCCATCCTCAAACATCTCATCACCAAGTTTCAAGCAAACCGCAAATACAGCGAACTGGAAGTGAACCGCATTTTGGAACGCATCTATCCAGATTACGTCACATTGCGGCGCTATCTGATTGAGTATGGTTTTATGGACAGAACGCCAGATGGTAGTCAATATTGGATTCTTTGAAGAAAAGGAGTGATAGGGATGGATAAGCAACAGCGCAAACAACTCATTCAAAACTATAAGCAAACTCATCGTCCCATGGGGATTTATCAACTCAAAAACCAAATCAACGGAAAAATGTTGATCGGCAGCAGCATGAATCTGGACGCAACCTTCAATCGGGAAACGTTTATGTTGTCGATGAACAGCCATATAAACCATGAATTGCAAGAGGATTGGAACCAATACGGAAAGGATGCTTTCACTTTTGACATACTGGAACGAATCAAACCCCGTGAAGAAATCATCACCCATCCCGATGAATTGGACAAATATCAAACTGAATTGAAAGAGATGGAAGAAAAATGGTTGCAAAAGTTGCAACCGTATGGAGACCAAGGATATAACAAATTGAAAAAAGCCAAAAATGCACGCTAGGCAGAACGCCTGCTAAGCACTTTGTGAATAATGGGAATCAGGCAAGATGGGTATGTGTAGCAAACTAGTTTACAATTAACCGGAAATGATGAGTCACCCGTTCACCAGATAACGATGAAAAAGCACCGCTCTGGTAATCACTAGAGCGGTGCTTTTCATTAAAGAATTTAATCACAATATTTCAATATACCCTTCCGTTCCATGCACTCGAATACGTTGCCCATCTTTTATCCGTTTGGTGGCATTTTCAACACCCACAACGGCTGGCAAGCCATATTCGCGCGCGATGACAGCTCCATGAGTCATCAATCCCCCCACTTCAGTAACTAATCCTTTGATGTTTACAAACAATGGTGTCCAGCTAGGGTCGGTGTATGCTGTGATCAAGATATCTCCATCTTCCAGATCTGCCTCTTCCATCTTTAAAATGACCCGTGCCCTGCCCTCTATCACTCCGGAAGAAACCGGCAAGCCGACAATCGCATGCGCAGGAAGGTTTTCTCGTTGGTATTTACCTGCAACGATCTCACCGTCAGACGTAATAACGCGCGGGGGAGTAAGTTTTTCAAATCGTTTGTGCTCTTCTTTTCGCTTGTTGATGATCTGATCATCTAGTGTGTTTGTCGCGACAACTTCGCGAAGTTCTTCAAACGTGAGATAGAAGATATCTTCTTTTTCTCGAATGACGTTGACTTGTACAAGCTGTTCGGCTTCCTTCATCAACGCTTGCTTGTAAACGAAAAAGCGATTGATCATACTGTATTTTGGATATTCTCGATAACCGATGAAATCCCGAATCAGTCTGATCACTTGTTTTGTTTGTTTAGCTTTATGCTCACCATCTGGCAGTTGCTTCAACCGCTCTAATAACTCTCGTTCCTTATTCAACGCTTCCTGCCGCCCTTGCTCAAATTTTCGCGCACTGGCATTGGGCGCAAAATTTTTGATGTTACTGAGAATCATCGGGATGAGTGCCGTTGGTTTTTCACTCCAACGAGGTTTGGTAATATCGATTTCCCCTGTACAGCGCATGCCGTATTTGTCAAGATAAGCAAGGATCGCCTCCTTCGCTTCCTGACCGCCGTCAAACTTCGTCAGTTCATCCAAAAAATTTTCATCTTTTGTATGTTGCAAATAATGAATCACTTCCGGATAAGGGCGAATCACATCGGCGACATCCAGTAGCGCCAACCCCATCTCCGAAGTAATGTTATTGGGTACCGATAAAGTCAGCGTATCTGCCGCGTTTTTCTCACCCAACCATTCCTGCATTTTTTTATTGATCCAAAAGGAAGCGTTCATAGCAACCATAATCACATCTAAGCTTTGTGAATCAGATAACATCTTCTTTAATCGTTCGCAATCTTCCAGAATAAAATCAAACAAATCCAACCCTGATTTTGTTTGGATGTTTTGTTTTAACTCTGCTAACGATACCTCACTCTGCTTAATCAAATCACGAACAATTGTCGGGTCTTTATGGAGGTTTTTCTCTAAAAATTCCCAAGACATCCCTTCATTGATTTTACTGATATGTTGTACTCCTTCACCATTGGGTCGCGATTTAATAAAGCCTTCTCGCTCCACGATGGTGATGAGCGCATTTTTGATGAGCGGATCAGATTGTTCGATGGCATTTAATAACATCTCTCTGCTGTCAGGTGAAGCTAGCAAATGCGTAACATCGACAAACAACCTTCCTCCCGCTTTTTTCATGGGCTGAAACGATGTTAACTGAAATATCGACAGGCCCAATGGTTTCATGGGGTCCGTCATCATCTGTTGATGGCCGACCGATACATAGACGCGATTTTCTTGATCATCCGCTTCAGGGATGGGGTATAAAGTCGTGATTGGCCGGCTCTGGACAATATAAAATGTGTCATCAACCAAACACCACTCGATATCTTGTGGGCAACCAAAGTACGTCTCAATCTGTTTTCCTATGCGTGCCAGTTGTAAGATTTGTTGGTCCATAAGGGTTTGCGATTTTTGCTGATCAGGATCGATGGGCTGCGTCTCGGTTCCACCTTCTTTTCGTCCATAAATAGCCCATTTTTTGGTTGCTATCATCTTATCGACAATGTTATCTTCTTGCACTTTATAGCAATCCGCTGTGACCAAGCCCGAGACGATAGCCTCGCCCAAGCCAAAACTGGCATCAATAGATACCACCTTTCGGTTTGAATGAATGGGATCGGCAGTGAATAAAACGCCTGAAGCCTGTGGGAACACCATCCGTTGAATAATTACAGATAGATGAACGTGCTTGTGATCAAATCCGTTTTGCATGCGGTAAATCACGGCGCGATCAGTAAAGAGGGAAGCCCAACATTTACTAATGTGTTGCAATATTGCATCTTTGCCAATGATATTTAAATAGGTGTCTTGCTGACCGGCAAAAGAGGCATGTGGTAAATCTTCAGCAGTTGCACTGGAACGCACTGCATAGGCATGTTCATCGCCAAGCTGAGTGAGAACATGATCAACATCTTTCACAACATCGGAAGGAATCTCCACTTCCATTATCACTTTTCGAATCTTCTTGCAGATATCACCGATTTGATCTCGGTCATCTACGTTTAGCCTTGTTAGTTGATTCAACAATGCACGGAAGGCTTCATTGTGTTTGAGAGCCTTATGATAAGCTTCTGTCGTAACACAAAATCCTTCTGGCACGTGTATTCCATTAATCTTCGATAATTCCCCTAAATTCAATCCTTTGCCCCCGACGCGCAAAAGCTGCGTATGATCAATCTCCTGCAATCTGACAACATAAGCACTCATTTCAACTCTCCCCCTTTTTTAAACACTGCTTATCGCCACATTAAAAAAATAACCATCTCATCTTATCTCTTTTGGCAATGCTCTATAGCGCTGATTACAATATTTATGTATAAATTCTAGAACTTAGCTCTAAGAATAAACAGCCTATATCTTATCCCATTTATCCTTTATAATTGAAAGGGGAGAGACATACTCCATTTCACTCCCTTGTTCTTGTTCAAGGAGAAAAGAAATATTACATTCATCTAGTACATATCGAAAGAGCCCTGATGATGCAGATCAAAGGGCTCTTTTTTATGTGAAACTTTGTGACTTAGCAAATGATACCCGCTACCCGCGCCTCGCGCCCTGCGGCAGACGTAGGAACACCCCTCTATCACTCCCTCCTCTGCACATCTCTGTCCAAGCACGTTGGAAGTATGAACTTCCGCTTATTTGATCAAACTACTTCAGATGATTCCTCTTAACGACAAGGAGTGATTTTCATGAACATCAAAGATGTGCAAAACGAATTAAACCAACTGCGAAACCAATTTTCCAATGAAGTGAACGCATTGAAAGAGCAACTGGCCCAACTGCAACAATCTATGGATCGCCTAAGCCAAACCCAGTCATTCCATCAGCCCGCATCAGTGCAAGAGCAAATGTCTCAACAAATCATATCGCGCACAACACAACCTGATCACGAAGCTCATCAATATACCGGCAGATAACACAACAGGCCGATTGTCGTGAATATTTCCTCTAGGAGATCACCATTGATGAAACCTGATATAGATCCTGAAATCGTCTCCGACGGAAAAAGGACACAATCTGGCTCAATCGACACCCAACTGTCCTCTTCCGCCCGAGAAAACGCCCTTACTCAAGATGAACCCACCAAATTTGGCGAACTCGCTCCCAGGGACACCCTCGAAGAGAAACGAAACTGAATAATGGCCTTAGTGTAAACGAGCCGATGGTTTCTACGACAGGGAACTATCGGCTCGTTTGGATATCAAGACACCTCTGCCGAATGAAATCACCTCACAACGCGCCAGCACCGCCATATGCCAAGTGGCCTAGGCATCCCCCTAGAGGGGTGTTTTTTTCTTTTGCCCATCTTCCTGTGTAGCCACATTTTTCAAATATGCCACTGTCAAGGTTCAATCAGATATTTTTTTATATTTATTTAGTTAAAATTGTTATTCTTTTTTAAAAGTAAATAATATAATGTGTTTATAAAAGATCCATTCACTGAAGGAGCGTGCTGCCCATGGCCAAACGGAACTTCTTTATCGCAACAACGACAGCGATCGCCTTGACGCTGTCCATCCCGATCGCATTTGCCGAACCGGGAACTAGCTCTGACCAATCACAAGTGAAGACGCTTGATGCCAAATCCATAGCGGATCAGTACCTGAAGCAGAACGCCGATAAATACCAATTGCCATCAGATCTTTCTGGCCTTAAATACGTGACGACCATTGATACCCCTGCAGGCTCCTATGTTCGCTATCAACAAGAGATCCAAGGTGCACCCGTCTTCACCAAACAGGTGACAGTCACTATCGACCGCACAGGCACTCCCCTGCTCGCTGTCTCGGACTATGTCCCGTACAGTTCTATTGAACAAATGAAAAAGAAAATCTCCCATTCTGAAGCAGAAGCAAAAGCGCTCAGCTATATCGGTGGAAACGACACTAGCAAATGGACACCGGCATCGCGCCAATTTGGCTATGTGATTGAAAACGGCAAAGCCATCCCGTCTTACCATGTTGTCGTGAGAACAAAAACGCCTAAGGACGAATGGGATACGTACATTCACGCCGGTAGCGGGAAATTGCTCAAGAAGAAAAACCGAGTGCAACACGTCACTGGTACCGGTACCGTCTTTAACCCCAATCCGGTCGAATCCAAAGGAACGACCTCTGGTTTGAGCGACAATCAGGACAAGGACTCTGCAGCACTGACAAGCCAGCTGAAATCGGTCATCCTACAGGGGCTGGACGGCTCGGGTTATCTCAGAGGACAGTATGTCACCATTTCGTCAAAAGCGAAAACATACTCCGCAACAAATACGTTCAACTATACTCGCGCGAATGACAGCTTTGAGGATGTCATGGCCTATTATCATATCGACAGTTTGCAACGCTACATTCAAAGTCTCGGCTTCAATAACATCAACAACCGTGCGATCAAAGTCAATGTAAACGGCACAACGGCAGATAACTCTTACTATTCTCCGGCCACCAAATCATTAACTTTTGGCACCGGCGGTGTGGATGATGCAGAAGATGCCGGAATCATCGCGCATGAGTATGGTCATTCAATCCAAGACAATCAAGTGCCTGACTGGGGCCAATCGGCTGAAGGTGGAGCGATGGGCGAAGGGTTCGGCGATTTCCTGGGAGCCACTTATGAAGACGCCATGACTGGCAATGACTCATACGGGAAAGCTTGCATTGGTGAATGGGATGCTGTCTCATATTCCTCCACCAACCCGCCTTGCTTGCGCCGCTTAGACACAAACAAAGTGTATCCGCGCGATTGGGCTGGTGAAGTGCATGATGACGGCGAAATCTGGTCCCAAGGCGAGTATGAAATGGCGAAAGCATTCGGACGGGATGTGGCTACAAAACTAATCCTTCAATCCCATTGGTCCCTGACACCGAACGCAACCTTTGCCGATGGCGCCAAGGCAATTAAGCAAGCAGACGTCATGCTCTACAATGGTGCGCACGCCGCCCAAATCGATGCGATCTGGGCCGCACGAGGCATTCCCACCAACTAAAAAAACAAAAAAACAGCCGGGAAACTTTGTCTTCCCGGCTGTTTTTCGTTATCACCCATTCAAATGAGATCTTTTTCTGGAATACAAGAAATAAATCGACAATCCAATGGTCAACCAGATGAGAAACGCGTACCAAGTGCTTGCAGATAGATTCGTCATCAAAAAAATACAAACTGCCATCGACATCAGCGGAACAAAAGGGACAGCAGGTGTGCGAAACTTGCGCGGCAATTCAGGTTGCGTTTTGCGAAGAACAATCACCCCAAGCGAGATCAGGACAAAAGCAGTCAATGTCCCAATATTAATCATCTCCGCCAAACGATCCAGTGGCACGATGCCCCCTAGTAAAGCGGCAACACTACCAATGATCCACGTAGCCCGATACGGCGTTTGAAATTTTGGATGAACCTTGGAGAAAACGGAGGGCAATAGGCCGTCCCTTGACATAGCAAAAGCGATCCGGGTTTGTCCAAACAGCATGACCAACATAACGGTAAGCATTCCCACAATGGCTCCCAAATCGATAAAACCAGCAACCCAGTCCTGCCCCGCATACTGCAACGCGAGTGAAACCGGATGAGCAACCCCTTCGAACTCAGCAAAAGGAACAATCCCCGTCATGATCGCGGAAACAACGATATACAAAAGAATGCAGATGAAGAGCGAATACATAATCCCCCGCGGCAAATCTTTCGCCGGATTTTTGGTTTCCTCCGCAGCGGCAACAACAGCGTCAAACCCCAAAAATGCGGTAAACGTGATTGCGGCAGCAGAGAAAACTCCCTCCAAACCAAAAGGCATAAAATTATGCCAATTGTCAGGTTTGACATAACCGATGCCCACAATCACAAATAAGATCACGACAGCAGTTTTGATCAGCACCATGATATTATTCACACGCGCTGACTCTTTTACTCCTCTGGCTACAAAAAAAGTGATCACGATGACAACGGCGAAAGCGGGCAAGTTAAACCATGTCTCCACCCCAGGCACGGCTCCGTGAGCCGCAGTCAATGCCGTTGGCAAGGAGATGCCTAAGCCTTGCAATAAACTCTGCAAATATCCCGACCATCCCGCAGAAACGAGACTGACTGCAAGAAGATATTCCAGAATCAAATCCCATCCGATAATCCAAGCGATCAATTCTCCCAATGTCGCATAAGCAAATGTATACACAGACCCCGAGACGGGCACCAAGGTGGCAAACTCAGCATAGCACAGGGCTGTTAAAGCACATGCTAAACCCGAAATGAGGAATGAAATCATGATTCCAGGACCGGCCGTCACCGCCCCTGTGCCCGTAAGCACAAAAATCCCCGTGCCGATGATGGCTCCCAACCCCAGCAATGTCAGATCCCATGTACCCAAGGTTCTTTTTAATGCTGTGCCTGTCTGGGCTTGTTGCATCATGGCAGAAATACTTTTCTTTCTAAACAAATCCATAAACCAACCTCCTACACCAGCGAAAACATCACAATTGTAAGTCAATTTCACAAAAAACCTTAACTATTTCATCCTTTGATCATAAAGGTATTATCTTCGTAAAACTTGATACAATATGTATGAAATAAGATGAATATTTTTGGATAAAAAGATCAAATCAAGCCACATTACAAAATTCATCCATCGCAGAGCAATAAAAAAAGACGCCAGGCGTCTTCTACATTCTCTACTCCTTGCGGGAGTGGTTCATATACAGAAGAATTAGATGGTCAAGGCGGTGTCAACGAAATGCTGACGAACAGTAAACCCTCCGAACATTTAAGTTGCTCGCAGGGCTGAAAGCTTGTGTTCCGTTCCAGTGCGCCAGAGATCGTCCTTTAACCCGGCAAAAAAAATCCATTCTCCTGCAATGATGTTTTGGTCAATCGCAGATAATCTAGGGATTTTTGCAGGTCTTGTTCGATTTCCACTGTCTTTTGACTTCCATTTAAAAGATTGATCACCGCAATTTTTTCAGGGAAAGATAACATTCCCCGATGGCAAAAGACAGAAATGATATGCTTAAATGCGTCCAAAACATACGGATTGTCTGAAACAACATATTTTTTTATGTTCAGCGAATCAGGGGACCAATGAACCACATGCAAGTTCAATTGCAAACTCAGATCCAACTCTTTGATGAACGCATGCAACTCTTCAAATAAAAACACAGGCGGGTCCGCACGATGATCGTTGAGCAAATATTGCATCAAATGATCAGTCGTTTTCAACAACACTTCATGGTAATGATACTCCGATTCAAACAATTTGGCGTCAACTCTCCAATATCGGCCAATCAATTCAAGAATGCGGATGCCCGAACGCCTTTCAACGGGCAAGCGGTAATAGGCCTGAATCACTTGGTTTACTGTGTTTTGAACAGCCCGCATCCATTCGGGAGGCATCACATTGCCGCATCTGTCACAACAGAGCCAACCATACATCATATCCTCATCAGACAACACGTTCCCATCTCTCATACCCATTTCTTTCACCTCATTATTTGCCGGGCAGCCGCAGGAAGTTGACTAAACTGGAGACATCTTTACTTCCTCACCGCGACTGGTTATCGTTGCCATCATTATACCATTATTGATAACGATTATCAATGTCAATTTAACCCTAACCATCAACGAAATATCATTGATTCCTGAAAAAAAGAGCGGATGATCTCCGCTCTTTTTCAAATCACAAACGTCTTGAAGGTAGTGTAGCCTAATTCCCTTTCTGGTTATCAAAAATAAAATACCAGTAGAGCGCAATTTCGTTAGCAACTTCCTTTATCCCCCGATAAACATATTGATCAAAACCACCCAAGACAAATCCATAGCGTTCATAGAATTTACAAGCGCGTACATTTTTATTTTGAGTTTCCAGCATCATCCCCATCATTCCTTGATCAACTGCCCACTCCTTGATCTTATTCATCAGTTGCTGGCCGAGCCCGTACCCCCTGTATCTTTTGTCAACTTGTATATCTTCCACATAGGCCATCTGATTCCAATTTCGCTTGGCAGCAACAAAGCCAACAATGTGGTTGCCTGCAAGGGCCACATACATGGTGCGATCCGGATGGCTGACATAATCGGCCCAATCCATCAGATCATCCATCTCTCCATATTGTTTTTCATATGCCGGAATCTTGATTACTGAGTAGTTGATTGAACTGTCCGTTGTGTGCAAGCGCAATACCGAGTCAACTAAAAATCGGCCGTCAATAGCTACAGGCCGGTGCAGATCTTCGTTCGTTAACTTCTTCATCTCGATGTGCATGCCGGAAGAACAGACGCTAAACATTTCGTTGCGTCTGTTCCCACACCTCCTTATTACAATCACTCTAAAATAGTGAATTCATACCCTATTATTCGTCCAAGCTCTTCTCTATCAACATGCATATGAATATATGGAAAGTTGATAGAAAAAATCACTTTCAAATCCGCCTGTAAAGGAGGGGATTTTGATGACTAGACGCGTTAAAAAGTGGGTTTGGAAAAACACAAACTGGAATTCAAACTGGAACAAAAATATTAACAAGAACACCATTAATATCAAAATTGGTGCCAAGAAAAAGAAAAGAAAAAAAAGACGTCGCTAAGACTATTAAATAGAGCTGTAAGCCAAACACCCTACTAAATGTAGGGTGTTTGGCATTTCTTAACCAATACAATAACCTCTCTCACTGGAATTACAACAGTCATTATAAACCAATCCGGCTCATTTTTATAGAATTTTTATAATATATTTTATTATTCACACTCTACGAGGGAGTGAAATGCTTCCCAGTATTCAAGGGCAATAACTGATCAAAAAACTAAAAATAAAAAAAGGGAACGACACCTTAAACAATGGCCGCAGGTGAAGCTTCCAAATACTCTGCTTTCTCTAAGCCCCAGAAGAAATTCTTGAGGGAGATTGCTATTCATAACCAGCTGGCATATAATTATAATAATTATCTAATGATAATCATTATAAAAAAAGGAGGGCGAACATCATTAAATCCCATGATTATCATCATCTCAATCACGTCAAACAGCAGCCGACTTCTAAAACCGCCTTATGGATCACCCTGTGTTTGACATTGTTTTTCACCATTGTAGAAATCCTCGGCGGATTGCTGTCAAACTCTCTCGCTCTCTTGTCGGATTCAGCGCATATGGTTTCGGATGTGATCGCTTTGGGATTAAGTTTGACCGCTGTCTACCTGGCTGCACGCAAACCAGATCACAAATACACTTTTGGCTTCCTTCGCTTTGAAATCATCGCTTCTTTCTTGAATGGATTAGCACTCGCCGCCATATCGGTCGGCATTTTCATCGAAGGCATCCTTCGCTTGATCCGGCCGCAAGCAATCAACCTGCGACTGATGTTGGGGGTCGCTATCGTGGGCTTACTGGTGAATTTGGTGTTGACCGTTGTTTTGATGCGCCAATCCAAGAAAGAAGAAAATTTGAATATTAAAAGCGCCTTATGGCATTTTTTCGGCGACTTGCTCAGCTCAGTCGGCATCATTGTTTCCTCTCTGCTTATCTTCATAACTGGATACACCCTGTTTGATCCGTTGGTTAGCATGATGATCGGTGGCATCATCTTCTATGGCGGAGCAAAGATTATTCGAGAATCTTATCTGATCCTGATGGAGTCGGTTCCCACCACATTCGACCTTGAGGCGATCCGCAACGACATCCAGTCGGCGCCGGGAGTGGTCGATGTCCATGAAATGCACTTATGGGCGATATCCACTGACCACTACTCGCTGTCGGCGCATGTGTTTGTTCGTGAAGATGCAGATCCCCTGCGTACCATCCGGACCATCAACCATCTCCTCAAGGAGACGTACGGCATCGAACATTTGACGATTCAAGCGGAACATCCCGCCATCCATGATCATGGCGAATATGGAAAACAATTTTTGGCCTCACATTGATCGGGGTAGTAAACAACGCCCAGACCATGATTGGTCTGGGCGTTTTAATGAACGTCTGCTTTATTGAAGTAAGCGATGGAGGCGATCCAACCCAACAAGCAAGTGACTGCGATGCCGATATAGGAAACCTCTGGCGGATATTTGGGGTCGAGCGTTCCATTAGCGATATCTAGTGCGGCTACCCATGGGAACAATCCCCGATGCTCGGAAGTTGCCAGCATGACATTGACCAAGGTGATGGCGATGGTAACAATGATGGAGGGCACGAAATTCTTGAACACCAGCGTGATCAACACAATCGGGGTGGTCAGCAAGAACGATAGCATCCCTGCCACTGCAAATTGGCTGAAAGTTTGACTGACCATCGCTTCACTCAACCCCGTAAACTGCCCCAATGAGCCGAACAACAAGGCAAGAACCCAAGTTTCCAGGGTCAACAGCATGATCCAGAAAAACAGAAGCACCCATTTGCTAAGCAGCAAACCTACACGCGAAACCGGAATAGTCAACAGATTTTTCAAGGTATCTTCGGTGTATTCCCGACTGTAAAGATAGGCGGTGATCACTCCATTCAACGGAGGACTGATCAACAAGATCGCGTAGATGCTCGTATTGAGGAACAGCACATCAAACTCCGCAATGATCGTGGGCAACTCCGTTTTCATCTGAATGTACATCGCCGCCGCCACCATGAGCGGAGCAACGGCCGAGCCGATCACGCTAAGTATGAACATCTTGGAGCGCTTGAGCTTCAAAAACTCGGTGTACAAAAGATTAGCCAATTGCCCCACCCCCTACCAACTTCGTGAAGTAATCTTCCAATCGGTCTTCACTCTCCACCATCTTGATCACATCCATGTCGTTGAGCACAAACAAACGATTCATTCGACTCTGTTGCCCAAGATGGGAATAAACGCGGATGATCCCATCCTCATAAACCTCATAATCGATTCCTTCAAAGTGCTTCTCCAACAACATGGCCGCTTTATTATCATTAGACACCTGAAATTCCATGTATTTGCGGTTTCTTTTCCGAAGCTGGGCAATCGTCACTTCTTCCAACAACTTTCCTTCATGAATAAAGCCCATGCGGTCCACCAACTGCTCGATCTCCGATAAAATGTGGCTGGAGATGAGAATGGTGATATTTCGTTCTCTCGCCAAACTGTTGATGAGCCTGCGCATCTCCTTGATACCGATCGGATCTAGCCCATTAGTCGGCTCATCCAAAATCAAAAGTTCCGGATAATGGAGCAAAGCTCTGGCGATTCCCAGGCGTTGCTTCATACCCAGCGAATATTTTCCCACCAACTTTTTCGCTTCTTTATGCAACCCCACAAGCTCCAACACCTCATCAATGGCTTGCTTCTTGTGTATGCCGATGATTTTGGCGTTAATGAGCAAATTCTCTCTTGCCGTGAGGTTCTCATAAAAGCCCGGCACTTCCACAATCGACCCGATTCTACGCAAAATGGCCACCTGATTATCCCACAGATTTTCGCCGAATATTTCAACCTCGCCATAGGTCGGTTTGATCAATCCCAACAACATGCGAATCGTCGTTGTTTTACCCGCGCCGTTTCGCCCCAGAAATCCATAAATCTCTCCTTGATTGACGGTCATGTTCAAGTTGACGACGGATTTTTGGTTGCCATACATTTTCGTAAGATTCCTCGTTCTAATCACTGCACTCAATTTGACACCTTCTTTCCATCAACGTACCGTCCCTATTATGGAATCAAGGATTTAATTGTGTCTTATCTGTTTCTTAAATCATTCTTAACTATGTGTTTAGGAAACGAAATGCCAAATACGGTCCGTTCCCACGGAACGCTTTGTACCCAAATGTTCCCGTGGTTTTTTTCAACTAACGATTTGGCGATGGCCAACCCCAGCCCGCTTCCTCCGCGCAGAGGATTTCGGGACTGGTCACCACGGTACATCCGTTCAAACACATTCTGCATCTCTTCTTCGGCGATGCCTGGGCCTCTGTCCCAAATGAGCGCCTGAAACTCACCATCCGTTTCTGACAATTCCACTCCCAACACTTTTCCTTCTGCTCCGTAATTGACAGTATTCTTTATGATATTAGTTATGATCCGCACCACACTGAGCCGATCCGCCAAAATCATGCATTGCCGATCCGGGATATCCACTTGAATCGTTATGTCCTGCTGTTTGAAAATGGGCAAAAAACCAATCAACGTTTCTCTGATCAGTTCGGCCAAATCAAACCGCTCTGGCTTCATCGGCATCTCATCGGCGTCCAACTTGGCCATCGTGAATATTTCGTCGATCATGTCTTTCAGTTTCTTCGCCTTGTCGGAAACAATCTGTGTATATGCTTGTTTTTCTTCCTCCGAGACCGCGATTCCGTCCTTTAGCGCGTCCACATAGCCGATAATGGATGTGAGGGGAGTACGGATATCGTGGGAAATGCTGGACAAAAGGCTTTTTCGAGCCATCTGTGACCGGATCGCCTGGATGTGCACTTGCTCTAATCGCTCAATCATTTCATTCGCCGTGAAAACGAATTCATCCATCAGGCGATCCCCATTCGTGAACAACCTGCTTTTTAAGTTGCCATCAAGAGCCATCCTAAGCGTCGCGACCATTGCTTGCAATCGGGCGGCATAACGGAATCGTTCGCGTAGCAGAAGCACCGCGACGAAGAATAAAACGAGATATGAGATCCACCTAACCTGATCTGGGGCATAGGCGGACACATCTGCAAATACAAGCCCAGTAATAGCCATAAATTGCAAGGCGACCAACCAAACGCCCTTATTATGATTCATCTTTTTCACCCACAAACTTATAGCCAATGCCCCATACCGTCTGAATGAACTGCGGATTGGAAGGATCTGCTTCAATTTTCTTTCTCAGCTTTCTGATATGCACCATCACCGTATTATCATCTTCCATGTAGTTGTTGTCCCAAACATTGCGAAACAATTGCGTTTTGGTGAACACCTGGCCCGGATGGGTAACGAAAAACTTGAGCAATTGAAACTCTTTTGCGGTCAACGCTACTTCACACCCATCACGGGTGACGGTGTACGTTTTTAAGTCCACTGTGAGCCCTCTGTATTTAAGCACTTCGTTTACACAAGAACGATCCTCACTGCCAAGCACCAAAAATCTTCTTAAGAGCGCCTTGACCCTAGCGACGACTTCATTAATGCTGAATGGTTTGGTGATATAATCGTCTGCCCCAATGCTCAAGCCGACGATCTTATCTACTTCATCATCTTTGGCCGTCAGCATCAGAATCGGCACATTACTTTTGTCCCTCAATTTTCTACACACTTCCATCCCATCCACCTTCGGCATCATCAGATCCAAAATGATGAGGTTGTACTTCTTGTGCGAAAACAAGCGAAGCACCTCCTCTCCATTGATAGCGGTGTCGACTTCATACAACTCCCGCTGCAAATATTTTTTCAACAAGTCCCTGATCTCTTTATCATCATCGGCGATCAGCACGCGTATGTTCTCCAATGGGCTCCCCCCTCTGCCACTTCAGCATACATTTTCAAAAAAGAAGGTGGCATTTCTGCTAGAAATACCACCCTTCCACTCTATCGATTACGCCCCGCCAAAGTTTCACAACAATCGTATCATACGCACTGAAATTTTGCATATGCCGCCCATCACCCGTCAAATACCATTATGCACATCGCCATATTGAAATGTTATAATAAACTTGATATTTACAATATAATGAATTATGCCATTTTCCCAACACAAAACGTAAAGCAAAGATGAAAGGTGTGGATTTATGAAAAAACTCTCACTGACAACCAAAATATTAATCGGCATCATTCTTGGCCTTATCGTCGGTGTCATCCTAAACTTATTTTTACCTGAACTATTCAAACTATTGAACAATTATTTATTTGACCCAATCAGTGTCTTGTTTATTAAAGCGATCAAAATGGTTGTAGTCCCCTTGGTTTTCTTCTCCTTGGTAGCAGGGGCCGCGGGCATTGCCGATCCCAAGAAATTGGGACGGATCGGCATAAAGACCATCGTCCTTTATATTCTCACTACCGCGATTGCGATTACCTTCGCCTTGATATTGGCTAACCTCATCGAGCCCGGTGTGGGTACGAGTATTGAGAAACCGGCTGAAAAGCCGAAGATTGAAACGGCTCCAAGCATGAAAGACACCCTGTTGAACATCATTCCCGAAAATCCGGTGTCGGCGATGGCCAATGCAGACATGTTGCAAATTATTTTCTTCGCGTTGCTGTTTGGTATCGGCATGGCTTTGTTGGGAAACAAAGTGGATCAAGTGCGGCAGTTTATCGATCAAGGCAATGAGATCATGCTGAGATTGGTGACCATCATCATGGCTTGTGCGCCGTATGCCGCTTTCGCGTTAATGGCGCGGGCGATTGGGCAAGCTGGCATTGACTTGATCGGCTCGATGGCGTGGTACATGATCACCTTGATCCTGGCATTGATCGTTCACATGGGAATCACTTACAGTGCGTTGCTAAGCTTGTTCGCCAAATACAACCCGATACAGTTTTTCAAGAAAATGGGGCGGGCAATAGAGGTAGCTTTCACCACCAGCAGCAGTGCGGCCACTTTGCCAGTCACCATGGACGTAGCTGAAAAAGACTTTCACATCCCCAAATCAATCAGCAGTTTCGTCTTGCCTCTGGGGGCCACCATCAATATGGACGGCACCGCCATCATGCAAGGGGTGGCTGCGCTGTTCATCGCGCAACTGTATGGCATCCCGCTGGGATTGGAAGAGCAATTGGTCATCATCCTGACGGCCACATTGGCTTCCATCGGCACAGCCGCCGTCCCCGGAGCCGGTTTGATCATGCTGACCATGGTATTGCAATCGGTTGGCCTGCCGGTGGAGGGTATCGCGATTGTGTTGGGGGTAGACCGCTTGCTCGATATGAGCAGGACGGCAACCAACATCACTGGAGATGTGTGCGTAGCAATCGTTGTCGCCAAAGGAGAAAAAGACAAAGAAGAGCAAGTAGCATAACCATATATAGAAAGAAGCCTCCTTTCAGCTTACAAAAGGAGGCTTCTTGTTTTATTCCGGCTGCAGGTGGTTAGCCTTTAGCCTATGTCGTCCATTCCACGCGTTGCAACACCCGGTGTTTCATCAGGGCCAAGATAAAGTCCACATAATAATCTTGGCGCACAATTACCCGATATTCATGGTTGGGGTATGCGTAAAACAGCACATCCGTATGCACATCATTATCCTCAAACAGCTCTTGCACCCGCTTGATCGCTTCTACGAGCGCCCCATCCAAGCAACGGATGTCAAATTCAACATCGTTACCATTCGCTTTCTCCTGCATGTTCAATTTCTGGTTGTCATATTCGTATCGCAGCATGATCTCTCTCCTTTACACCAAATAACGGAAATAGACATAGACGCTGGCCAAGACCATGGACAACAACATCAGGGGAAAGCCAACCTTCAAGTACTTGATGAAAGTGATCGGATATCCTTCTTTGCCTGACATGCCGGCAACAATCAGATTCGCACTCGCCCCAATCAAAGTACCATTGCCGCCGAGGCAGGCACCCAGCGCCAAACTCCACCACAACGGCTCCAAATTACTAACCCCCATTTGCCCCATCTCTTGAATCATAGGAATCATCGTGGCCACAAACGGAATGTTGTCAAGAAAAGCGGACGCGAACGCGCTGAGCCACAGGATCAACATCGATGTCACCACCACATCGCCCTTCGTCAGTTCAATCGCGTACTCCGCCAATTGGGCGATGACTCCTGTTTCAATCAAGCCCGACACGAGGACAAACAAACCGATGAAAAAGAAAATCGTCATCCATTCCACTTTTGTGAACGCTTCTTCCATTGTGTGCTCACCCGTCAACAACAGCAACAGGAACGCGCCGCCGAGAGCGACGGTGGCTGACTCCAGATGTAACAACTGGTGCATGAAAAAGCCCAGGATCGTCAGCCCCAAAACAATCAAACATTTGCGGAGTAGCTTATGATCGGTAATAACTTCTTTTTCATCCAGTTTCATAATGCTTTCTTTCAGTTCGGGCGTGGTTTGAATCTGCTTCCGATATATTAACACAAAAATCGGTACATAAACGGCCATGATGATAATGGTGATCGGAGTTAAGTTCTCGATAAAGGCCATAAACGTCAACTCTTTCACCGCGCTACCGATCATAATGTTGGGCGGATCACCGATCAGCGTCGCCGTTCCCCCCACATTGGAAGAGATGATCTGGGTGATCAAAAACGGCACAGGGGAAACCCGTAATTGACGGGTGATACTAAACGTGACAGGCACCATGAGGAGAACGGTCGTAACATTATCCAAAAAGGCCGACCCCAGGGCCGTGATCAGTGCCAACGAAATTAATATCCGAACGGGTTCTCCTTTAGCCCGCTTAGCCGCCACCACTGAAATATACTTGAACAATCCCGTCTCAGCGGTGACGCTGACAATGATCATCATGCCGATGAGCAACCCTAGCGTATTAAAATCGATGTGATGGATGGCAGTTTCTTGATCGATGATCCCTAACGCCACCATCAGTCCTCCGCCAATCATGGCGACAATGGTGCGATGAATTTTTTCAGAAATAATTAAGGCATAAATCACCAAAAAAATGCCTATGGCTAAAATAGCTTGTTGTTCCATATCGTACCTCCTCAATTTTTATTTATTTATATCCACATGAAATGTGTATATAAACAACTGCAATTCGCGGTACTTTATCACTTTATAGCAAAAAAGCGAACATGACAAAAGGAGACCGCCAAGTGGCAGTCTCCTCCTAAATCATGTTCCGCATATTCATTTGTATACCATTATATAAAAACACTCAAGAATTGTAAAGAAATTGACGAGCGCAATGAAAAATAGCGATAACGCCCGTGGTACACCCCAATTTTATGGAATATCATGCACCGTTTTATCCATGCAATAAATATCCAATGTCAGTCCATTGTCGATAAAAATATTCGACTGTCCAGATAAGACGGCATGGCCGGTGATCTCGGCAAGCATGGAACGCATATCGTTATGATATTCCCTCTGTTTCATTTCCTGCAAGACCGAATCGATCCGTCTCCCACGAATGGACATGCGCGGGTAAGCATCCTTCATGGTTGCAGCATTCCCAGCAAGAATGAAAATCTTATCTTGGTGCAATACAGCTTCCACATCCGTGCGCACGGCTCCAAATAACCGACGTTGTCCTTCACTGTACGCATCACAAATCATTTTCTGGATCGCCGGCTGATTACTTGTTTGCATCTTCCCTACCCCTTTCTTGCCTTTGGCTTATGACCGTGGGACTGGAAAAGACAAAAGGAGCCCATCGGTGACAGGCTCCTCCTAAAAATCCAGATTTGATCTTTTCAGTATTACTATGCACCGAAAACATCCGCTTCATACATCCGCCGTTCACGATTGGGCGTTTTTGGCGGACGCCTCCAGTTGATCCGTATATTTAACTTTCACAACGGCAGAACGTTCTTGCTGGAATGACTTCATCAGTGAAACAATCACTCCGAACAAAATGAAGATGAAAGGGAAGGAGGCAATGATGGAAGTTGTCTGCAACGCCTCCAATCCACCTGAATAAAGCAACACCGCGGCCGACGCGGAAATGATAAAGCCCCAGATATACTTAACGCGATTCGGTGGATTTAAAGACCCGTTTGTTGTCTGCATTCCTAACACAAACGTGGCTGAATCCGCCGAAGTGATGAAAAAGGTGGCGATCAACAAGACGGCCAACACTGTCATCACTTGTCCAAGCGGATATTGTTGTAACACGTTAAACAACACCACTTCCGTGCCTTTGTCATTCATCGTCTCAAATAAGGGAAGCCCTTGGTTAATGTCCAGATGTAAGCCCGCTCCGCCAAATACGGCGAACCAAATAGCGCAAAAAGTGGTCGGTACCAGAAGAACGCCGATAATGAACTCCCTCACCGTTCTCCCTTTGGAAACACGGGCGATAAACGTGCCGACAAACGGAGCCCAAGCGATCCACCACGCCCAATAAAAAACGGTCCAATTCTGAACCCAATCATTCGCTTCGGGTTGGAACGGAGCCATGTAGAAGCTCATCGTGGGAAGGTTCTGCAGATACCCGCCAATGGTGCTGATCAACAAATTCATAAGAAACTTTGTAGGCCCTGCGAATAAAAGGAACAAAAGCAGCAACAATGCCAACAAGATATTGAGATTGCTCAAATATTGAATGCCTTTGCTCAAACCTGAAACCGCGGACAACAAAAACAAACACGTCACCACGACGATGATAATCAGTTGGGTGGTGAAATTGTTGTCAATGGAAGTGATATATGAAATCCCCCCACCGATTTGGGCGGCGCCAAAGCCCAATGACGTCGCGACGCCAAACACGGTGGCAAAAACGGCAATCACATCGATCATTTTGCCGATCGGGCCGTTCACTTTTTCTTTCAACAAAGGATAAAAAATGTGACTGATAAGTCCGGGGGTTTTTTTTCGGAAATTAAAGTAAGCCAACGCCAAGGCCAACACACTATAAGTTCCCCAAGGGTGAAGGCCCCAATGGAAGAAAGAGTAACGCATGGCCATACGTGCGGCATCTGGCGTTTGTCCTTCACCTACAAGCGGTACGTGGTAATGGGAAAGCGGTTCAGCCACTCCCCAAAACACAAGCCCAATTCCCATACCGGCGCTAAACAGCATGGCAAACCAGCTGATTCGACTGTACTCAGGCTTATCATCGTCTTTGCCCAGCTTGATTTTGCCATACGGGCTAAAAATCAAATAGAGGGAAAAAATGAGGAATCCGGTGGCGGAAAAGAGGTAAAACCATCCAAAACGGTCTTGGAGAAACGTTTGGATCATAGAGGTAACACTGGCAAGACTTTTGGGTGCTATAACACCCCACGCAATAAACAGAACAGACAATACGATGGAAATGAAAAACACATTGGCAATTTTTTTCTTCATGATTCTCCCTTTCTAATTGGAATAATCTGTATGCCGAATCCGGCTTACTTAACCAATTTAACACACATTGGACAAGCTTGCATGGCCTGAGCAAAACCCAGGCGCTGACGTCCCCTTAGCCGGCTTGAAATGATTGAACTACAAGAAAAGCCAACCGTTTGCTAACGGATGGCCGGCAGAAATCTTCTTTTTCACTATGCCCTTCTGTACGACGCTTTAAGGCGTTTTGACGGGCATCCCTGCAATTTGATAAACCTATCGGCAATGGTATAGATATAGCCGGCATTCCAGCAAAGCATGTTAAAACCCTCGATGATATCCCTTTGTCATACAATATCTTGTCAGTATAAATGCACGATCTGTTTCAGACCGTGCATGCGATATCAGCCACTGGGAACCACGATTACTTCTACCCGGCGATTTTTCTGCATGTTTTCGGGAGAATCGTTAGCCACAAGTGGTTTGGTTTCTCCCCACCCTTTCGTTGACAGCAGCGCTTCGTTTACGCTGAACTTTTCCACCAACGCCTTTTTCACCGCGTCGGCCCGCTCTTGCGACAATTGCAGATTATGCTCATGGGAGCCCCGGTGATCGGTATGCCCATGAATCTGGAAGTGAGCATTTTCCGTTTTGGAAAGGGATTTGGCGATTTGAGCCAGCGCCGGATAAGCCTCTTTGCGCAAGACGGCAGAGTCGGTATCAAACAAAATGTGTTCTGGCAGTTCAATCACCACATGCTTGTCGGTCGTTTTGATCTCCATGTCAGGATGGATCATTTCCGGCGGAACATATTTGAAATTGGCTGGTGCCATCTTAGGTGGCGTATAGGGTGGTGCCGGTATGTACATTTTCGGTGGCTGGTACAAATCTTCGGCAGGCGCCACCTTATATAAATCATCCGGATCAGGTGCCACATACGGTGCTTCTGACTGGTTGGACAAGGATTTTTCTTCTTTCTGAGCTTGTTGATCAGCCACCGTCTTGCCATTCGAACAGGCAGCTACAAACATCGCCACAGAACCGGCCATCACAACGGATAAAATCCTTCTCATGCGATCCACCTCCAATCAAATACTACAATACCGTCCTATTTATTTCAATTCAGGCAGAAGGTGCGGGGCTACCCCCATCCGTTCGTAGCGGCTAATCACAGCCACTGCGAATAACTTGGTGACAGCGATCAGTCTATCCATCATAATCAAGTGTGAACACCACAATGGCATCATTTTCATGATCAATGTAACAAATCGATCGATACAAGCCCATGTTTAACTGAAGATTCCCTTCCAACTCAAATAAGCGCCGCATCTCCAACCGCGGTGGGAAGCACTGGAGCTCTGCCATCGTTTCCATGATGGTGCGCTGTTCCGAAGGGGATTGCTCCCGCAAAAAAGGTACGATCGCGGCGCTGATCATCACGTGGCAGTCGATCGGCCCATTCCAAGTTACGGGAACAGCCAATTCGGCTTGCAACTCGCTTAGCGTCAACTGTTCCAACAAACCGCTCATTTGTTCCATTTCCCTTTCAGAAATGGGACGAACCACCGCTTCTTTCTTTTCAATCTCGGCATAAAATCGCCTTTTCTGTGATTGAGACGCATCCTGACTCGCTGTTTGCACCAAATTCAAAAGGAAAGCATGCGCCGCTTTCCATTCCCGCGGATCAAGTCGGTCAATGAGATCATATAAGTCCTGTTTTGAAACATCCATGGCGACCCCTCCACTGAATAGACATCAGGTGCATTGTACGCTCAATCATCCCAAAGACGCAAATTTTTCTTGTGGCAGAAACAATGATTGCACCCTTGATCCAGTTCAGCTTTGACCATACTTCCTCACCTTTCTCAACAGCGCGGTGTGGCTGATCCCCAATTCACGAGCGGCTTGACGGACGCTCTGGCATCGTTTGAGCGCCTCGGCCACGATTTCCCTCTCATATGCTTCCATCCGTTCCTTTAGACCAACGGCATTTGTCGTCCCTTTGCTGGTTGCTTTATTTTCAATATGAACCTTTTTTAGCTCCTTTTCCTCTTCAAGGCAGAGATAGACACTTCGCTCGATCACATTGCGCAATTCGCGGACATTGCCGGGCCAATCATGGGTCAGCAACATATGCATGGCTTGGGAAGACAAAGACAACGGCGGGCGGCCAGCTAATCGACGGAATTTTCCCACAAAATGGGACGCCAGCAACGGAATGTCGCTTTTTCGTTCCCGCAAGGGGGGAAGCTGGATCGGTATCACATGCAAGCGGTAATACAAATCACCCCGAAACCGGCCTTGCGCGACCATCGCTGACAAATCCCGGTTGGTTGCTGCAATGATGCGGAGATCAATCGGGATGCGCTTATCGCCGCCTACCCGCCGCACTGCCCTCTCTTCCACCGCATGCAACAATTTCGCCTGCAAATGGAGGGGCAATTCGGCCACTTCATCCAAAAACAGGGTTCCCCCTTGGGCCATTTCAAACAAGCCCTTTTTTCCGCCTTTGGCCGCACCAGTGAAAGCACCCGCTTCATAACCGAATAATTCGCTTTCCAACAGCGCCTCGGGAATAGCCGCGCAATTGACAGGAACGAATGGCCCGTCGGCATGCAAACTCTCGTAATGAATGGCCCGCGCAAACAACTCTTTGCCCGTCCCGCTCTCCCCGTACAAGAAAATGGTTGCGTCGCACCGGGCGACGCGTTTAGCGAGGGCAATGCAACGGGCCATTTCTTCACTACGATGTACAATGTCTGCAAATTGAACCATGCCAGTACTTTTGACTGATTGAATCAAATCGCTGATCTGTTTCATGTCCCTGATCACAATCACGATCCCCTGGTTGCGATTAGCCGTTTCCGAGCGGATCGGGTAGTAGCTGGCCACCATGTGCGCCGTTTCCCCAGTCTTCCTTCGAATCGTCACTGCCTTGTTCAATACCTCGATCCCGCTTTCCAAGCACTGGCTACAATCGGCAATATGCCTCCCCCACAGATCTGCGAGTGGCCTGCCTTTCAACTGATCCCATGGAATCGGCAACATGCCGCGCGCCGCCCGATTGACAGCTTGAACGCGCAACGCTTGATCCAACAGGATCATCCCTTCAGAAACTGTTCCCAGGATCGTGTTCATCTGATCTTCCCTGCCTTCTGAAGGCAAGAAAGGAATCACGTCGATGCGCCGCACACCGGAGATCTCCCCAATAGAAGAGATGAGCCGACTGTGCAACCTTTGCTCTAACGATTTGATTTTGATATAGATGTAATGCGGCTTCACTTCCATTCGCATGATATTGATGTTAGAACAAAGAAAACACCCGATTACATCATGAGTGATTCCGACCCGGTTTTCCGTCTCGATCTCAAACGTCGTCGTTTCCATGTCAGCCACCCTTTTTCGGTGTTTTCTTTTATCTTAACAGAGTCTCCGCGTCCATATCACACAAATGAAAGCGCATTCTCAAGATCGCAGATGATATCCTGCACCTCCTCAATACCGACTGACAACCGAATGAGGCCATCCGTAATCCCCATGTTAAGACGCTCTTCCCGTGGGACAATGGCGTGCGTCATGGAAGCCGGATGTTGGATCAGTGAGTCGACATCCCCTAAACTAACCGCCAATCGGCACAGCGACACATGATTAAGCATTCGCGTCGCAGCTTCATGCCCGCCCTTTAATTCAAAACTGACCACTCCGCCGAAGCCGTCCATCTGCTTTTGGGCCAACGCATGCTGAGGAAATTCAGGCAATCCGGGATAGCGAACGCGCTCCACCTGGGGGTGCGACGTTAAAAACTTTGCCACCGCCTGTGCGTTTTTCGTGTGTGCTTCCATTCTCACCGCCAGCGTCTTCAATCCGCGAAGGAGCAAAAACGCATCCATCGGCCCGAGAACTCCGCCAAAATCCTTTTGCGTGGTCTTTAGCACCTCCTCCAGCAACGAACGCGGACCCGCGACCAATCCAGCGATCACATCCCCATGGCCGCCGATATATTTGGTCGCACTATGGATAACCAGATCACAACCCCATTCGATCGGCCTTTGCAAATAAGGGGACATGAAGGTGTTGTCCACAATGGTGATAATACCTAACTCCTTGCCCACTCGCCCGACCATCTCCAGATCAATCAACTCCATTGTAGGATTGACTGGCGTTTCTACATAAATCAGCTTGGTGTTAGGCTTAATCGCTTGACGCAACATTTCTTCATCGCTCATGGTGGAAAGGGAATGCTCGACGCCAAACCGGTTTTGCAACCAATTCAACAAACTAAATGTACATCCATACATCCCTTTGGAGCACAATATATGATCACCTGTTTTCACCAAAGCCATCAACACCGCTGACACCGCCGCCATGCCCGATGAAAACGCCAAGGCCATCTCCGCCTTTTCCAAGGATGCGATCTTCTCTTCCAAAGCGGAAACCGTCGGATTCCCCAACCGGGAGTAAATGTATCCCGACGCTTCACCAGCAAATCGTTCCGCCCCCTCCTCCGCCGTAGGAAACACAAAGGTCGATGTTTGATAGATCGGTGGAACGAGAGGCCCTCCGGTGAATCTTTGATGGGCGGTATCATGAATCGCCTTGGTAGCAAACCCGAAATCTCTTTTTGGTTGTGAATGGCTCATTTCCCTATCCCCTTTCTGCTGTCTTTACCATCAAACATGCAAAAGGGGTGCCAACCAAAAACACACTACACATAGCCGTTTATAAGCACACATTGGAAATCATTCGAACCGCGTTGGAATTATATGTTTCCACCATCATTGCCCATTTTGAAGCGAATTTATAACTTTTGTAACAATTTCGCATTTATACGTCATACTTTCTACAACTTTTTTATGTACAATAATTAAGTTCACCGAATGGGCTGGGGAACATGCCTCTACGGTCATGCGCTACAGCCCATTCGGCAACATCGACCTATCTTTTCCCAATTCTTGAAGAGATACCCCATGGCTTGGGGTATCTCATTCCCCCTTTATCCTCAATGCTTTCCTGGCAATACATGAGCGGGATATCCCTCCCGCTCATGTAGCCCCCCTTCATTAGTCCCATTCACTTGCATCATGCTGTCGGCAACGTGCCCAGTTTCTCTCCGTTCCTCACACTGTGTTCCCTGGGGACAACCTTACGTCAACCATGCATCGTCCGGCCAATTGATGCTCACAGCAACCCAGAGATTGATAAAGAAAAGAACATCCCTGCTTTTGACAAAGCAAAATGCCCTTTCCCCTCCCAGAGGTGGGTGAAAGAGCTTTTGTTCACTGTTGCAAACCCTCGATTTTCTGCGCCAACTTGGACAGCTCTTGGACCAAGCTTTTTTCATGTCATAATCCCTTTCTTCGTACTTCAACGCTTACCTGCTTCACGCATGCAAGCAAAATGACTATTCTGTCCCAGTAGGCGAGATCGTCCGGCACCACCTCCTTCTTTCCCGCGAACGAGTCTTTCCGAAACAGACAAGATGGAAAATTAATTTCCATTGAAAATGAGTTATGGTATAAACAAGGGATCTTTTGAAACAGGGGGAGTACAACTCATGGAAAATCGCCTCAGATTGCGCGAATTGGGCATGAAGATCGGCCGATTTGACACTGGTGAATTAAACGGCTTGACCGACGTGCCCGGGGTAAAAGTCGGCCACCACACCTTGTCATATGATTTGGAAGCGGGAAAAACAGTAAGAACGGGAGTGACGGCGATCTTGCCGCATGGCGGCAATCTGTTTCAAGAAAAAGTGCTGGGAAGTGTGCACGTGATCAACGGCTTCGGAAAAACAGTTGGTTCCATCCAACTCCAAGAACTAGGTACCATCGAAAGTCCCATCATGTTGACTAACACCTTGTCCGTTCCCGCCGTAGCCGAAGGAACCCTCCGCTACCTACTCGACCAAAACAGCGACATCGGTGAATCGACCGGAACCGTCAATGTGCTAGTGGGTGAATGCAATGACGGGTACCTAAACGATATTCGAGGATTGCACGTCAGACCAGAGCACGCTTATCGAGCGATTCAATCAGCTACGGCAGGAGCAGTGGCGGAGGGTTGCGTGGGCGCCGGAACAGGCATGTCCTGTATGGGCTACAAAGGCGGGATCGGCACCAGCTCTAGGGTGGCCCCATTCGCTGAACATATCTATACGGTCGGTGCTTTGATTGTCAGCAATTTCGGCGAAGAACGCGATCTGCTACTGCCCGGGCGTGGCCGGACGGCAGTGGCAGATCACACACCCCCTCCCACCCAAACACCCGACGGGTCCATCATGATCGTTATCGCCACCGATGCGCCCGTCAATGAGCGGCAACTGTACCGCATGGCCAAAAGAGCCACCTTCGGCTTGGCACGCACCGGATCTTACGCCGCTCATGGAAGCGGAGACATTGTCATCGCTTTCTCTACCGCCCATCGCATCCCCCATTATCCAGACCGGTTGACCCGGCCGTGTGCTTACCTTGTTGAGGATGGGGAAGCCATTTCCCGTTTGTTTGAAATGACCGTGGAAGCGGTGGAAGAAGCGATTTGGAATTCACTGTGCAAAGCGACCACCACGATCGGCAACCAAGGCAGAATAAAACGGGCGATCGAATACGACTTGTTCCTGTCCAATCTTGCCCATCCGTAACCATTAGGCACCACAAAAAAGACGAGACGATTTCACCCCAGCTCACCTGAGGCAAAACCGTCTCGTCAGTCGTTCTTATCGCTTGATCTCTCAACCCAATTCTAACAACAGATCTCCCGCTTCAATGGTTTGTCCATCCTTCACATGAATGGCTTTCACTTCACCGTCAAACGGAGCTTGCACCGTCGTCTCCATCTTCATCGCTTCCGTGACGACGAGATATTCTCCTTTTTTCACTTTATCTCCCGGCTCCACCAACACTTTCAACACTTTGCCAGGCATGGTCGCGCCGATTTCCCCTGGCACATCAGGATCAGCTTTGCGGTGGGCCTGGGCGTCTTCTTGTACTGACAAGTCACGCACAGTCACTTCCCGCGGTTGGCCGTTCAATTCGTAGTAGATGGTTCGCGTTCCATCGGAATGCAACGAACCTACATTGATCAGTTTTACAATCAAGGTTTTGCCCTGTTCAATGTCCACCTTGATTTCCTCACCCAAACGCAGGCCGTAGAAGAAAGTGGGCGTGTCCAAAACCGAGAGGTCGCCAAATTCACTCACTTTCTTCTCCCGATCGAGGAATACTTTCGGATACATGATGTAGCTCAGCAGATCATATTCTGTAACCGGCCGTCCGATCTTTTCTTCAAGTTCCGTACGCACCTTGGCGAAGTCCACTGGTTCCAGTCGTTCCCCCGCACGGCAAGTGAAATGTTCCCGACCTTTCAAGATCAGCTTTTGCAAAGTCTTTGGGAATCCCCCCGGCGGCTGTCCGAGATACCCTTGGAAAAATTGGACCACCGACTCTGGAAAGTCCAACCGCTCCCCTTTTTCATACACATCTTGTTCCGTCAAGTGGTTTTGCACCATGAACAAAGCCATATCTCCCACAACTTTGGAGGAAGGAGTCACCTTCACGATATCGCCGAACATCCGGTTGACCGTCGCATAGGTTTGTTTTACTTCCTCCCAGCGGTCGCCCAACCCGACGGCAATCGCCTGCTGATGCAAATTGGAGTATTGCCCGCCAGGCATTTCATGCTCGTACACCTCTGAGCTGGGAGCCTTGATCCCACTTTCAAAGCCAGCATAATACGGGCGCACATCTTCCCAGTAATCAGACAGCTTCTGCAAGCTGGCCAGGTCCAAACCAGTTTCCCGCTCCTGCCCCGTAAGCGAAGCCACCAATCCGTTCAGACTGGGCTGGGAAGTAAGCCCCGCCATGGAGCTAAGTGCAGCGTCAACAATATCGACACCCGCTTCATATGCTTTAATCAAGGTGGCCATTTGGTTGCCGCTCGTATCATGGGTATGAAGATGAATGGGCAGACCCACTTCTTCTTTCAATGCCGTAATCAATTTGTACGCCGCGAAAGGCTTCAGCAACCCGGCCATGTCCTTGATGGCGATCATGTGGGCACCAGCTTTCTCCAGCTCCTTAGCCAAATTCACATAATACGTCAGCGAATATTTGTCGCGGTTCGGATCTAAGATATCCCCTGTGTAACAGATCGTCGCCTCGGCGATTTTGCCAGCGTCACGCACAGCATCAATAGCCACCCGCATCCCTTCCAACCAGTTGAGGCTGTCAAAGATACGGAACACATCGATCCCAGACTTGGCGGCTACTTTGACAAATTCTTGGATGACATTGTCGGGGTAATTCGTATAACCCACCGCGTTGGCTCCACGGAACAGCATTTGGAACAGGATGTTGGGAATCCGCTCACGCAACATGTGCAATCTTTCCCAAGGATCTTCATTTAGAAACCTCATGCTGGTGTCAAAGGTGGCTCCGCCCCACATTTCCAGCGAAAACAAATCTGCCCCCAACTTCCCGGTGGCTTCGGCGATGGCCAACAAATCATGGGTTCGCACGCGTGTGGCAAACAAAGATTGATGCGCGTCCCGGAAAGTCGTATCCGTCACCAACAACCGTTTGCTGGACTTCACCCATTCCAGCAGCCCGTCCACGCCTTTTTCCTGCAAAATCTGCTTCGTTCCCGCAGGGTATGGCTGATCGACAGATGTCGCCGGAATGCGTGGTGCGGCAAAGGTCGGCTTTTTCCCGTTCGGCAACCCAGGATGACCATTGACGATCGTCTGGCCGATATAAGTCAACAACTTGGTGCCACGGTCTTTCCGTTTGGGAAATACGAACAATTCTGGTGTGTTATCAATAAAAGACGTATTGTATTCGCCGCTTAAGAAGTTCGGATGCTGAACCACATTTTCCAAAAACGGAATATTCGTTTTCACACCCCGGATTCTAAACTCCTTCAGGGTTCTCAGCATTTTCTTCGCCGCTTGCTCATAAGTCATCGCCCAAGAGGACACCTTCACCAACAACGAATCGTAATGCGGAGTGATTACCGCGCCGGGATAAGCGTTGCCCGAATCCAATCGAATTCCGAATCCCCCACCTGACCGATAGGCAAGCAACCGTCCTGCTTCCGGAAGAAAGTTTCTCGACGGGTCTTCCGTTGTGACACGGCATTGGATGGCAAAGCCGCGGGTGGTGATGGAATCTTGCCCCTGTATACCGATCTCAGGATCGCTCAATGCATACCCTTCGGCAATCCGAATTTGCGATTGCACAATGTCGACACCTGTGATCATCTCAGTGATCGTATGCTCCACCTGCACGCGGGGATTCACTTCGATGAAATAAAAACGGTGATCGGGGGTGACAAGGAATTCAACCGTTCCTGCATTGCAGTAACCAGCCGTTCGCATGAGCCGCAAAGCCACTTCACAAATCTCGTTTCTTAGCTCTGGCGGCAGGGAAACACTAGGGGCGACTTCCACCACCTTTTGATGGCGACGTTGAATCGAGCAATCCCGCTCAAACAGATGAACGGCGTTTCCGTATCGGTCAGCCAGGATTTGCACTTCAACATGTTTAGGCTGCTCCAAGTATTTTTCAATGTAGACATCCATGTTGCCAAAAGCAGACTTCGCTTCAGACCGCGCTCGCGCAAAAGCTTCTTCCAGTTCTTCACCGGTGCGAACGACGCGCATACCGCGCCCGCCGCCACCCGCCGCGGCCTTCAGGATGATTGGAAATCCGTGCTGTTCCGCAAACTCGCGTGCTTCATCCAATGATTGAATGGGTTCGGGCGTACCCGGAATGACGGGGATGCCTGCTTGAATAGCCATCGCCCGGGCATCCACCTTATCCCCGAACATTTGGATGTGTTCAGGCGACGGCCCGATAAACACAATGCCTTCCTCGGCACACCTCTTTGAAAAGTCAGCATTTTCGGCTAAAAATCCGTATCCAGGATGAATCGCATCCACATGATGGCGTTTGGCCACTTCTAAGATCCCTTCAATATCGAGATAAGCCTCGATCGGCCCCTTGCCTTCCCCAATCAGGTAGGCCTCATCCGCTTTGAAACGGTGGAGCGACACTTTGTCCTGTTCAGTGTAGACAGCGACCGTGCGAATCCCCAACTCCGTACACGCGCGAAAAATGCGGATGGCTATCTCTCCCCGATTGGCCACCAACACTTTTTTGAAAGGTTTTACCACGCTCATGAACAAACGCCTCCTTTATAGGATGTGAAACACTTCTGGCAGGCATCGGAACCAAACCGCTCCCCGACGCCCCCTTTCTTTTATTCTACACTCAGCGGTGATCCGTTAGGCGGATCACTTCAAAAAACTTAAGGATGAAACACGCCACCTATCGCCTGGACAAAGCGACCAGAAGAAAATTTATCAAATTGAATCTAATAATTATTATTCATATTAACATTATTATATCTGTAAATGAATATTTATTCAGCGCAACGATTGATTTGTTTTTCACATTTTCGCCATAATGATATAAGTATAAATTCAAAAAACATAGATGAAAGGTTATCTTTCATGGATTAAAATAAGGTTTTGTCTGGGGGTGAAATTGTGAGCCTATTACATATCCGCTATAAACAGCTAAGTGAAAAATACAATGAGCTGGACCCCGCCAAACAGCAACGCATCAAGGCGAAATTGGTCAAGCAGCTGAAACGCCATAAGCGGATGGGCAACCTGTGGAACCGATTTTTGACTCGCCTTCGCAAAGACGGATGGAAAATCGTCGCCGTCTTGCTCAGCATCGCCGCTTTGGTCTGCCTCGCCTATGTTGGAGTCAAAGTATGGATGAACACCAAAGGCTTGCAGGCCGAGGAAAACGCCGCTATCATCACCGGCATTGTGGCGCTTGTCACCGTGGCGATCACAGTCTACTCCAATCGCCGGTCCCATATGCAAGGGCAACGCTCTTTTGTGCACAGCCGTGTCTATGACAAAAAGATGGAGGCCTACACAAAAATTGCCCAACTGCTACACAATCTCAACATGGCGTATTTCGCATATGATTTTTCAGGCGAAGCGAAATACGCGGAAAGAATTCGCTCCCTGTTTGCACAAGTGATCGGGGAAGTGGTTCCCCAATACTTGTTGTTCATCTCCAACGACGTGTTGGATTATCTAAATGATATGGCGCATACCATGCCCAACCGCGACGAAGAGACGGAAGAGGAAATCGATGAGAAATACGAGCAGTTCCTGCTATACTATTACGAACCGCTGATGGATGAGTTCCGGAAAGAACTTGGCACCGAATCGATCACAAAAGAGCTGCGGGAAATGGTGGAATTTCAATCATCGGAAACATTCCACCTCTTCTGATCGCAAGCGGTTTAAGCAAGGGAGCCGTCCCCCTTGCTTGGCCGCAATCGATGTCATAAGCAGTGAGCGTCGCTTCAGCGCATCGGTTGCAACGCCTGTTTCTTCCGCTCCACAAATCGCGCCATCCGTCGAAAAGCTTCCCTTAACTCCTCAATCGATGTGGCATAAGAACAACGAATATGCCCCTTCCCCGTCTCCCCAAAAGCGCAACCGGGTACAACGGCCACTTCTTCTTCGGTCAACAATGCCTCGGCAAATGCTTGTCCATCCATTCCCAAATCAGTGACGCGTGGAAAAACATAAAAGGCTCCGGCAGGCACATTGCAAGGTAGGCCCATTTCCGCAAACGCGGACACCGCTAGCCGCCTTCGCTCGTCATATTGCCGTACCATCGCTTGGCATGGCCCCCCGCCGTTTTGCAACGCTTCGACAGCTGCAATCTGACTGATCGTCGGAGCGCACAAGGCTGTATATTGGTGGATCTTCAACATTTCTGACAACAGCGGTTCAGAAGCTGCCACGTATCCAACCCGCCAACCGGTCATCGCAAATGCTTTAGACAGGCCGCTAACCAAGATAACCCGGTCTTTGACGCAGGCAAAAGAAGCGATAGACACATGTTCTTTCTCATAGGTTAATTCGGCATAGATCTCATCGGAAATCACAATGAGATCACGCTCTTCAATGAAACGAGCAATGGGCTCCCAATCTTCCCTATCCATGATGGCGCCCGTCGGGTTATTGGGGTAGCAAAAAATCAAGGCTTTGGTCTGAGGTGTAATTACTCGCTCCAGATCTTCCACCGTCAGCTTAAATTCATGCTCAAGCGATGTTGGCACTTGCACGGGCACCCCTCCGCACAGTCGCACAATCGGACCGTAAGGCACATAGCTCGGTTCGACAACCAGCACTTCATCCCCTGGATTGATTAGCATCCGCAACGCCAAGTCAATGCCTTCACTAGAGCCGTTGGTCACCAGTATCTCATCATGCCGATAATCCAAAGCAAACCGTTTGGACAAATAAGAAGCAATTTCTGCAATCAACTCGGGCAATCCCCGGTTAGATGTATAATGGGTCATCCCCTGCTCCAACGCTTCAATCCCCGCTTTGTTTATGGACGGCGGCGTACTGAAATCAGGCTCTCCCACCCCCAGCGAGATCACGGAGGAATTTTGGCTGGCGATGTCAAAAAAACGCCTGATGCCTGACGGCGGGATTTGTTTTACGATACGTGATACCTTGTCGTGTATAGGCATATTTTTCACCAACTAATTCTACTCAAATATTCCTTTTTCATATGCTTTAATCAATTTTCCCACAATATCTAATGTGCAGATAAAATGCGTTATTACTGCATTATACCAAAGAATTTTATATAAACGCCATAAAAAAGTGTCATTATACAATTTAAAACATGCACTATACATCAACTAAGTTTCTTCTACAAGCTACTGCCTCTTCTTAGCCCATTTTACAAAATCCTCTTGAACCTTACGTTACGTCATGTTGTACATTCAAATCAGTCACTCGAAAGGAGCGTACCCAAGTGGCAAAACAAGTTTGGAAAGTGGGAGAGTTGGCCAAACAAACAGGCATCACCGTGCGCACGTTGCGGTACTATGATCAGTTAGGATTGTTGAAGCCCACTGAATACACCGAAACAGGACACCGTCTTTACACTTATCAAGATTTACTCCGGTTGCAACAAATTTTATCGCTACGGCAACTAGGCTTTTCATTGGAGGAAATCAAACAAATCCTTGAAAGCGGAAAGCTTATTCCACTAAAGCTGGTTCGTATGCATCGAGAACGAGTGGAAGAGCAAATTCGGAGGCAACAGGAGCTTTATCAACAACTGGCCAATTTGGAACGTGCCCTTACGAGTCGACAAGAGCTAAGTGTAGAACAACTTATCCAATTATTGGAGGCGATGAAGATGACGGAAAAGCACTTTAATGAGGAGCAAATGGAATATCTGAAAAAAAGAAGAGAAATGTTTGGCGAAGAAACAATCCAGTCCGTTGAGAAGGAATGGCCAGAGTTGATTGCCAAAGTGCGCGCAGAGATGGACAAAGGAACTCCTCCAACTGATCCAACTGTTCTGGCGCTGGCGAAACGTTGGCATGAGTTAGTCCAAATGTTCACAGGTGGGAATAAAAAAATTTTCCAATCGCTTCAAAAACAATATCAAAATCCAGAGATGGCCACTCAAACTTGCGGTGATCCAGAGTGCTTCCGATATATTGGCGAAGCGATAAACCACCTGGGATTAAAATGGTATTAAGAAATTGATTATTGACAATCGACCTCCTCTGATTGATTCAGGGAGGTTTTTCTTTGGAAAGGTATGAACTAAACTCACCTTCATCATCCCATTTACCCTAAGCAAGCAAAAAGATCACCCCCCGGCATGGCCGGAGGATGATCCCCTTGTGCGGTCAGAGGCTCATTTTCAAAATTTCCAACACGTCCGTTTTCCCCACTGGGTAGGTGAGACCGACGGTGCCGTCCCCAGCCGCTTTTTCAGCCATCAATTCCAATTGGCTGTCATCGATGTTATAATCCGCCAATCGGCTGGGAGCCCCGATGCTGTTCCAGTAAGACCGCAGGCGGTTGATACCCTCCTCCGCAATCTCGCGATCCGTTTTGCCCGTTGGGTTCACTTGGAAAACGCGGATCGCCAACTGTTTCATTTTGGGCAATGCCTTATCTAAGTTATAACGAATCCAGTTGGGGAAAATAATGGCCAACCCGCCACCATGCGGGATGTCATAAACCGCCGACACCGCATGCTCAATTCCATGCGTACCCCAGTCGCCGGGCATTCCTTGCGACAATACGCCATTTAAGGCCATGGTGCCGCAAAAGAGGATGGTTTCGCGTAGCTCGTAATTCTCCAAGTCCTCTACCAGCTTGCTTCCTTCTTCCATTACGGTGATTAACAGCGACTCAACCATGCGTTCATTATATGGAACGTTGGGCGCCAGGCTGAAATAATGCTCCAACGCGTGTGACATCATATCCACAATCCCATAGACCGTTTGGTCGCGCGGTACCGAAAATGTGTGGGTGGGGTCCAAGATAGAGAAACGCGGGAACACCAGCGGAGAACCCCAACCCAACTTTTCTTTCGTTTCCCAATTGGTGATCACCGATCCACTGTTCATTTCCGAACCAGTCGCCGCCAACGTGAGCACCGTTCCAAATGGCAACGCCGCCGACGGCACTGCTTGTTTGGTGATGATTTCCCAAACGTCCCCGTCATATTTCGCTCCAACGGCGATGGCCTTGGTGGCATCAATGACACTTCCACCCCCGACTGCCAACAAGAAATCAATCTGTTCTTTTTTGCAGATTTCTACCCCTTTGTGCACCGTGGACAATCGAGGATTTGGCTCGACACCTGGTAGCTCAAACACTTCCGCATTGATTTCCTTCAAAAGGCTGATCGTCTTGTCATAAATGCCATTTCGCTTGATGCTACCTCCGCCGTAAACCAACAACACCTTGGTTCCATATTGGGGCACCTGTTCTTTCAAGGCTGGGAGTGTATCTTTACCGAAAATCAACTTGGTCGGATTATGAAAAACGAAGTTTTGCAAGGTCCTGCCACCTCTTTTAGTAGATAATTATGTACCTCTCATTTGTTATTATATCGAATGGTCAAGTTTTTATCGAGCACTTTGTTTGCATAGCAAACTTGTTTACTCTAATCACAATAATAAAAAGGGAGCAACCGCGTAAATCGCCCTATGTCCATAAATTGAAGAGGATTCAACGCTTTACAACTTTGGACACCCAATCCCGCCACACCCTTCTAATCCAGCCGCGCACCACTGAACCGGACCTTGGCATGGGGCCAGATTGGAAAAGCTTCGCCGACGGAGAATTGGTGATCGACACGCGTTCCATCACAAATGCTTCATAGCCGCCCGTCTGATTTCCCTCGATGACGTACTTTTTAACCTGATCCAAGGTGAGGTCACGCAAGTACAAGCGCTTGCCCCACCCCCCATTCACATAAATGGCCGATTGACAATGCTGTACAGAAATGCGGTCCACGCAAATATATCGATCAGGTTCCGTTTCATCGGTTTCATGCGGATGGGCGATTACCAGTCCACGACGCAAGCCTCTCGCCGCCACATCACACACATGCAATCGATTTCCGACTGGCAGGAGGCGCACCGCCGCATTGTCCATCCCCTCGACATCATGCAGGCCCATTCCCGCTTCGGCCGTGAAGCGCTCAATCCTGCCCGACACCGGCGCTTTTAACCATACGCCAAAGCCATAACACAGTCCATTGCCGGGTCTGACATCCCGTTGCCAGGCGCAGTCGATGATATGAATGTTGGGATGCGTCAAGTCATAGGGATTGGCTGCTCCTTGTGTTTCGGCCACAAATCCCGACGAGCCGGAACAAAGCGACCGACAATGGCGAAACACCATATCCCCTCCCCATCCGTTATGGGTGAGCAAGAAGGATACGCCGCGCCCCTCCATATCGGTCACCCCTTCCACCACCGCGTCAAATGTACTGTCCAGGTCCACCGCGTGCCTGGTGCGGCAAGCATACCCATTGCGCACCACCACTCCCAGATTGCCACCGAAAAACTGGACGCCATATCCCTGCCCTGAGCCGAGGCGTTGCGGAGGCAGTATCATAAAATTTTCCACAGTTACATCCATGCTACGCCGCACTTGAATCGCTGACTCCACTCCCTGTTCGGCGTACAAACCATTGACATGAAAGTGACGCACTTGTTGGGCCAATATGCCGAAGCCTTTGGACGCACCCTGCTGTAAACGATAACGAAAATTGACTATCCGACAATGCATAAGCGGGGTGATCTTCACCACATTGACCCGCGCCACCCGTTTGGGCAGCCGGATGAAATCACACACCGTCAGCTTGGTAAACACTTCTTTAAACGAAACCTGTTCCACCGACAAAGAGCGGGATTGGACAGCTTGCTCTGATGGCAACCGGAGGAAAATCCGGGCGCATGTTGCTCCGCGGGGGGCAACCCAATTGCAACCCTGATGGACATGCCAACCCTTGTATGAAAAAGAGATCACATCTGAGCGGGCAATCATTTTCCCCTGCTTCCCTACCCATTCCACATAACAGCTTCCGCAAGCTCCATTATCGGAGATGCCGTGCTTAGCGGACACTTCTAATCGGTAGAATCGCCCGGCTTCAACCGGGATCGGCTCAGAACAAATCACCGCGGTGCCATGAGGGCCTGAAGGGGAATCCTTCCAGCTCTTCCAACCCCGCACCCCAGTGCTCCCCACCACATGATCCAACAACTCCCGCTCCCGGCACTCAACCTCCGCGACTTCATGCATTTCACTGTTGATCTCTTGTTGCCCATCAGACGGGCGGGCGCTGTCATCGCTCAGCCAAATCACATCCCCCGCCTTTATGTCACGAGCGGCGGACGGCGGAAGATAAAGCGCACGATCCCCCCGTTTAGCCTCTCTTAGCAAGGGATAGCCGTCAGCGCTTTTCTCCCCCGCAAACCGAAATAAAAACGCCGTCTCCCGATCACTCGCCTCTACCCAGGCCCCCTCGGCAAACCACAGGGAAATGGACTTGGTCACCGTGATTTCTTTCACCGCGTACCGACCGGCGGGAACAAATAACGTCCCGTCTGGGGCCATCGCCCGAATCGCTCGGTTAAACCGTCCCGTGTCATCCGTTTCACCGGGAAAAGGCGGAAAATCGCCCAACTGAAAAATGACGTGACCTTGCATCTCCGGTTCCGCTCCTCGCACTCAATCGTTTTCGCATGATACCCGCTACGCATGTTTGGCGCGCATACCACATATTATGAATCTTATCGCTTCAACTATGCTTATGCTCGAATGGACAACCATCGTTTGCTCCCTCACTTTTTATGTTATGATAGTGGCGTTTTCACCCCTATTTCGAAAGGAGATCCATTCATCTTGCATATCCGTCCAGTCAAACACACCGACGCTGACATGCTGTTTACCTTCTTTGAACAATTGGACCGCGAAACAAACTTTTTGCTGTTTGAACCTGGTGAACGAAACCCGTCCCGTCAACGGCAAGAAATCCGGCTTCAACAAATATTGGAGAGCAATTCCGAGCGCATGTGGGTGGTGACCGACGAACAGCGCATTTCAGGTTACTTGGGCTTGCGCCGCGGCAACGTGCACCGCAACCGGCATGCCGCAATTATCGCTATGGGCCTCTTACAATCTTGTTGCGGACAGGGGTGGGGCGCGAAATTGCTTCAACACGCGGAATCATGGGCGCGAGGACATCAGATCCACCGACTTGGCCTCACCGTGATGACCCACAATGAACGGGCATTGCGCCTTTATCAAAAGCAAGGGTTTGTCATTGAAGGCCTGCAAAAAGACTCGTTGCTGGTAAATGGGACGTATGTGGATGAATACTTGATGGCGAAGATATTGACATGACGACAAAGAGCCGGGCATCAACTACCCGGCTCTTTGCTTCGACAACTTATTCATCATCTTAACACGCCTCTTTTGGCCATCTTCCGGCTATACAAGAAAAGAACAAACATCATGAACAGGATGACGATGTCAAACAGCGCTGACCATGGCCCAAACACATGCCAACGATCCCTCAATGCAAACGTCAGAACATCTAAGCAAATTAAAGAAACAAAGCAAATCAGCGCCCCCGGAACCGCCCAACAAGAGCGAAATAAAAGGAGGATGGATGCAATCAGACCACTGCTGATGCTAACGGCCCAGAAAACATTAAACAGAATGGGATAATCCGTAAAATACGCAACGACGGCCTCTCCGTGATTGTTCATTCGGTAATAAGCCGAATCGTGTCCAAGCATCATAAAGTAATCATAAACTCCGCAAGCATTGAGAAAGACAAAGAATACTCCGACGAACCAAAGATGCCATGGTGTCCCAACCCTTGCTTTTTTCTTCTCCATCTCAGACCTCCTTCTTTCCAGACAATAATCTTTGAATACTTTTAAACCCTACGAAAAGGATAAGTTCTTCTTTTACTTATTCCCAGTTAACTATAAAGATGAAACGATCGATGATCTATCCCTAACAAATCACAGCTGAGTAAATAGGTCATTGATACCAATCGAATGTTATCGGTGACTCTCTTTTTCGAATGATAAGTGCGCCGTCAATTTTCCAATTGTAACGGGTTTGACAGAGTCAAAGTAAATCTCCCGAACATACTTGATGTTAAAACCACCCGCGCCTGGTTTAAAAAATTTCCCCATCAACCCTAAACTTTCTTTTAAAGCTTGAATCTCATCCTCTGTTGCGATCCGTTTTTCTCCAACGGTTCCTGACAGCCTCACCCCTGGAGGAGCATCAAATTTTCTGGATAGAATGGACCGTAACAAAAATCATTTGCTGTTGTTAATAGCAAGAATACAGACTCGATGATTGTGTTCCAAGTTTCGTGTCATCTGAGAAGTAAAAATTTGAAAATACAAGCCTTTGGGCTCATCTTTATCAAGTATGAGTGACCCGATCGGCGTAACATGTGGAGTGCCGTCAGGGTTGACTGTAGCTTTTTAAAATTTCATTGATCTCTTGATCAATGAGTAGGGGTTTCATCCAATTTTTTAGAAAGAGCGATAAATAACTGATTCATATAGCGTCTCCAATGAAATCAACAAATTACTTGATTCCATTTTAATACGATATCGTACCTTTTTTTCAAGTGATCCATGCCCCTCTTTTAACCCTTCTCGCTACTGGGTAAATAAAAGAAGATTGTGCTGATTGGCATGCCGAATGGGGAGGTTTAGCAATGCATAACGAAGTAAACGCGACAAATCTGACCGACGAAGAAATGGAGCAAGTCGTAGAAGCATATCTACGAATACACCTGTCAAATCATGCAGAAAAACTGATGTGTGAAATCGGCGTCGCTTTGCTCAACGAAGCGGCAACTGTTGGTAGCCTAAGGATGGATTCACGCACTTATTCTCAGGAAGTAGCCGGTGAACGCTGGTTAAGGCAAGCGGCGGAGTTAGGAAATCCGCAAGCGATGTATGAATTGGGCTGGCGAATGGTCTGCGGGGAAGCATGTATTACTCAAGATATAGATACTGGAGAAAAACTCTTGCGGCAAGCGGCAGAAGCTGGAGAAACAATGGCGATGTGGGAACTGGGTTGTCTCTTGTTAGATGGGGAATACCTCCCCCAGAATGAACAAGAAGGCCGCCTTTGGTATGAACGAGCCATTGCACAAGGCAACACAGATGCCCTGTATGACTGGATCATCCGCCTTTTAAATGGGGAAGGGATTGCCCCTGATCCGAAACAAGCCGAGCACCTTCTTCGTCATTTATCAGCAACCGGTATGCGCTCGGCAAAGGATATGTTGAAGAAAACCTTTCCTCCAAGTGAATGACCTTTCCCGCAAAATCGGATCACTTGTTATTTATATCTTGCTCTAGGGATATTCTCCTCTTTTGCCAGCCCCAGCAAAAAGTAAGCATGAGTAGACAATATTAGGGAAAAGCCCGATTTCTCTTTGAAATCGGGCTTTTCTCATCTATTTCACAGCAGGCATCACTCATGGCGGTCTAATACCACTATAGTTACAACTAAAACTCAAATATATCGTTACCTCTGACAATCCGTTGACCGATATTTCAATACCACTATGGTTACAACTAAAACTGCTGGATTGTTGTCGATGTCAACGAAGAACTTTGCATTTCAATACCACTATGGTTACAACTAAAACCGGCCATTTCGCACCCCCCCAAACCACTAAAAAATATTTCAATACCACTATGGTTACAACTAAAACGCTGGAAGACCAGCAGATAGAACATACGATAGTGATTTCAATACCACTATGGTTACAACTAAAACAAAGAAGATTTGCTGTTGGCTGTGACAGAGAATGTGATTTCAATACCACTATGGTTACAACTAAAACCCGTATGTGAACTTCAGTCATTTCAAGCATTTTCATTATAACAAAAACCAAAATAATCTGTGAACCGTTCATGATGCAAAAATCCCGGGAGGTTCACAGACTTTTTAGCACACTAAAGGATATGGTACATCTCCAATATCCACTTCATCCCTTAATTCTTTTTAGCATATCTATACTACCAACATCAACTCAAATAGCCATGCCCGTCATCTTACCTACCTTATCTCGTTTCGGTAGAAATCACAAGTAGCAAGAAGGTCATGTGCTATGTTTAAAGCCTGCTGATCAACTCAGCAGGCTTTTTTTCTAGTGCATATCTGGTGGCCGGCAATAGAAAAACCGTTTTCCTCGCTTCTATCCGCCAACGTGCTACAGACACACCCTAAGGCGATAACATCTCTTTAATTTTGTTTTCAATCTCCAATGGTACGGAAGCTTGTCCCCCAGCCACATAGCCTTTGAGCAAGAAGCTGCGATTTTCGTTCAGGTATTGCTCCACTACTGGTGGCAATGCGGTCGTCGTGGTCAGCAAGATTGGAGAAGCGTTGCCGTAGTAGACAAACGCAGCCAGCGGGGTAATAGATAATGCGTCAGAGAATACATCTCCCCGCGCGACCAGAAAGTGGTGCGGCTCCAATTTGAAGTATTTCGCCACATTGACGGCCACTTCGTAACGATCCTTGCCGCCGATTCGCGACACTTTTCCGAATGTAGCCAGCTGGGAAGCGACGTTGTCGGACACAGAGCCGGGTCCCCCAACGATCACGAACTTGGTATAGTTGGGATGATTCTTTAAGAACGTGACCACCGAGGCTGGTAAACTCTGGGCTGTAGTCAGCAACAAGGGCATATTACGCCGTCCCGACACTGCTGAGACCGACAAAGCATCGGCAAAGTCCTGACCACTGGCAATGAGGGCGGTATCCCCGGAGGTATTAAATTTGCCGGCGATACCAGTCGCCACTTCATAGCGGTCTTTGCCGTCAATCCGGCTCACTCCAATGGAGAGATCGCGCAATTGTTTTTCAACATTGGTAGATACGGATGAGGTTCCCCCAACAATGACCGCTTGCTTCGGTTGGAGTTGACGAATGCGGTCTATCGTTTGTTGTGTTAATCCGGTAGAGGGAGTTAAAAAGAAGGAATATACTTTATTGGCAGCGTATGCCCCTGCCCCCAGCGCATCAGCAAATTGAGTGCCACTAGAGATAACGATGGTACGCCCGGTGGGATCAAATCCGTCATGGACATTTTCTTGCAATGCTTCCACCATGGCTAGATTGCTGTTGACAGCCACTTCATAACGGTCTTTGCCACCGATTCGCTGAAATTCAGGAAACAAGGGATGATAATCGATGTTCAGCATATTGCCGTTAGCATTATAAGCATAAAAGTAGACGCCGCCATAAGTCGCTTCCTTCTTACCAAGCGTGAATGAAAACTTGCCGGAAATGGTTTTTTGCCCATCTTCCATATAGTGGGCGTATGCCTCGGTGGCATTCGTTTCGCCGGTGAAGGTGATAGAAGCGCTACCAAGAGGCAACCTCGGTTGCTGTTCAGTAGGACTGGTGATGTTCAGCAACGGCAAGGTGGTATCCGGCCGTCCGGCGAATGTCAGCCCGCTGATGACAAAATGATATGGTTTTTTGATCAAATCATCACTGGGGTCCTGATCGTGCAAAATATCTTCTGTAATATACATCCGATATTTCCCGGCAGGTAGCGTGTCCCCGTCTTTATAGAAACGTGTCTGACAATCATCTTGTCCCTCTTCGCATACGGACGCAATAGAGTAGCTCAAGCGGTCGAAACCGGTCTTAATGTCAAGATTGATCGTTCCTTCTGTGACGGTCTGAAAGTGGTAGACATGCGAGATGCCTTCATTTACTTCTCCCTTGTATTCGACTGGGTCCGTATAAGGTTCGGCGGTGGAAGTGCCTACAAGGGATTCTGCGCGCTGAAGCATCATCCGGTCCAAGGTTTGTTCGTTTTTTTGTTGTTGCGTCATGCCGGTCTCTGTGCGCGGCAGAGGGATGGTCTGGGCAAAAGAGGGTGGAACAACCAGCAAACTTCCGACGATTAAAGCTAAACCAGTGAGGAGGAAGATTTTTTTGGTTTGCCTCTTCATTCTCTCCATGTCATCTCCTTTTAAAAAATTGATTTCATATGAATTTATTCGTGAAATCAAGATATTTTTTGTCATGGTAGAACCGGTTTTCCTTGTCGAAAGAAAGATTGCTCTGCACCTTAAGCAAGGTAGGCTGGGTAGTGCAACAACGGCTAAAGTTGCATTTCTTCTTTTATCTGTCCATAATAAGATAGGAATATATGTTTGCATGGAAGGTGATTCACTGGTGAAGAAAATTTTGCATATGGATCTCGATGCGTTTTTCGCCAGTGTAGAACAGCTTGACCGCCCCGAATTGAGAGGAAAGCCAGTGATCGTTGGTGGCCGGGAGAAACGGGGAGTGGTGTCCACTTGCAGTTACGAAGCCCGGGCGTACGGGGTACGTTCGGCTATGCCGATGGCGATGGCTCGTAAGAAATGTCCGCAAGGCATCTTTTTGCCAGTGCGGTACGAGCGGTACCGTGAGAAGTCGGCGGAGGTACGCCGAATCTATGCCGCTTATAGTGACCGCTATGAGACTGTGGGATTGGATGAAGTCTACTTAGATGTCTCCCATTATGACAATGCCGTTCCCATCGCCCGTGAAATCAAGCGGCGGATTCAGGCAGAGACCGGGCTAACCTGTAGTGTGGGGTTATCATATAATAAATCCTTGGCCAAAATCGCCAGTGATTTAAAAAAACCGGATGCGTTTGTAATCATCAGACCGGAACAAGCGTTAGAGATTCTAAAGGATTTGCCAGTCGGTGCCCTTCACGGCATCGGCAAAAAATCTCAGGAACGGCTAGCAAAAAAAGAGATCTTCACCATTTCCGACTTTTGGCGACTCTCCCTGGAAGAAGTGGTGCGGATGTTTGGCAAATTCGGCCATGCCCTGTATTATCGGGCACGAGGGCAGGATGACCGAGAAATTGTTATGGATCGGGCACCCAAGTCGCACAGTCGTGAAACCACATTGCCTGAGAATTTGTTTGAGCGGGAGGCTGTCGCGGAAGTAGCTAGAGAGCTGTTAGCGGAAGTGCAACGGGAGATTGCCGATGAAAAGGTGACCCCGCAGACCTTGACCCTAAAAATCAAATACGCTGATTTCACGTTGCGCTCCAAACAGCGGACAACTGAGCCTGGCACCGATTGGGAGAAAGTATTGGAAGAGTTGCTTGATGCCTTTGATTATACAGCGGGTGTTCGGTTGGTTGGGGTGGGTTTTTCCAACTTCTTAGAATCGATGGTTGGAGACTATGAACAATTGACGCTCCCCCTGGAGGAAGGGTAAACGGTTGTATGGCATCAAAAGCCGGCAAAGGCGACCTTATCTGTCGAAGGCCGCCTTTGCTGACTTTTTATCGTTACCGGTCGGACACATAGATGCAATAGGTGATCCATTCCCCACCATCATTCGCTTCAATTACCGCTTCGCCCTCTTTCAAGCCAGTAACCCTCAACCGTGGGTAAGAATATTGAAACCAGGTTTCAATCACGCCATCACTTTCACCAAAGTGAACAATGAATTGATCGCCATACAAATAAAGATAGGAGCCGATATCCAAAAACTTCCTTTTATCACAACTTTGGATGACAGCGTCACTGTCTTTCACGGCAGCGTGCGCGACGTTGCCACTGACGAGCAAGGGTGCCGCCAGCAGAGTGAATGCGGTTAACCATGCAACAACGGTCTTTTTCATGCGTGTTCCCTCCAGATGTTTATTTTTTTGTTATTGCAGTAATATTATAACATCTAATTATTATAATTTGTTGTATGATAAATTTCCAAAATAAAGCGATGGTTTCAAAATGGTTGGTACACCTCAAATGAACACGAATGAATAGATGAAAAATGATAATAAAGTAGCAATTAAACGGTGATAAGAGGATGAAATGTACAAGATGTTTAAATAGCTTTGGCCATTTATTGGCTCATGCTGCCAATCTACCTATATATCCTGTTCTATCTGGTGGTATATACATAGTTATGGACATAAATCAACCGTCTGTATTACATCGACAGACGGCTCTCTTAAGATAATTCTTTTTTACTTTTGAACATCGATTAACCCTTGGCTCTCCATAAAGCGCCTTTTTTTCATTAGTGAATCATATATAAATTCACCTGTATGTCGATCAAAGCTCGCAGTAACCAACAATAATGGAGAGGTATTCGGGATATTTCCTGAAAAACGGATGATAGGCAGATGATCAAAGACATATTGAGGATCATTGCGTACGATATCCCATTTCCCTTGTAGATGTACCCTGAATACTTCTCCAACATAACGTAACAAAGCATCTAGAGTCATTTTTTCTCGATCGTCCAGTATGGCATCCATTGAAGGATAATTTGCCAATATCCAACCCTCTAAGCGTAGTAACGATTCCGGCGAATAATCCAGATCAAGATGATGAAGTGCCTTCTCTAACTTCTCTAACTCATCTGGAAGTAGCATTAGCCATTCTTCAAACCAATCCTCGTTGTGATCATTTATTTTTTCTACCAATCGAACACCTCGATGTTGAAGATTAGGCTACTGGTTATTCCATCCAGTAGCTTTATTTTCTTGCTAGCAAATGCTCCACCCGCTCGATCGTCTTTTTAAAACCCTCCAGATTTCCAATCATAAACCGGCTAACCTCATGCTCCGCCCCATATCGCGTGACAATATCGTCTATCCGCTCTTTCACAGAAATCTTTTTCCCCACTGGCGATGTATGCAAATCACAATAAGTAATCAAGTCGATAAACAACTGATCGGTTTCATCCAACCATTGCGCGTTGTAAGCATAGATCGAAACCAGATCTGGCCGTGTCTTTTTCACACTTTCATATGCTCCCGAGTGAAATAAGACGGCCGCAATCACTGGTTTAGGAAAACCGCACTGTTGTGCAAAAAACGCTCCGTCAAGGGGATGATAATCATATTGATTTAGCTTGTCGCTGTACCCAATATCATGCAAAAAAGCCGTTTGCAAAAGCAGCTCCTTTGTTTCGTCTTCCATCTCTATTTTTACCAATACCTCCTTCATCCGCTCCACAACGCCAAGAATATGCTTATAGCGATGACGATCTGGCGGAATATATTCACTTAACTCCTTCTCATCCATCACAACTCGACCCACCTCTTGGGATTGCTCCAATAAAAGAACGTCCGACAATTGCTGAAGATTGCGATCATTATGCATGTGATCCCCTCTTCCTTTTCAATAATAAGTGCCGTGTTTAACTAACTTCATCAGTCATCAACCAGCTGCTGTATGGCAAGATGACTTTCTCCTTAGCCACTTCAATTTTATATTACAGTGCGATTTTTTGTGTGAAATTTCGTTATCCCCCGGGTCAAGAGAGTTCAATCTACCATCTTGATACTTTTATACATAGACGGGATTTATTTTATTTCTCGGAGCTAGACTAAATATTCACTCCACTAAAAAATAATCAGAATAAAAAGGATTTCCTTGCATATCATAGTAATTAATTACTTAATACTATCCATTCGGTCAGAAAAGAAAAGGAGGATGTTCAATGAGTGATGAGTTGAACGAAAAATGGTCTCAGCTGCCCGATGATGAGAAGGCTGAACTTCTCAACTGGGCTGAGTACAAAAACAATCGAAACCGCCACAAAAGGCTAGATGTCGTCACCTTCCAACCTCATATAGCCGGGGTCTATCAAATCATTTGTGGCGTTAATGGCAAAAGATACATCGGCCAGTCTTCCTGCATCAATAAACGGATCATTAGCCATCGGACATCATTGGCCAACGGGTATCACCCCGCTCTGAAGTTACAAACCGAATTCCACAAGTATGGTCCCGGCGCCTTTGAAGTTGAAATCATTGAAAAGATATCTGACAAGAAAAAGAGAAAGCAACGGGAAGCGTTTTGGATCGCAATGTATCCCTTTTCTAAGCTCTACAACACGGAACAAGATTATGACCGGGCAACGCAGGCCAAACGGAAAAACAAACAACGGATATCGTTCTACCAACCCTCGCTATTTGAACTCAGTTAGTCTTTTCAGCTAAAGTTATTAAAATAGCCAACCGACACTCACGGCTGGCTAAACGTTCCGGGGTATTATGTTAAGTCGCCGAAAGGCAAATTTTTGCCATATAAACGTCCTTTTGCCTTAGGCCGGTTCGAAAGTACACTATTTTTTATAAATAAACGTAGCATTCAACTCATCTATCAAAAAATAACCAATCGCAACGATTGTAGTAAAAATATAAAATTGTTCTAGATTATGGCCAATCGATAAAATAACACTTCCAATCACACCAGAAATCATATAGAGAATCAACTTAACAATATACTTTGTTCCACCTTTTATTTTTTTGGTTATAAAATCAAAAATGATTGATGTCAATTGAACGGGATAGCGCCTCTTTGGCGTTTATCGCCACCCCACGGAGAATATTCACACTTGCACGCAAATAAAATAAATCATATAATTAGTTAGTCAGATAACTAACTAAGGAGGGTAATGCTCGTGGCCAAACCCAATGGCATATCGAAACAGGAACTCATCGCCTCAGCAATGCGATGCATCGCCGAAAACGGCATCGGCAAATTGTCGCTCAAGGCAGTAGCCGAAGGTGCCGGCGTTACGCAAGGGACCGTGTATTACCATTTCAAGAGCAAGGAGCAATTGTTGTTTCAAATTGTCAAAGAAATATGTGAAACTTCATGGAACGAGCTCGTCAACACGGAACATTCTGATCTTAAACAAGCCGTCGCGCAAGCACTTCATTCGGCCCGAAGCCGATGCGATTATGAGTCATTCTATCATCAAGTGCTCTTATCGCTCGTCGTCACCAGTTTTCATCACCCAACCATGCGTGAACAACTGGGGACGTTGTTTCAGAAGGAGAATGATTATCTAGCACAATTACTTGATCGGCTCGGAGCCGAATTTCTCCCCCCAGAGGTGTCCCCGCAAACCGCAGGCATTTTATTCAATGCCCTGATTGACGGATTGGCTCTGCAAGCGTTGTTAAATCGAAACTTTCCTGCTGATCTTGTTTACAGCGAGTTGGAATCTTTGTTAACGAAGAGAATCAAAAAGAATGAAATATGAGGTGAGTTTGATGGTGTATTTTCCATTATTCGGCACTTCGCTATGGCTCATCGCCACGCTGATCTTCCGGGCGTTCGGTACCAATCTGCTTGATGTGGAACGTCCGATTGTCCTTGTCGCTCTATTCGCCGCCGTGCCCATCATGGCGATTCCGCTCTTGCCGGCGCTCAAGCGCATCCCTGTCGACAAGCGGCTGCCCGGTACAGTGTTAATCGCCCTTCCCGGGATGTTGCTTGACATTTTCAGCTTAATCTTTCACGAAAGCGTATTTCCCGCGCTTGACCCTCAGCAAATCACCTTGCTTGCCGCATGGTTACTGTGGGCATATGGAATCATCATCAGTTGTGGTTTCATCAAAAAACAATTCACCCCAAAAAGTTGACTTAAGTGTCGATGATATGCCCCACAACCCGTCTGTTTAAACATAACGCAAAGAGCCGGACAGCTGATGCCCCGGCTCTCTTCTATCTCCGATGGTCTATCAAACAAAATCAAGCAACCCTTTTTTCAAAGCATAGCGAACCAATTCTGGCCGCGTTTTCAAATGCAGCTTTTCCATGATGTTAGCTTTGTGTGATTCGATCGTTTTAACTGATAAGACCAGTTTCTCAGCGATTTCTTTGTTCGTGTATCCCTGGGCGATCAAACTTAGCACTTCTTGCTCCCTCTGCGTCAAAATATGATAATCCTCCAACTGTTCCCCTTTTTGTACACGGTTGAGAAATTCTTGAATCAACATTTTGGTGGCTGAAGGGTATAAATAGGCCGCGCCTTGGGAAACGGTTTGTATGGCCCGGATCAACTCCATATCTTTGGCGTTTTTCAATATGTATCCAGAAGCGCCCGCGTGCAATACCCGAAACAAGTATTCTTCGTCATCGTGCATGGTGAGGATCAATACATTGATCTCCGGAGCAGCTTCTTTCAGTTTTTTGGTGGCCGTCAACCCATTCTCTCCAGGTGGCATGCTCAAATCCATCAAAACGATGTCCGGCTGAAGTTCTAAGGACAGATCCACCGCTTCTTTGCCATCCATCGCCGCCCCGACCACCTCCATGTCGGGCTGGGAATTGATAAGCAATGTCAGCCCTGAGCGAACAATGGCATGATCATCCGCGATGAGTACCCTCGTCGGCATGAACAGACTCCCCCTCTCTGTCTATTGGTATACGAACATACACCATCGTGCCTTCATTAGGAGCTGATTCGATCCGCAATGCTCCCCCCAACAGCGCGGCCCGCTCTTTCATCCCGTACAAACCTAATCCGGTTCCCTCTCCCTCCACCTGGGACGGATCAAAGCCTCTGCCGAAATCCTCGATGAACAGGCGAACCTCTGCTGTGGTGTCGATTAGGCTGAGTTTGATTTTGTCGGTAGCCGCGTATTTGGCCGCATTGATCATCGCTTCTTGCACTATGCGATACAATGCCGTCTCAACGGTGGACGAATAGCGGCGTTTGGGGCCTTTCACCACAAGCTCCACCTTAATGCCGAAAGTGGCTTCAAATTTTTTGGCGTATGAACGGATCGCTGGCAAAAATCCCAAGTCGTCAAGTGCCGACGGCCGCAAGTCGGTAGCCAGGTTTTTCACTTCATCCAGCGTCTGCTCAACCATCGCTTGCACATCAAGCAAATGCCTCTTTTTCTCGTCATCAAGTGGGAGATGATTGATCACCTTCAAGCCAATCAGAATGCTGTACAGCGCTTGTCCGACACCATCATGCAGTTCGCGGGACACTCTTTTACGTTCCTCTTCCTGCGCCTGAATGATTTTATTGGTGACAAGCCGATGATGCCGCTCCCGCTCTGTGCGTTGCAATTGCGACATATCTCTGATGACGATGACCATAGAGCCCAGCGGATCTTCGGGCAAGGTCGCCGCGCTCGCCGTCACCGGATATTGCCTGCCATCCTTGGCCCTGATCTGCATTTCAAAGGAAGACAGCGACTGATGGTTGAAAAAACAGCCTGTACAGCTGGCCTCCTCCACACACGTCGCAATTCCTTTGCAAATCGAGCAAAAAAGGATGTTTTTCAATTCTGACCGACTATATCCGGTCAATGTCAGAGCAGCCTGATTGGCTTCCCGGATGACACCGCCTGGCTGAACGACAAAGATCGCATCCGCCGCGTGCTGAAAGATGGCCTCATAATAAGAAGGAACAACCAAGTCGCTCTCGCCGCTCAAATAAGTCATCATGTGTCTCCCCCTCCTCCAAACAGATCGAATGGCACCCCTACCGCCCGGGGGTGCTTGCTATGGATCACTGAAATGTAACCAACATGTTTTCACCACTCTTAGTCTACCTTGGAGCAGGCAGACTTCGCCATGGGGGAATTCCCTGATGGGGGTCAACCGGGGTTAACCAATGCTCAACCTTCTCAAGCAAGCCTTTACTTTGCCACCGGCGACAAAATCGAGCGCTTCCTTGACATCCTTTCTCGTTCCCACAATCGAGCCTTTGATTCTGATTCCAAACAACACCTTGTCGAATTGCGGTACTTTCAACTCCTCATGGGGACTCCAAACCAGGGCAACCGTTCCGCCCCGCCGGACGGCCAAGTATGATTGTCGGAACGGATTTTGCCTGATATCCAAACAGAGAGATGCATGCACACCTCCGATTTTTTGCATAATCACGGCAACGGGATCATCTTCAGTATCCAAAATCATGTCGGCCCCCGACTTTTTCGCCAACTCTCTGTTTTCTCGCCGTTCATCCACTGCTACTACCCTCAAGCCCATCGCTTTAGCGTACTGCACGGCAAGATGTCCCTGGCCCGCCATTCCAAACACAGCTACCCATTCACCTTGTTTGACACGGCTTTCTTTTAACGCTTTGTAAATCAAGACGCCCTTGCAAAAAATAGGAGCCGCCTCTTGAAAATGCAGATTTCCAGGAATTTTGACCACATGTGAAGCCGGGAAAACGCCATAATCGACTCCATCGCCAAACACCGCTTCACTGTCTTCCAACTGATGTTCGCACATCCTTTCCTTTCCGGACCGGCAATACCCACATTCGCCGCAAGCAGAATGAAAACAGGGAAGGCCAACACGATCACCCACGGCCAGCGATGAAACCCCTTTGCCGATGCCACATACGATCCCCATGTATTGTGGCGAAGGGCGATTGGAAGACGCTGTGACACAGGCGGTTGAGTGACATCCTATGTGACAACCCCCGCAGCAATCATGCATTCGTATCAATACCTCACCAGATCCAATCAAGGGCGCAGACATCTCTTTCAGTTCAAGCTGGTTGAAAAACCGATTCACAACAGCCACTTTCATTTTACTCCTCCTACATAACCGATGTTGGTTAAAATCCCCACCGCAAAGTGATCCGTTGAGTTGGCTTTCTTTATTTATGGGTAATGGGCCGATCATAGTCATAGCCGAACGGTTGGTTGTGTTAATCTGTATTCGGTCTTCCGGCAAAGGACGATCCAATGGACTCTCCGCATTCCGGTCGATTGGCATGCCGCATTTGCCAACTCTTCACTTCTATCTTAAAACATTGAGTCGTGATTGTATTTCAGGGAATTCACTGATCCAGCGTAAAAATCTACCGGACATTTCGGTAGTGATTCCCGGCCGCCATTTTTATACTTTTTAATTTAATATATTGATTAAATGAGCAAGTTATTGCATAATTAAGTTAGAAAGGAATTCAATCAACCATTTACATAGGAGGGTTCTGAAATGGCGAAATTCGAACTGCCCGCATTGCCTTACGCTTTTGACGCATTGGAGCCGCACATTGACGCGCAAACCATGGAAATCCACCATGACCGCCATCATGCCACATATGTGAACAACTTGAACGCCGCTCTGGAAGGGGTGGAAGTGAGCGCTACTTCCGTGGAAGCCTTGATCTCCGACCTGAATGCGCTACCGGAGAACGTGCGCACCGCTGTTCGTAACAACGGTGGTGGACACGCCAACCACAGCCTGTTCTGGGAAATCTTGAGCCCCAACGGCGGCGGTGAGCCGACTGGTGAAGTGGCTCAAGCAATCGCGGATACCTTTGGCAGCTTTGACAACTTCAAGAAACAATTTGCCGATGCAGCGGCCAAGCGCTTCGGTAGCGGTTGGGCATGGTTGGTTGTGAAAGACGGCAAGTTGGCTGTGACCAGCACCCCTAACCAAGACAGCCCGCTGATGGAAGGGGCTACACCGATCTTGGGCCTGGACGTATGGGAGCACGCTTACTACCTTAAATACCAAAACAAGCGCCCCGCTTACATCGATGCATTCTGGAATGTGGTCAACTGGGATGAAGTAAACCGCCGCTATCTTGCCGCGCGCGCATAACTTTCATCCAATTACGCCAGCGCAGAAATGAACGGCTGAGCCATATGAGCTCAGTCGTTTTCATCACTCGCATTCATCTTTTTGAAGCGTACATAGCATCTCAAACTCATACTGATTACCAAACGAAGCAGGCTGACGTTCCCACTTCTTCAATGAAATAAGCCCTCCTGGCAATGGAAGGGCCTAATGCCTTATGTGTATTGGCATCCATTGACTGTGTGCGCTTTTCGACTAATCATTATGTAACCTTAAGCTTGTGGCGGTTCGCCATACAGATATTTCATCCCGCTTTCACCTCCGTTTTTTTATTTTCTACAAATTCAGTCATTTAACCTTCTTTGGTTGCAATTTACACCGAATAATATTAAAAATATTAATCGTGTTGCTTGCGAAAATAGTAAATGCTACAATACGGATAAACCAGCGAAAGGAGAGTACCCACATGAAAAAGAAATCACTGGCGTTTTTGTCCAAAGGGGTTGGGTACTCGACTGCTGTTTTTTACAATCTTTCTAATCACGGGATCAGTCTGTCTAAAAATAAAGCTTGCCAACGACTCGTCATCCTTTGATCAGAAAGTTTATAAAATGAAGGATGGATCACACGCCACGGGTCGTTAGCCCCGTGGTTTCGCATATCGCAATACCAACGCCACAGGGCCAACCTGTGGCGTTTTTTTATCTAGGACGAGTGTTTGGGGCATCAACGAGGAGGTATAGCAAATGGAATTAAAAGGGAAAGAAATCTTCGTCCGAATGCTAGAAGTTGGTGACGCTCCGACTTTGGCGCGTCTCGAAACGGAAAACCGCGATTTTTTTCAAGCATACACCCCCTTGCGCGACGAAGCGTTTTACACTGTGCAAAGGCAACAGGAACTGCTCAAGCAAATGGAAAAAAGAAAAGCTGACGATCTGGAATACTGGTTTGGGATCTTCCTGGCGAAAAACGGGGAATTGATCGGCAAAATCACCCTTTCAGAAGTGATGCGACATCACTTGCAGAGTTGCTGGATCGGGTATTATCTGGATAAACGTCACAACGGCAAAGGCTATATGACCGAGGCCGTCCGCCTTGTCGTCTCCTATGCCTTCAATGAACTGAAATTACACCGGATTGAAGCAGGAGTGATGCCCCATAACCTCGGTTCAATCCAAGTCTTGAAAAAAGCGGGATTCCACACCGAAGGCATCAATAAAAAAATGTGCGGATTAACGGAAAATGGGAAGATCATGTGCATCTCGCCATCATTAACGAAGAAGATTGAGGAAAACAACAAAAAATGACTTGAGTCGGCATAGCTCCTCAAGTCATTTTCCCTTCTGCCCAGTTTGCTGACACCCGCAGCAACCGGCCTTCCTGCGTATCGGCGACCTAGCTGATACCAAAGTGCCGTTTGGCCAATTCATTGAAAGTTTCCTGATCAATCTCTTCTTTCGTCGCCTGTCCGTCAACCCACCGCGTGAAGGAACCTTCTGTTAACGTCAACCTTCCCCTTTCCGTCAATCGAGTGATTAACGGCTTTTTGTTAAAGGGTGATTTTTCGTGTTCGGCGATGATGGTTTGGATCTCTTCCAATTCTTCAGCCTTCTGCACCGGGTGTTTGGAATCAAACGCATAACCGATCCGCCAATCCTTGTCGGTATGCTTTATTTTTATTTTCAAAACATGATCACCGTATTCGGTATCCATTTGTTCCACCCGAAACTCCCCATTCGGCGACGTGACGGCCTCACCGCTCATTGGTACAGGGCGCAAGGGCAGATTTCCCCCGAATCCGGTGTCCACTAGATAGGTTTTTCCTTCATGTGTCAATAAGATGACGGCATGCGTTCTCCCCACTTCCTCAAAGTCTTGCATTTCGGTGTTGTACACCGCCCCCTTGACCATGATGGCATTAAACCCATGCTCCAACAAGAAATAATAAAAAAGCGTGTTTAATTCATAACACAGGCCGCCTTCATTTCTCACCAACACTTTGTTGATCAAATTCTCCTTGGTGATAGCATTCCTGTCCTTGCGGATGACGCACAAATTTTCGAAAGGGATGGTCGTCGCTGTCTTTTCTAGAATTCGTCCCAAGGCTTCAAATATGACTTTTTCGTCGACGGGAAACCCAATTCGCTTGCAAAACAATTCATGCATTTTCAACGTCATAAATAACCACTCCCAATATTGCGTATTTTTCTACATCCTATAAATACCCTAGTCAACGCTTTTTCAATCCTTGGAAATTACGAAACAAAAAGCGAAATTCGTCGTAGTTCCTTTTTAAGCAACGGCGGACCCGGAGTTTATATTGTTCATACAAGTCACGCAAGCGCGATTTTTAACGAAAGTCCAAATCATTGGTCAGCATAAAACCTTCTTTTCGGTATAACAACCATTCGCCATGCTCATTTAGCGCTACAATGTTTTTTTCATGCGCGTTAACCCCTTTCCAAAAAGACGTCAAAGGGGTTAACGCATCGCTCGTGATTACACCTTCCGTCTCCGGCGCGGTGTCGGGGTCGCCGCCGGACCGGTTTCAGTTCCAGCCGCCCTTCGCGCCTCCGTCCCCATCCCCGGGTCTGTCATTGTCGGTGCTACTTTGGACGCATTCAAGCTACGTTGCAACGCTTCCATCAAATCGACCACATTGTCTGTTCGCGGCGCAACATCTGGCTCTTCGATTTCCTTGTTTTGAATTTTAGCTTGAATCAACTCTTTTAGTGCTTCTTCGTAGTTGCTCTTATAATCGTCACCAAAATTCTTGCTGATTTCCTCTATCAATTTGGTGGCCATCTCCAATTCCGCTTCACTCACCTCTGTTGCCGCAATCCCCTCGATGCCGGGCACGCCCTCAACCGCTCTCACTTCAGCCGGATAATGAATGATGTTCAGCAAGAGGCAATCTTTGTGGACTCGAATAACCGCCAGATGCTCACTAGTGCGAAACGCAACTTTGGCGACTGCCACCTTCCCTGTCCGGTTCATTGCTTCATGCAACAGCTTGTACGGCTTCCCTCCATATTCTCCAGGCCCCAGATAGTATGACTTCTCATAGAAAACGGGATCAATGCTATCTTTGTCTGTGAAATGAAGAATCTCAATCGTGCGCAAGGTGGGCAAAGGCAATTCGTTGATGTCGTCGTCGGTGATGATGACATAGTTGCCTGGAGCGTATTCATAACCGCGAATCACCTCTTTAGATCCCACTTCACGGTCACAGACCGGGCACCATTTTTTGTATTGAATTGGGTGCTTACACTTTTCATGCAAACTGCGGAAGCTGGTCTTGTGGTCTTCCGTTGCCTTGTACAGGCTGACGGGAATATTGACCAATCCAAAACTGATGCTCCCTTTCCACATGGATCGCATGGACATCCACCCTTTCGCTCTTTTCACTTATGTTCTCCAACCTATTCCTGAATCACTCAGCGCCCCAACGCATAAAGGCTTTTTCGCCAGGCCACCCTATATCCAAATTGAGATGCGGGCGGTGTGGAAGGTGTTGGAAAGATTAGCGGAAATCAAAGCCAAAGCCGAAGGAACGATTTTTGAGGAGTTTGTGTCTTCGCAAGTAGAGAACTACAAGCGACAGATACAAAAAGAACTAAAAAAAGCGAACATCAACAACAAATGGATTGACCATGCCGACGCGCTTTTCAACTTATTCGCCCAAATCAGCGAAGAGGTTAAACCACAAATCGAACCGTTTGTCGCGCGTGTCGAGTTTGTAGACAATAGGGAAAGCGACGGCGCCGTCATGCTTACCGTAGCCAATTTCAAAGATGAAACATTCTCTTTGCGATGCGCTGACCTGCATACAATGGAAGATTACGCGAAGTTGGAAGACGATGCATTTGTGGAAACATTGGACGAAGCACAAGAAGAGGGAGGGGTTCAGTTCTTTTTTGACCCGGACGAATTAGTTGAGACGGTTGCGCATTCCCGTATTTTCAAGGAGGATGATCCCTTTGCCGCCCTCAAACAGGTAATCGAACCCCATCTAGTTGAACTGCTCAAACGGACATTCGATATCGCCGCTCTCTTGGAAAAGAAACCCTGAGAAAACCAGCTTACCCGCCATTTACATAACCAAACAAAAAAACATGGGGTTTACCCATGTTGATTACATCACCCGCCGTATCTCTTCCTCATGTCTCATGAACATCACATGTTCAGGATAGCTGTAACTACCATGTTCACTGATATCCAACCCCTTCAGTTCATCTTCCTTCGACACGCGGAGCCCCATGGTTTTATCCAATATCCAAAGTGCAATAAAAGTAACCAAGGCAACATACAAAGCCGCCACGACCACGCCAACCAATTGCACACCCAATTGACTGAATCCACCGTCATAGAACAATCCCGCTTTGCCGATCCCCACTTTCTCCACCAAACGCGGCGAAGCGAATAACCCCGTGGACAGACTGCCCCAAATTCCAGCAATGCCATGGACGGAGAAAGCAAACACAGGATCATCAACGCCTTTTTTGTCGAAATAGACAGCAGTGTATGTGGTCAGGGAACCAGCCACCAATCCGATTACCACCGCCGCCCAAGCCTCCACGAACGCACACGCGGCAGTGATCGCAACCAAAGCGGCCAGCACTCCGTTTAAGATAGCTGGAATTTCCGCTTTTCCCGTCAACAGGAGCGAGGTGCAATAGGCCGCCAAAACCCCTGCCGCCGCGGCCAACACCGTAGTCAGCGCCACATACCCATAAAATCCGTCTTGCGCGCTAAGCGTACTTCCTGGATTAAAACCGAACCAACCCAGCCAAATGATCAGCACGCCCAATACGGAATAAACTTGGTTGTGTCCTGGAATCACATTGGATGAACCGTCGCGGTTGTATTTGCCTAAACGCGGTTTCAACATCAGCGTGGCGACCAGCGCCGCGACGCCCCCTTGCAAATGAACGACCGTTGATCCAGCGAAATCTTGTTTACCCAAGCTGTGCAACCAGCCTTCCGCGCCCCAAATCCAGTGCCCGACCACCGGGTAAATGGCCACGGTATAGATGAAGGCAAAAATCAGATACACACTTAATTTTGCTCGTTCAGCAAAGCCACCCCAAGCGATGGCCAAGGAAACCGCCGCAAAGGAAAGCTGAAACAGAAACGAAAGTTCATTTGGTATAGCGCCTTTCTCCTCCGGCAGATCAAGAAACCAACCCGTATGGCCAATCCATGACCCCTCACCAAAAGTCAGCCCGTAACCTACAGCCCAGAAAGTCAACGCGGCTACTGAAAACCCGAGCAATTGTTTGCCAATATGACCTGCATTTTTCATCCGTGTGGCCCCGGCTTCCAACAATACAAATCCCGCTTGCATAAATAAGACGAGAATGGCAGACAACATCACCCAAACGCCATCTACTGCCAACATGGCTGACATATTCGCACGCCCCTTCATGTCATGTTAATTAACATCTTAAGGGCATAATAACATGTGAAGTATCTCCTAACCATATTTATGTCAGATAATATGACATATAAATCAAGCAGAAAATAAAAAACCAGCCTTGCCGATCACTTTCGGCATGCCGGTCAGTTTCTTCATCATTTACTGTTCTTGGTTCACCCAGTTATAAAATGAAAAGCCATTGGGCCGCGTAGAAGCTCTCTCTTGCACGTTGGTTTGGTACAGCATCCCTTTTTGTCTGAATTTACGGGAATATTCCACAGCATCTTCTGCTGTGCGGACTTGGTTGCGCTGCCACTCAAACAAAATCCGGTCAATATAGCGGAAATTCAATTTGCCGCAAAACACGGCTTCGCGCAACGCGGCTTCAATCAGTTCTTCCCGGTGTCCATCTTCACTCAGCCACCGCGCCAACATTTGGCACTCCATGGGAGACAAGGCTCTGCCAAATTCTTGTTCAAACAAACGGAAGATAAATTGATAGGATTCCTCGCTAGTTGAAGTGTCTTCCTCTTCCTTGGCGATATAGGAAGAGACTAGTTGCTGATACAGCGGCGTCAATGAAAACCGTTCGCTGCGCAACCCGTATTCATTCACTTCATCATCAATATGCAAAAAGCCGCCCCGTACTAACTGCTCAATCAAGCCGACGATCTGTTCTTTTGTCATGTTCATGCGTTCAGACAATTCGCTTGCCGTCGGAAACGCCTTATGTTCTTTTTGCTGATAGAGCATGATATGGATCATCAGCATCACTTGCGGCTCTGTCAAACCTACCCGCTTATATTCCGTCAACAACAGCACAGGCAGAGAAAGCGAACCTTGTTCAAGGAGATGAACGAGAGCGGTCTGCACTGATCCTTTTCGATCCATGTTCATCCACCTCACTTATCCACTTTACTATATCACGCACGGATAATCAGATATAGACTTGAAAAACGAAAAAAAACGTTGAAAGATTTCCGTATCAAGTGCCTGGCACCACAATAAATCTCTTATCATCGGACATTCGACCGCTAAGCCCGCAATGCGAAAAGCCATTTTTCCCCACAACGAACGGCGGTGAAAAAATGGCTTTTACAAGCGATGCACGTCCCCTCGCCCGCCTAAAGTTCGACCGGGAGGGCGCCGGGATCTCCTATTACGGATACAGTCGGTTCAACATGCGTGGGAATGGAATCGTCTCACGCACATGGTCTAAGCCGCAGATCCAGGCAACGGTCCGTTCCAAGCCCAATCCGAAGCCAGAGTGCGGTACGCTACCATATTTGCGCAAATCCAGGTACCATTGGTATGCCTCAAGCGGCAGGTTATGCGCGGCATAACGCTCTTCCATCAAGGCAGGATCGTCAATCCGTTGGCTTCCGCCGATGATTTCCCCATATCCTTCCGGAGCGATCAAATCGGCGCACAATACTACTTCTGGGCGGTTGGGATCTGGTTTCATGTAGAAAGCTTTGATCTCTGTCGGATAATGCGTGATGAAAACAGGTTTGTCGAAGCTTTCGGCGATTTTCGTTTCATGAGGTGCGCCAAAGTCTTCACCCCACTTGAAATCGGTAAACCCTTCCCGATGCAATAGCTCAACCGCTTCATCATAGGTAATCCGTGGGAAAGGCGCCTGCACTTTTTCCAATTTGCTGATATCCCGATCCAGTGTTTTCAATTCACGCTCACAATTTTTCAGCACTTGCTGCACCACATAGCTGAGCATCTGTTCTTGGATTTCCAAGCTTTGCTCATGTTCGACGAAAGCCATTTCCGGTTCGATCATCCAGAACTCAATCAAATGGCGGCGCGTTTTCGACTTTTCGGCACGGAACGTGGGGCCGAAAGAATATACATTGCGCAAAGCCATAGCCGCCGCTTCCATGTAAAGCTGGCCGCTTTGCGTGAGAAACGCGTCTTCATCGAAATATTTGGTGTGGAAAAGGTTGGTCGTCCCTTCGCAAGAAGAAGGCGTCAACACTGGCGGGTCGACCAAGGTGAATCCCTTTTGATCAAGGAATTCTTGAATGGCCCGGATGATTTCCGCGCGGATGGTAAGGATCGCGCGTTGGCGCGGCGTACGCAACCACAAGTGGCGATGGTCCATCAAGAAGTCGACACCATGCTCTTTTTTAGTAATCGGATACTCCTCCGCCACTTGAATGATTTCCACATGTTTCACATCGAGCTCAAATCCGCTTGGCGCCCGGTCATCTTGCCGAACTGTCCCGGTCACGTACAGGGAGCTTTCTTGCGTCAATTTGCTCGCGTCTTCCCATACTTCCGGAGCGACTTGGCTCTTCACCAACACGCCCTGAATAAACCCGGTGCCATCACGCAATTGCAGGAATTGGATCTTTCCGCTTGAGCGCTTATTATATAGCCAACCGCCCAATTTGACCTCCTGGCCAACATGTGCGGCTACATCTTTAATCGTAGTTAGCACGTATGTAAACCCCCATCCCTTAAGTTAAACCGATTCAATTATACAACTCTGCATTTTGAACAGTCAATGAACCGCCATCATCCCACACATGCATAAACATGCCATAAGTTTATAACATATAAATTAAAGTTAAATAAATCACTAACAACGAAGTAGGTGACTCTCTCTGAAAAAGATAGTAACATTGTCAGCCCTTTTCTTTCTCCTCATTTTGGCCATTCTGTTTTCCTCCTTGTGGATTCCGCATGCGCAACCCCCTTCCTCAAAGGACCCGCCCGGAGCCAACCCGGCACCCTCTCAACCCAAAGTTGTTAAAATAGCGGCATTTGGTGATGTGATGATGCATATTCCGCAAATGAAAGCGGGCAAAACCGCGGCAGGGGGATACCACTTCCGACCCTTTTTCAAGGAAATCAAGCCTTACCTCTCCGCCGCCGACTTGACAATCGGCAATTTGGAAATGACTTTGGCCGGCAAACGATTGCCTTACAGCGGCTTTCCCCGGTTCAACGCGCCTGATGAAATCTTGACAGCCCTCACTGACACGGGCGTAGACCTGATGAGTACAACCAACAATCATGCGATGGACACCGGCGAAAAAGGGGTTGTACGAACTTACCAACAAGTGTGGAAGGCAGGCATGCAGCCGATCGGCACAGCCCCGTCGGCAAAGGACAGAAAACCGGTGTTGGTGCGCAAAAACGGCTTAACCCTGGCTTTTCTCGCTTACACCGAATCTACCAATGGCCTGCCCGTCCCCAAAGAAAAACCATATCTGGTCAATCGGCTGAACCTTACGCAAGTCGCCAAGGATATTGCTGACGCGAAAAAGCAGGGGGCACACGCGGTCATCGTGTCTCTTCACTTCGGGGTGGAATACCAGCGCCAACCAACCCCCAAGCAGATCAGCATCGCCCGACAGATCTTGAACAGCGGGGCGGACGTGATATTGGGCAGCCATCCCCATGTGGTGCAACATGCCGAAAAAGTAAGCATCAATGGCCAGGACAAGCTGATCATTTATTCCATGGGCAACTTCATCTCCAACCAGCAAAAACGGTACACTGACGAGGGGATCATTTGGTATTTCGATGTGGTGCAACACCCTGATACCAAGCAGGTCACATTTGACAACATCGCGTATTTGCCGACTTTGACCCACCGCTATATCGGTCAAAAGGGCAAACAATATACCGTGCTTCCAATCACTGAGCAATTGCCGGAGCGACTGCCGCCGTATCCTGGCATCACCAAAGCGAAATGGCAAAGCGCATGGCAACACACCACTTCCTTGATTAACGCGAAAGGCTTTCCCGTATATTCCCCATGACCCCCATGTTAGAAAGTGCTTAAGCATTTCGGCAAAGCATCCCCAAACCGAAGTTTTTAGTATGCATTCTTTCATCGCTATGCGGGAACGTGCATCGACACCAACCGCAGGCAATGGGCAAAGTCTAACGCTCTTCGCTCGATTCACGTTCCCAGTCATGTCGTTTTTAAATTGATCCAACAGCTTAAGCACTTTCTCCATATGAAAGTGCTTTTTTTCATCCCGCCATCCCCGTGTTTTCGGCATTTGCAGTTCATACACCGCATTAGCCAGGCAACCTTTTCCAAACGTTCGGTTTTATTATCGCCCAGTTCACAAATAAATTAAGATATAATAAATTGATGTATCCAATCTAAAAGAAAGGTGGCTCCCCATGAACATCCAGATCCGACCTTACACGCTCGCCGATTTCCCACAACTGCTGGAGATCCAAAAAGAGGCCTTCCCGCCTCCGTTCCCCGAGGATCTCCTGTGGAACCGCGATCAGATCTCCTCCCATGTCCACACATTTCCCGAAGGGGCCCTTCTGGCTGAAGTGGATGGGGTAGCGGCCGGTTCGGCAACCGCTTTGATTGTCCACCACACAGGCAAGCCCCACACGTGGGCAGAGGTGTCTGACAACGGTTATATCAAAGGAAGCCATGCGCAAGACGGGGACAGTCTATACGGCATCGATGTTTGCGTGCGACCACAATTCCGCGGTCAAGGCATAGCGCAAGCGCTATATCAAGCGCGCAAAGAGCTGGTGGTACGCTTAGGCTTGACGCGGTTGATCGCCGGATGCCGAATCCCAGGCTATCACCGCTATCAGCATGCGCTGTCGGTTGATACGTACGTGAGGAAAGTGAAGCAAAACGAAATAAGAGACAGCGTACTTAGCTTTATGCTCAGTCAGGGACTTGAACCTTTGCAAATTTTGGAACATTACCTGGATGATGAGGAGTCTTGCCATTTTGCCGTCTTGGTAGAATGGAAAAATCCATACAAAAAAGAGGGATGAACAATGAAACCACTGCGCATCGGCATTGTGCAATACGAACTAGCACCCTTAAAGATGGAAGCGGACTTTTGGGATGGCATCCGGCGCGATGCGGATCAAGCAAAAGCTGACGGGGTACAATTGCTGATCTATCCAGAATACTTAACCGCCCACCTCTTGGCCTTGAGCGAGCCGCTGGCCCACGATGAAGCGGCTCCTTACCTTGATCAGTTCACCGATCGATACATCCACTTTTTCAGTGACTTAAGCCGCGACACTGGCATCATCATCCTCGCGGGGACGCACATCCGCCGCGTTGGGAGCGGCTATGTGAATGAAGCCTATCTCTTTTTCCCGGACGGTCGAATCGAGACCCAGCAGAAGCTCCATTTGACGCCCGAGGAGCGCAACTGCTGGCATCTAAGCCCAGGCAACCGCCTTAATATCATTGACACAGATTTCGGCCGAATGGCGATTCTGGTCTGTTATGACATCGAATTCCCGGAACTTTCCCGCATCGTGGCTGAACAGGAAGTGGCGCTCATCCTCAACCCCATTTATACAGATCAAGCGGCCGGTTACTATCGCGTCCGCCACTGCGCCCAAGCGCGAGCGATCGAGAACCAACGCTTTGTCGCCTTGAGCGGGATGGTTGGAAGTTTGCCGTACATTCCGCAGATCGACGCGGGTTACGCCGAAAGCGGCTGTTTCTCGCCTTGCGACTTTCCATTCCCGGCAAATGGCGTGCTGTGTATCACAGATAACATGCAAAAAGATCTGGTCATTGTCGATCTAGACCTTACCCAATTGAAGCGCAACTGGGAAGAAGGGCAAGTCTCTCCTTATCGGGATCGGAAGCCTGAGTTATACCAACAGTTGGCCGGTCAACCATCTCAATAAACGGAATCAATGAAAGGCACGATCGCTGTCAGGGATCGTGCCTTATGCTATATGCAAATAAAAAACACCCCCCAGATCATTGGAGAAGTGCTTTTTCTCACGCTTTCTTATTCTCTCCACCTTCGTTGGCGTTTTTCTCGCTACTGGATTGATCGCCCACATCTCACGGCTTAAGGTAGGATCAAGTTTGCCTTCCCGAATCTGTTTTAGTCGGTGTTTTTTCGCTTTGCTTCTGGCCATTGTTCATTTCTCTCCCTTTCTGTTTCCTATGGTGCATCAACAGGACTTCCCATTCCAATAGCCATGGTATACCCGTTTTGGAACCGGGTTAATCATGCATTCACCCCTCTCAGGTGACTGCTCACAAAAACATCATCGAGGCAAGCCCCAACAAACAATAGCCATAGAGATCGTCAGCGGGCAACCCTAAGCCCGCTTCTGAAATTTAGCGATCAAGACTTTTCATATAAGTGACCTAAAACACAGACTCAACCATCGGTTCTAGAGCGTGTCTGATGAATAGGTCAAATTACCTATCATTCGCCTTCTTCCGTGATCTCATCCAAGACATGATCAGCCAGTGCGGTGACAACTTTTCTATCAACCTTGCCTGCCACCGGTTGGGCCGCGTTCGCCGCTCCAGCCGCCACCGCTGTGGCCAGCGCGCGTTTTGCAGTAGAACCGTTGGCCAGACTCCACAAAAGTCCCCCCATAAATGCATCGCCTGAGCCGACGGGATTCACCACATCGACTTGCGGTGCAGGCACATGATAATAGATCGATCGGTGATAAGCGACTGCCCCTCGGTCACCCAGCGTAATGATGGGAAAGTCGATTCCTTTTAAGGCTAAGTCCGCCAATGGCTTGCGCCAGTGTTGGAGGATAGGCGCCGTCGGTTGCTCCCCGGCATCCGCTTCCGTCAGAGCCGCAAACTCATGCTGGTTCGGTTTTATGATGCTGGGCTGGCAATCGACGGCGGCCGCCAAGGCCGTGCCACTGGTGTCAACAACCACACGCGCGCCCCGCTGACGGACAAAGCGAAGCAAGCTACGCCATTCCTCCATCGTAAGACCTGGCGGCAAACTCCCAGAAAACACGACGATCATGCCTGTGGTGATCAGAGATTGGAGCCGTCTCTTTAACCGCTCCATTTGGCCAGCCGTCACATGTAAGCCCGGCTCCAAGATCTCTGTCGCCTTCTGGTAGCTTTCATCAATGATGGATAAGCAGACGCGCGACTCTCCCTCTGGGACTTCGTAAAATGCGGCGTCTATTCCCTCTTCCCGCAATTTTCTGATGATGGTTTGCCCATTGTCCCCGCCCACAAACCCGGTCGCCGTCACCGTACCTCCCAAACGGTGGATGGTACGGGCTACATTAATGCCTTTTCCTCCCGCCTGGGTGAACTTTTGCCGCACTCGGTGCACTTCCCCAGCTTGAAAGCAATCCACTACATACGTGGTGTCCAGAGCGGCGTTTAATGTCACTGTCAAAATCCGGCTCATGTTCCCCTCCTCATCTGCTGTACAAATGCGAGTGAGCAAGAACACCCGATCACCGCATTGATGGAAAAACATGACAACCACTTCAGAAATGGCACCCATTCATGGCGTCACAACTTTTTAATGCGCCCCTTGAACCGTTCAATAAACCGCGCATTGGCCTCATCTCCGCCTGGTGCATTGCCGCTCATCCAAATCGGCGGCGTGATCCCTTTTTGCACCATCAGTCGCACTGCCTCCGCCATCACGCAGTTTAATAAGTAAGCGTTAGCGAAGGTAGACATGGCGGCGACCGGTTGATCCAGATTCGGAATGTTGATGACCGCGTCCCCCACTTCTACCTTGCAGTCTAAAACCACATCTACCAATTCAAACAGATTTTTTTTGCTCGGATGGCGGGCTGGATGGTTCGCCGGCGTAGCGGTGGCATGTTTCACAGAGGTGACGCCGATGGTGGTCACTCCCCGCCGTTTCGCTTCCAGCGCCGCGTCGATCGTAGCCGCGTTGATTCCATACGCGTTGACGATGATGAGCAAATCACCCGCTTGCAAGTTGTAATCGTCGATGACAATCGTCCCGTAACCCGGAGTGCGTTCAATGGCCATCGAGCGCAAGGCGCCCCCGCTCAAAAGGGTTCCTTCATCAAGGATAGCACTAACATGCATCAGCCCCCCGGCTCGGAAAAAGACTTCCTGCGCCCCCAGATTGGAATGACCCCCTGGGCCATACACATATACGATCTTATCTTGGCTGACATGGTCGGCAATTAAGCGCGCCGCTCGATTAACCGAGTCCGCTTCTTCACGTAGCGATTCCAAGTGAGCGACGATCTTCCGCAAATACTGTTCCATGATGGTCTCAGTCATCGGCACCGCCCCCTTGCATGTGGGTGTCTGCTTCATGCAGGATCATCCCTTGTTTGATCGTGCGGAGTATCCGCACCGCCTCATCCGCCGGCGCAAACGCGACCAAATCAGCCGGCGCTCCGACAGTGAGCCCCTGCCGTGCCGACAATCCCAAGTAAGCGGCAGGTCTTATCGATGCCATGTCCCATGCATCTTGCAATCCGCACAGTTGTTTCTTAAACAGGTTCCACACGCCCTGCCGCAAGGTCTGCACGGAACCGGCCAGCAGCTGCGGTTGACCTTTCAAATGTAGCTTGCCCTGCGGTGTCAACACCACGCGGCCGCCGATATGCGTCTCATACTCCCCCGGCTCGCGCCCGCCAAGCTGCACCACATCGCTGACCAGCATGGCTTTGTCCCGCTTCACGCGCATAATCACTTTGATGACCGAATCAGGCAAGTGAAACCCGTCGCCGATCATGCACGCCCACAAGTCCGGCTCGGCTAGCTGATCCCAAATGTAGTTGGGATGCCTAGGGAGCATCGGATGTGCACCGTTGCCGAGATGGGTGGACAGGGTTGCTCCAGCCCGCACCGCTAACGTAAGTTGCTCTGTGTTGGCTGCAGTGTGACCGATGGCGACTTTCACCCCATGCCGGACGCAGGATTCGATGAATTCGTGTGCGCCTGGCCACTCTGGCGATAAGGTCACCAAGCGGATACGTCCGTCCGCCACCTTTTGCCATCGCTCAAACAGTGCCCAATCCGGGGCTTTAACAAAGGCAGGATCATGAGCTCCGCGCGGACCGTCCTGCGGCGAGATAAACGGGCCTTCCAAATGAATTCCCAGTATGACACGGTCAAGTGTAGGTGACTGGCGGATGGCATCAGCAACGGCCCGTACCGCTTCTTCAATCCCTTCGTCATGGTTGGTGATGATGGTCGGCAAATAGGCAGTCACCCCTTCCCGCCACAACATGTGGGTCACGGCGGTGACCGAGTCGGGGGAAAAGGGCGGTGCATTCAAGTCCACCCCGCCGAATCCATTCACCTGCAAGTCAACCAGTCCGGGCGCCAGCCACGGCAAACCCGGTCGATTCTGAATGCGGCGGATATTGCTGATGATTCCCCCTTCGATTTCCACCGCGATCGGACATCCCGTCCGATAATCCATCCCCTCGACGAGCCGAATCTCAGTCTCCTGCATATTCGCTCACCCCGTATGCATCCGTGTCCAGATACAATGCCCCATCTTGGTGCCTGCGCAGGATCGACGCAGGGCAGTCCGCAGACACGGGACCTGTGAGGGCTCTGCGCACCGCCTCGCGCTTTGTCGGACCTGGAACGACGCCAATCAGGTAATCTGCGGACATCAGTGCTGGCACAGTCAGCGTCAGCGCAGTCTTGGGAACGGATGCAAGATCAGGAAAACACCCGTCGTTTACCTGTTGCTGCCTGCATTTCTCGTCAAGGCAAACGGATTTGACGACAGCGGGGTCATCAAAATTGGCCACGCCAGGATCATTAAATGCAATATGCCCATTCTCGCCAATCCCCAGGCACACAATGTCAATCGGCGCTTCGCTCAACAACTGGGCGTACCTGGCGCACTCCCGCTCTGGATCACCGTTTGGCCGGATCAGATGCACTTGCCCCAGCTGGACGTGGCGAAACAGATGTTCTTGCAGATAATAGGAGAAACGCTGAGGCGAGTCCTCCGGCAACCCAATATATTCATCCATATGAAACGCCTCAACGCGCGACCAATCCACTCCTTCTGCGCGACAAAGATGCATGAGTAGCTCATTTTGCGACGGTGCGGCCGCAAACACCATACGAACCCTTCCCTTGCGCGCTTGCACTTGTTTCATTTTGTTCACAACCTCGGCCGCAGCCGCCGCCCCCATGGCGTCTCGGCTCTTGTAGACGCGAACGTGCAAACGGTCCACAGTGGTTTGCACGACTGGTTGCCATCTGGCATCCATGCCCATCCCCCCTTCCTGAAATTGGACGCGGTGCTTACGTCGACGAATCGCTGGCTTCCCCTTTGCTTTGTTGCGCCAGCAGGATTTTCCGCTTGGCCGCTTGTTTGACCGCTTCCCGCGCTGTAAGGAAATAGCGGCGGGGGTCGGCCTCATTCGGATGTGCAAGCAAGTAGTCTCGCAATGCTTCGGCAAACGGCAATTTCAGCTCAGTGGAAATATTCACCTTGCTGACACCACATTGCACCGACCGACGTACCCCTTCATCCGGCACACCTGACGCTCCATGCATAACCAGCGGGATGGCGACGCGTCGAGAGATCGCTTGCAACCTGGCGAAATCCAGTTGAGGCTCACCTTTGTAAACGCCATGCGCCGTGCCGAACGCCGGAGCCAAAAAATCAATTCCGGTTCGGGCAACAAACTCTTCCGCCAAAGCGGGGTCCGTATAAGCGGCTTCTGCCTCATCGATAGAACCTTCCTCCTCGGCCCCGCCGATGGTACCCAACTCCGCTTCCACGGGCACGCCAACGGCATGGGCGATCTCCACCACCCGTTTGACTAGCGCCACATTCTCTTCGAACGGAAGATGAGAGCCATCAATCATCAATGACGTGTATCCAGCGCGCAAACATCGGACTACCGTCTCCATGCTGTCTCCGTGATCCAAGTGCAACGCAATCGGCACCTTGGCGGACTGTGCGGCCACCTTTGCCATCGACACCATGTAATCCAGCCCAACATAGTGAATCGTCCGTGGGGTTGTCTGGAAAATGACAGGGGTCTCCAGCTCTTCCGCCGCTTCGGTTACAGCCTTCATAACCTCCAGATTATGGATGGCAAACCCCACGACAGCGTAATGATGGCGATATGCGTCTTCCAGCATGGCTTTTGAAGTTACCAATGGCATGGCGGCATCCCCTCCTCATCTATTCCGCCCATTGCCTCAACTGACTGGAAAAGTGATTGTCTTCGCACCCCTGCCAAGCGAATAAGAACACGGTTTTGAAGCTGCTGGCCTATACACCAGACACGCCCTACTCATCCAGCACAACCACTTGCTCCAGATTACGCGGTGAGTCAGGATTTAAGCCCATCTTCAACGTTCGGTGGTAAGCAAACAGTTGCAAAAATGGCAAATACAACAGACTCCGGCTGAGATCACCCAAACCGCTGTCCAACGCGATTTTCACGTCGCAATGGAAATCATCCAATCCATCGCCCAACACCACCGCGTCGGCTCCAAACTTCCGCACATCCTCCACCAAAGCCCGCTCATAAGAACGGATTGCCCCATTGCTCAACAGGAGAACGCGACATTGCCCGTCCAGTACCGAAATCGGGCCGTGGCGGAATTCAAGCGGGTTAAACGCTTCAGCGTACAGTTGCGTCATCTCCTTTAACTTCAACATCCCTTCATAGGCCAACCCAAGATATGCGCCAAGACCTAGATAAATAAAATGACCAAACGCTTCATCCGCCGCCACTGATTCTGCGGTTGGTTCGACACGGGCAATGACCGATGCGCCGATGTCGGGCAGGCGTGACAATTCCGCCAAAAACCCTTCGTCCGCAGACAGGATGCCAGCAAGCAACTGTGAAACAAGCAACAGATTCGTAAATGAGCCAGTCATGACGACACTTTTCTCCTGGGAGTGGGGCAAGCTGATCACATCATCTGCTATGCGGGCTAACTCACTATCTGGTTGGGTGGTAATAGCGATGCAATGTGCCAGCTTGTTTTGCTGGGCATAGGCAACTGCTCGGACTACCTCCGTGGTGTTTCCCGAACGGGAGGAACCGATCAACACCGTCCGCTTGTTCTTGCCAAAAACGGCACCTGGATTGAGGAAAACTTCCGAAGCGGGCACCGCCTTGGCAGAAATCCCCGTTTTTTCCTGAAACGTCGACGCGGCGGTCATCGCAATGTAATAAGACGTTCCGCAACCGGTGAACAACACTTCATCCGGATTGATGTTGTTAAAGAGTTGTTTCAACTCCGCCGCTTTGGAAAGCACTAATTTGATCGTCTGCCGCCAAGTCTCCGGCTGCTGTTTGATTTCTTGGTAGGTGTGTGTTTGCACCATCCGTCTCCCCCTCTTTTTTTTGCAAGTGATGATCCATCACGCCTCCTCCACTTTCTGCTTGGCGTAAAGCGCGCTACCGATCACCCCCGCATCATCCGGCCAATGGGCCGTGCGTATCGCAAGGCGCGACCAGTACCCTTGATAAACGGATCGTTGCAACTCTTCCCGCATCGGCGCAAGCAACCGCTCCCCCGCTTCGGCCACTCCCCCGCCGATCACGACTGCGTCCGGACTGAACAGCGTCACGGCGTAAGCTAAAGCCCGGCCCAACACCCTGCCGGTGTGATCCAGCACTTCCCGCGCCACCCGGTCACCGGAGTCATACGCTTTGGAGACATCGGCCGCCGTTAATCCCGACAGATTTGCAGTGGGAAACCAAGTCCCTAAAACGCTCTGTTTCCCCTGGGCGACAGCCTCGCGAACCTGTCTGACAATGCCCGTGGCCGAAGCGACCGTCTCCAAACACCCCCGCATGCCACAAGCACAAGTAGTCTGTTCCCCCTCCATCCTCATGTGTCCGAGTTCGCCAGCCATAAAACCGCCGCCATAATAGACCTGGCCACGGACGACCACTGCCGCACCTACCCCTGTGCCAAGCGTGATTCCCAGCACATGGTCATATCCCTTTCCGGCACCTGTGATCGCTTCGCCAAACACATACATCCGCACATCATTGTCAACAAAAACCGGAAGATTCAGTTTTCCGCTCAACTGTTTTGCCACTTCCACACGGTGCCAACCGAGGTTTCCAGCAAACAGGGTAATCCCCTGTTCCGGATCAACTAGGCCGGGACTGCCCACCCCCACGGCCAGCACTTGACGGGTATCCGCTTGCCGAGATGAAATCAGTGTCTTCACCGTCTGGGCGATCGCCTCCAGCACATGTTCACTGCCGAGATGGGCTTCGGTTGGCCGCTTGATTTTTTCGAGCAGACGTCCTTCACCATCCAACAGCCCGCATACGATGTTGGTGCCACCCACATCCATTCCCACCAGATATTTCATGATGATTCTCCCCCGTTTCACGACAATCGCCGCACCATCTGGAAGAAGTGATCACTAATCGATCAGCCGGTTGATCGCTTCATGGATGGCCGTTTCGACGGTGGCTTCGAACGGGGCGGGCAGACAGAAATAAACGATCGATTCCCGCGCCTCATAACCGCCTTCAGCCACCTGACGTTGCGTGGGCACATATCCGATCATGCCGTTGCTATAAGGCACTGGCAACACAGACCCGGCAAATCGTTGTTTGATGAACAATCCGTATTCCACCACCATCTCCGCATTCATCGTCAGCAACGAAAACCCCTCGCACAGCTTCAACCAAGACATCTCCAACGGGATGGGAGGCAAATGATGTCGAGGCTCATCCCGCGCTAACTCATTACGGTCCAGCAATGATTGAAAAGGCAACGGGACATGCGTCATTCTCCCGATCAAACAACATGGAGCCAATGTTTCCATCGGTTGGTTTAAGACCCAGGTCACCTCCTCCGCGAGGAGCTTCCCCAGCTGGCGAACATCCCGCTCACCGCCTCTATAAAACCGCCCCTCTTTGACCAACGCAGGCCGGACATCACCGCAACATCCCTGCAAAAATGCGGCCACTGCCCCCGAATCCAAACTACTTTCAAGCAGCGCCATAGCCGCGCCGGGATACTCGGATGAAACGAGTGGCTCATCCGTGGTCGTGGGGTGGCAAGTGAAATGGACGAGCAACGCTTTGGTTTGGTTCGCTTTCGTGCGGAAACGCACCACATGCACTTCCGGATCAACGGGCCCGTCGGGATGGGGTGCCATCTCAATCTTTCCGGCAACCGGTTTGCGGCGGTGGATGCTGAAATGGCAGGCGCCCTTTCCCCGCTCTGCTACCACCGGCTCCACATTGGCAGTAGCCAATGCAATCCCCTGAAGCAGTCTCTCTTCCAACCATGTTAGATACTCTGGATCGGCTTCTCCCAATGCGGGAGAAAAACGGTGGGTTGTCTGTGGCCCCGAATGGGTGTGTGTAGCATGCAGGATGAAAAACGGCGCCTCGATCCCCCACCTCTTCGCCAAGCGGCGACGCAAGCTCTCAACCAACTCTGGCCCCCACCAAATCAGATCAGCCGACACAAGCAACGCCGACTGTGTTTTCCCGGCGTCGCTCCGCTGTACAAAAAACAACATTCGGGCGTGCAATGGCAAAGATACACCGCGATATTTCCCTACCCGCCCTTCAAATCCCGCCAATGGCACCGGCCAAGTCGGGGTGATATCAACCTTGGCCGTTCCCAATGCCAATGTCGGTGTCATGTTGCATCCCCTAAGTGTATTTCCTTACCCGATGCATTAGACTGGTAAATCGCCTCAATCAACCGCACTGCATCTCTTCCTTCACGGGCAGCAACAGCGGGAGACCTTCCCTCAGCTAATGCGTTCACAAAGTCGGTTAGTTGCAATTGATGATACTCTGATGGGATGTCACGCGGATTAGTGACACCGGCTCCGTCGCCACGCACCCCGTCAAGTTGCGGCAGTGGCATGTCGGGAACGCTCCAATGCGTGATCGCCATCCCTTCCAATTTGATGGTGCCGCTTTCCCCATAAAAAGAGAGAGTGGGAGCAAAGCCCGGCCGAATACTGGTGGAAGAGAGGAGTGTGCCAAATGCTCCATTGGCAAACGTGAGCACAGCCAAGCCCATATCCTCTGCCTCCATACGGTGCGTCTGGGTGGCCGTTTTGCCGAAAACTGACTTAACTGGGCCTGCCAACCATAACGTCAAATCGATGGAATGAATGCCCTGGTTCATCAGCGCCCCTCCGTCTTCGGCCAACGTCCCCCGCCACTTTGCACTGTCGTAATACGCTTGTGGGCGATAAAATGGGCAGGCCACTTCCACCATCAGCAATTTGCCGATCCCCCCGCTGTCCAGGACGCGTTTGACCAGTTGGTGTTGCGGTTCAAAGCGACGTTGTGACACGACCGTCAAATAAAGACCGTTTGCTTCTGCCGCTTGGATCAGGCGATCCGCCTCCGCCGCGCTCATCGCAAGCGGTTTTTCTACCACCACGTGTTTTCCCGCCTGTAGCGCCTCCAAGCCGATTGCGCCGTGGCTACCGCTGCTGGTCGTCACGCAAACAATGTCCACTTCCTTATCGCGCAACAACGTGCGGTAATCCGTTGTCCATTTGCACCCTTCACGCTCACCGACGGCACGTACTTTCCGCTCATCCCGGCTGGCGACCGCTACCAGCCGGGCCCCTTTGATCTTGCGGATCGCTTGCAGGTGGAACTCGGCGATCGCCCCGCAACCGATCAAGGCAAACCCCCAGGTTTTCACAACCACTCCGCCTCCTTCAGGAGCTTTTGCAACCCTCTTAACGACTGTTGCGTGCCATCCTTCGCGGTTCCGCCCGGCGGAATGTAGTGCGTCTCAATGGTGTAGTATCCTTTGTACCCATCGGCTTCTAACGCTTGCAACTGTTCTAGCATGCGCACTCGGCCACGGCCAATCGGCACGCATTGTGGTTCACCGTGGTCGTCGACCAACGCGTCTTTCAAATGCACATGGCCAAGCCAATCCTTTACCCATCTGTACCCTTCCGGAAAAGCGGGACGGCCCCCGTACTCTTCATTTCCAGGATCCCACAGCACCCGGAGGGCAGGAGAATCGACCGCTTCTGCAAGACAGGCCACTTCTTCGGCATAACCGCCATTACAAGACGGTTCGTTTTCCAGCAAAAGCAACATCCGTTCTTGTTCCGCTATTGCGGCTGCCTGTCGCAAATGACCAACAATCTCCGCTTGATACCGCCGTGGTTCCTGTTCCCGCCAGAACGAAAACAGGCGGATTTTTCTCGTTTGCAACATGTTGGCTATCTGGATCGTGCGGTGCAACATAGCGAAGTGTGTAGCAACATCCTCTTCAGGCTGCCCGAACCTGTCCCCAGAAGCCACCGGGCGCGACGGATCAAGAGCGCATTTGAACAACGGGGAAGCGATCGCCGACACAAACAAGCCACGCTTCACCACCTCTTCGTGCACCCACGCGATCTCCTGATCCGTCAAATGTACGACATTTTTTCCGTCCACCATGCGGATTTCCACATGCGACAACCCCTGGTCCGCGGCCCAATCCAACGCTTCAGTCAAGTCACTCGACACTTCGTCGGTCACCACACCCAACCGTTTGAGCATGCACGTCACCCCCTTTCTCTCATCATGGTTTTTGGTAATGCGCGGTCACTTTGCGAATGCCTTGGATGATGTCCTCAATATCCTGCTCATCGAAAAACTCGCTCACCCTGATCCGCACCGCTGTCTGCAATATTTGTTCCGCTGTCGGACACAATCCTCGCGGATAAGTAACATCAGACAAGTCAAATGGGAAATGGCTGTTCAGATACGCTTGTCGCTTTTGAAAGAGCGGTTGCAAATATACGACTTCCGGTATATATCCCGGCTGGTTGGGAATGCCCTCAGCCGCCAATGCTTCGGAAAATTCCGCACGACTACAAGTGAGCGCATCCAGATCAAGGCGAAACATGTAAAACCAATAAGAGCATGTGCCCCCTTCATACACCTGATGCGGCTGAATGCCCCGGAGTCCGCTGATGCCCTCAGTAATGCGATCCCCGTAACGTCGCCTTGTTTCACAAATCCGCCGTAGCTTTTTCAATTGGGCTACGCCGACCGCGCCTTGTAGCTCGGTCATCCGATAGTTGGGAGCCAAATATGACAGGTCCCGTCGCACTTGCCCCTGCAACCGTTGATAATTTTTGTCGGCGAAAGCATGAACCAAGCGATACTCCTCTTCATCCCCCGAATTGACCGTCACGATTCCGCCATCCCCTGTGGAAATGTGCTTAAAATCGTTGGTACTGAAACAGCCATAGTCGCCAATCGTACCGACCAATCGCCCTTTGTACCGGCACAGGTAGCTTTGGGCACAGTCTTCAATCACCTTCAGATCATGCTTGCGGGCGATGGCCATGATCGCATCCATGTCGCTGGGATTCCCCGCCAGATGCACGACCAGGATGGCCTTGGTTCGCGGGGTGATGCGGGACTCGATCGACGCAGGATCCATGTTGTAAGTATGGGGATGTAAGTCGGCAAAAACGGGAATCGCATTTTGATAAAGGATGCCGATCAAGGTGCCTTGGTCGGTGATCGGACTGGTGATCACCTCATCGCCCACCGTCACCCCTGCCGCCCCCAAAGCGACATGAATGGCGGCCGTGCCGGAAGAAACGGCTACACTGTAATCCACACCATACAGCTCGTTGAAATCCTGCAAAAATTGTTTCACTTTTTTTCCATGATGGTAAAAAAGCGTATTCTGCTCCAGCGCTTCCAACAACTCTCTGGCCTCTTCCTCGCCAAAGCGTTTCCCCGTGCCAAACGGCGTTGTTTTCACTTTCGGTCCACCGTGAATCGCCAACCGGCGTTCATCCATGCCGAATCCCTCCCGCCCATTTTCTTTGCTTACCCCCGCGATCATCCTCGGTTTTGTTCACTGACACCACCTTTTTGATGCAGGGAACCCCAAACGGCCGTGCCATCGTTTCTGCCGACAGTTGGCGCTGGCCCTGTGGAACCGGCACCCACACGACCAGATCGGCTACGTCTTTGCCACTTGTCAGCTGTACTGTTCCATCCTCTTTGATCCCTACGACGCGCACAGTGCGGCGAGCCCGCTCCCATTCACTGATCTGTTTGCCGGTCCAGAAGACGAATCCCCGACGTTTGGCTTCATTCACGACATTTCGCAACGCCTTACGTACCGAGGGTTGATTGTGGATGTGAACCTGGTGAAACAGAAAATGGGCCACCCCTCGCACCTGGCGAACCCGTTCAAGAAACGGGACAGTCACACTCATGTCTGCTAACCGGGGATGATTCAAGTCCTGAGTCAAAAACCCGACTTCCAACACATCATATAGGCGGTTTTTCTCATCCGCCCATGAGATCGGAAAGTAAGGGTGGCATGTGCCAAACAAAAAGCCGACATTTCCTTTTTTGCTCGGCCCTCTCGTTTGGTCTGACGCTATGCCGTGGGTTTCACACCAGCGAAACAATTCACCCCAGCCTTCAAATCGAGTGTAGTGATTTTTGTTGGAATGGATTTCTGTTAAGTCTGTCGCCTTTTTTAGCCACTGCAGTTGGCGCTGGAATTCGGCTTCCCCCCACTTTCCCTGGTCATGCTCCACTGCATTGTAATGGAAAGCCAACTCATGCCCCTCGGCCAGTACCCGTGGATAAATGCGAGGATCATATCCCGGTTCCATCATGCACCAAGTGGCTTTGACACCGTGTTCCCGCAACACCGCCAGCGTCGTTTCGGCCGATTCATTCACATTCAAATCGCTGTCGAGAGAAATCATAGCCACTTGCTCTATGCCTGCGGGCCAATAGCCAACAAAAGGCAACGTCAACCCCCTGTCGACCACCCTGTTTAGCAGATGGCCGATCATCACTTCTCGCCACCAATCAGCATAAGGATGCGCAAAATAAGGGGTAGCGGTCTCCGTTGTCAAGCGATCCAATTCCCAATCCATCGCCATGCCATCGTCCGCTTTCAACATGCCATCATCAATGGAGGCAGTGCCATCCAACGCCGGAATCCCATCTTCTATCACCGGCTCGGCACCTTGCTGCAAACCGACGACGGTTTCTGCTATATCAACCGCCCAGCGATCGATGATCCCTTTTCCCACATGGAATTGAAGCAAAGCCGAACCGAGGCTGGCCCCCTGCGGATGCTCAGAGTGAATCTGGCCAATTGCGCTATAAGGCGGCCCATCTTCCGACATCGCGATCCAAGGAGTGGCCCGCAAGTACCTGAGCGGATGCGATACGCCAACGTGCATAGGCAACCACGCATACCCTTTGCCTACGGGGCCTCTGTCGGCAAACCCGAGTCGACCCGCCAAAGAGGACAGCCCCCCATAGGCGATCACGATCCCCCCTCGCTCCGCAAAGCGCCAAATCAGCGTTACCGCCCGCTCCTCTTTTCGGTCTAGCGCCACCAACAACACATCAAATGCCCTTTCTGTCAACTGCTCGACATCATCAATCCATTCAAACGGAATGCCAGCATGGGACAATATTTCGCCAAGATAGACTTGAAACACATTTAGTCCATTGTCCCATCTTCTAAGAGCCGCTTTCCGATCCAACAAAACACCCACTCGGGCCATCTTCATCGCCAAATCCACCTTTTCATTCCATTTCGAAAAGTCACTCAAATCCGCCATCAGACATAATTTAATCCACCGGCATAGGGAAACGGAATCGGAAACAATTCTTTCAAAACAGAGAGCGAACCCTGAAGGTGATTCGTGTGAGAAGCCGGATCAAACAGCAATGACACAAACGCCTGCGCATCCAAGATGACCTTCTCCCCATCAAGACGCAGTTCCGCGCGGCCATTCGGCAAAGCCTGCACTTCCAAGCTGGCGCCTAGGCGCTGGTGTTTCTCCTGCAGATATGGGCGCAGTTGCTGGATCAGCCTTTCTGGATGAACGATGCGCACGGTTCCCAGGTTTTGCTCAGCACCGTGTTCCGCAGGCGCCAAGGCTTGTGCCAACTCCGCCTCATGCCATAAAACCGGGGCGTCCAAACGCCCAAGCCGATATCGCTTGACAGCATGCGCCAACGCAAGCGCGACCAAGCGCGGTTCCCCAGCCCATTCGATGGCCAGAGCAGGAGTTGCCGCTCCCTCGTCTGCAGGCACAGCCACCACCGCAAAGGCTTTAACCCGCCCTTCCTCTTCAGCAATCAACACCCGGTGACGCAAGTTCATGCAACTGGCATTCGCTTCTGCCTGCATCAGGGTGGCTATATCCCAAACACTCTGCTCAAATCTGACTTCCCTCTTCCGCACCAATTCCGTCACCTTAAACCAATCCGTCGGCCCCAACTCCCTCAGATGCACATCCGCATCCGCCGAGACGTTCCGGACAATCTCCGACGCTGAATCCGACCCGATCATGAACCGGGTGACCGTGCCAAAACGGAAACAATCTATCCGCTCATACAACGGCCCATAGCCGGACACCAACAATAAAGAAGCTTCCGCTTCGTCGATATGAGCCAAGATGCGCCGCAGAATCAACCCGGCAATCCCTTTTCCGCGATAGTCGGGATGGGTGCAAACCGAACCGATCGAATACACATTCAACCGGGCGCGACCAATGCGCACAACGCTCGGCACCAAGCCTACAAACGAAACAAGCCGGCCATCCGCGAACGCGCCGTATGACTGGCCCAGACTAGATGAAAATACATAGGGAAAAGCCTGCGCCATTGAAGGCTGGCTAGACGTGCGAAACGTTTCGTCAGAAAGCCGAACAGCTGTCTTTAATTCATCAGCATGCAACAAACGAACATCGACCATGGGCATGCTCCCCTTTCTCACAATTCGTGGATCAATTGATCATAGTCAGCTGGATTTAGACTGTATAGTTCGGCGCGCGTCTTTTTCGCGTCGGGACAGAACTCGCTTGCGTCCTGAAATAGAAACACCCGGTTCAACGCCCGCTCCACCTGATCCGACTGGCCCGACTCCTTTAATAGCTGCATCAGCTCGTAATCCCGGATTCCCCGTTGCAACCATTTGTATCGAAGCGACAACAACGGTTTTCCGGTAGCTCCCGGATAAACGAAATTCATGTCTCCCGCTTTCCAAACCGGCGCCCGATATGACAACTTTTCCAAGGGGCGCTCCGGCCAAACCGTGTAATTCCAACGCAAAAAGCCGTCCAACTTCCACTTTTCTGCTAACCATGGAATCAGTCTGCACTCCACCGGCGGCGACCCAATGAACGTGTTGGGAAAGTCGGGGTGACAACAAACATAATACAACAACTTTCCGGGGATTTGCGGTTTTCGTTCCAGCAACTGCTCATACTCGGCGGCCACACATTGCAAGATGGGAACATAATCATGGATTTCGGAAAGGTTATGGTGAAGAAATGCCGTTTGAGCGATGGCAATTTTATAACGAAAACAGGGAGCGACTTGCCGCAAAGCAGCCACTCTCTCTTTAAACACGGCAAATTCTTTTGGCTCATCAGCAAGAACGCGGACGCGGTCAATCCAACCTTTTTCGATGAAATGTGCTTGCAACGCCTGCACGTAGGCGTCGAAATCCTCCCTCCGGCGCATAAAGCGAAATGTACCCGACCCACTGTCATAATAGCGAATGCGAACACCATCGGGATAATCCGCGATGACAGACCCATAACCCGCCTCGGGGTCCTGCCAGATGTTCAACAATCCGAACAATTCAATCTCCGCCGCAATCCCATATCGTTCAGCAAGAGTTACATAGCGGTCTATGGCAGAAAAATCATATACAAACTGGCCGTCCCCGTGCCGAGTGACCCGAACCATGCTGTATTCGAACAAATCGGCAGGTTCCGGATCGCGATGACTGTGTTGTCCCGACCACGGAATTTCAGACACCACCACGGACACCGCTTTTTGCCCCAATTGCGCCAAACTGTGCAGATAACGGTCAAGAATTGCAAAATGTTCGTCAGACCACAGGCGGACGTCGTACTTTCTGGCGATGTTGGAGTTGTGCTGCCACAAATCGAGATAAAACCGGTATTGCGATGGTTCCGGCAACAAGTAATCTTTGATGGTAAGGGAAAACGGGCACTCACCCAACAGCCGCTCATCTTCAAACAAAGTGTGAGCATATATTCGCACCCGGCCGCTATACACACCTGGCTGGCTGGCATCGGTCGTTTCGCACTCCACCCACACTTGTTGCAAATGCCGGCGTTCCACAAACATCGCACTTTGCTCCAGCAACACGTCCGATTTCAAACACCCATCATCATCCTCAATCAATCCGATCAAACGGACTTCCGTCCGCACCGGCGCATCGGTGTCAATTTCCAACCGCACAATGGTGAGCGAACCGCCTTTCCAAAACAGGGGATCGGTGCTTGTAGTGAGCAGAAATGCTTCATCTGCGGCCATGAGCACTTGGAAAGCGGTGCTGTCCCTCCGGCAACACGCGAGGTCCAGCTGTTTGGTGGCCGTCACCTGCCGCACTTCCTCCCAAGTGAGTGATCCCTTCACATATTTGTGAAACATCGTGGCCAAACCGAAATGCAACGCGATCCCTCCAGACTGCATGCGCTAAGATTGGTTATAACGCAACGGTTTCTCCAGTCAGGCGGCTTTCATTCACCGCCTCGATGAAGCGGATGATTTGCCGTGTTTCCCGTAAATCAACTGGTGTTTTCCCTGTGGTGAACATCTCCATGATATGCGTGAGTAGACTGGCATAGTACGGTTTGGCGCTGGCGTTCACATCAACGGTGCGCGTGCCCCCGCATCGATGGATTAAAGCGCCGAACCCACTGTTTCCCTTGCGGTTACCGCGGACAACGCCGATACGTCCATCTTCCCACACCCCTACCGCCACATCCTGCTCATCGTTGCCTGCCGCAGTGACGCGGACACACCCTTTGCCCAGGATGGCAAACAGCATTTCCACGGTGTGAATTCCATACCAGAACCAACCGAGTTGCGTCGGTTCAAGTGGCATGGGGCCGTAACAATCCGCTCCGTAAACATCACCTTGTTCCGTTTCAGCTAGCGCCGTTGTCAGCGCTTCAGCGTATCGGAGCGCGGAGCAACTCAATACCGACACCTGATATCGGTCGGCGAGAGCAAAGATTTTGTCCGCATCGGTGCTGGTGAGCGCCAATGGTTTATCGATGAACACCGGCTTACCGTAGGGAGCAATTTTTTCAAATTGTTCCAAGTGCACCCGACCATCAACGGATTCCAATAAGATGGCGTCGGCTTGTTCGGCGACGGTTTCAGGCGTGCTGACAATGGCAACGCCATACTGATCCGCCAGCTGACGTGTATATCCTTCAACGCGTGTTCGGCTCAGATCAAAATCAGGTGACCCACCTGGATATGCCACAATGACCCGCCCGCCCGGCACATGATGTGGCTCCTTTGGATCATGCAACAATTTCGTAAACGCCGTCACGTGCGACGTATCCAAACCGATGATGCCCAATCTCAATTCACTCAAGGTTTTTCACCTCTTCCGTCATGGATTGCTCCCTTCTTGATCCTCCAGCCAGCCTATAGGCAAAAAGGCGTTGGTCAGCGCCGACTCCCTCGCCCTCAAGCACATCAACGCACTTAGCAATCCGGCTTCCATCGGCGCAATCGACTTCGCTTCCCCTTTCATCACCGCGATAAAATTGCGGGCGAGCACTGCGTCTCCACCGAAGTGGCCCGCCTCTTCAGTCATTTCGTATGTCTCAACCACGGGTGAATGGTGCATGTAGACTTTGACCGCATTTGTGTAGAAGTCGAACTCCAACGTCCCTTTGTAGCCCAGTAAGCGGGCTCCCCGGCTTCCGGCCTTACCTCTGGCGAAGAAATTTTGTGAATAAGAGACGTGCATCCCGGTCTCATATCGGATCAACGCGCTTCCTGCATCTTCATTCCCCGTATCTACCGCAAAGCAACAGTATTCACCGGCCGGTGTTTCATGGGGCAATCTGCGAATATTCACCGTGCTATCCGGACATGCATGCCGCTCATCGCAATCAACGCATTTGAGCCCGGCCGGTTTATTCCCTTTGAACACCTGTTTGGACGTCATCGCGCAGATCAGCGTCGGTCGCATCCCCAACAGATAATTGATGTAATCAAAATCGTGCGTCGCTTTTTGCAAAAACAATCCGCCCGTTTCCTTTTCATCGCGGTACCAGTGATGATAATACACCCCGCCGTATGGCACATTGTTAACCGCTTGCACATGCTCCACCGTACCGATCTTTCCCGAATCGATAATCTCTTTGACCAATGTCACCAACGGCGCCGCCCGAAGTGGGAAGGAAACCACCACCTCGGTTCCGGTCGCCTCATATTTCTGTTTGAGTCGAAGCAATGCGTGCTCATCAGTAGCCACCGGCTTCTCCAAAAACAGGGGAATTCCTTTCGGCAAGACTCTGATGGCCAAGTCTGCATGTAGCGAACACCGGGTGCCGATCAATATACCATGCAATTCGGCCTCCTGCACCATCGCTTCCGGACTGTCATAAAAAACGATCTCCGCAGCTTCCTCTCCCAACTCCTGCTTAATATCATTGTTTTGCAAATCATTGATGGCCACCACCCGGCAATCCGGATCGATTCGGCGCATTTCCGCCACCATGTGCCGAATCCGCCGTCCATACCCGATAACACCTAACCGCACTGCCGTTCCCTCCTATCCTTTAATGGCCCCTTGCATGCCGGAAACGAAATAGCGTTGCATCATCAGATAGAAAACGATGATCGGCAACAGGGAGACCACCGTGCCAGCAGCCATGACTCGCACATCATCGCCAAAGGTGCCCGACAAATACGCAAGCCCTAGCGCCAAGGGATACAAGTCATCATTCTTTAACACGATCAACGGCCAGATGAAGGAATTCCACACGGATATGAACGAAAATACGCTTAACGCCGCCAGTGTCGGTTTTGTCAATGGCAACATGATGCTCCACCACATCCTAAACGGGCCGCATCCGTCCAAAATGGCCGCTTCCTCCAGCTCTTTCGGAATGCTGAGATACGCTTGCCGCATCAAAAAGATGGAAAATCCGCCCACCAGTCCCGGAATGATCAACCCCCACCACGAATCGATGAGCCCCAGTTTTTGCGTAATGATAAACAACGGCACCAGTTTGCCTTCTTCCGGAAAAAACATGGTGCCGATAATTGCATAAAAAATCAGATCCCGGCCCGGAAACGTCATCCTCGCCAACGGATAAGCGGTCAATGAGGTTAAAAACAGGTGGGCAGGCACCATCACCACGATCAGGATGAAGGAATTCAACAAATATTTCGGGAATGGGATCACCGTCAGAGCCTCCACAAACTGATCCCATACCGGCGGTTTCGGGATCAGGTCTGGCGGAAATGTGAATACATCCTGTGCATTCGATTTGAACGCCGTCGACAGCAGCCACAAAAAGGGACCGACAAACAAGAGTGCGATCAAAAGAAGCAACAGATACATCAACGCTTTGCGCGCGATAGCAATCCCCATGCGCTTGCGCTTCGCATTCATCCTACCCGCCCCCCGTTGGACAACTTGAAATTAATGATCGTCAAGACCATCAAAATGAGCCAAAGCACCATCCCCATCGCCGTCGCATACCCCATATCCAGCTCCACAAATGCTTTTTGATAAATGTACAGCGGCAATGTCAACGTACTGTCAAATGGCCCACCACCTGTCATGATATAGATGCTGGTAAACATCTGCACGCTGGCCAATGTGGATAAGACAAGGATCACGGCAATGGTCGGCCTTAACTGCGGCAAATAGACATGCCACAATACCCGCAATCGGCCGGCACCATCCATCTTGGCAGCCTCCACCAACTCCTGTGAAATCGTCTGCAATCCGGCGAGATAGATCACCATGTAAAAACCAAGCGATTTCCAAACTTCCAGCACAGCAACGGCAGGGAGGGCGGTGTCGGGGTTTAGAAGCCAGTTGACGGCCTCTTTTTGGAGGCCGATTCCCTGCAAAGCGGCGTTAAGCAAGCCGGCGGGATGGTATAAATATTTCCACACGATGGCCACCGCCACCATCGAGGTGACCACAGGCAAATAATAGATCACTCGAAACAATTGGATGCCTCGCAGTTTCTGATTGACCAATATCGCGAGGAACAAAGGCACCGTTAACAGCAAAGGAACGATGATGAGGAAGTATGTCAACGAATTGCTGACCGCGGTCCAAAACTTCGTATCTTGCATCAATGCCCGATAATTCTCCCATCCCACCCATTCGGCGGGAGACAGGATGTGGTACTCGGTGAATGAATAATAAAACGCGCTGAAAATAGGCAAATAGTCAAAGGTGAAGAACAATAACAACGCCGGGAGTAAAAACAGATAAGGGAGCAAGGGAATGTTCCGCCTCTTTTTTTTGGATGCGCGATATTCGGCGGTTGGTACGGTTTCATTGCCCAATTCGCATCTCCCCCCATTGAAGAAAATCGGGCGGCGAAAAAGCGCTTCGCCGCCTGTGCCCATATGGGCGGCTATGACTTGGCAAGGGCTTCATTCCAATGCTTGACAGCTGTATCAAGTGCATCTTTCACTGTTTTTTTCCCAAGTATGGCCGCCCGGATCTGTTCTAGGTAAAACTCACGCAGTTCTTTTTGCTTGGGGTGGCCCATGTAAGTCAAGGTGAGGTGGGGAGCATAGGTGACCATCATTTTACGCGCGTGGTCTTGAATCGTTTTCACCTCAAAATTAGTGAAAAAGGGGTCTTTCAGCGTATCTTCCGTCGAAGGGAAGATTGGGACCAATTTACAAAATTCCAACTGTTTTTGTGGACTGGTCAAGTATAAGGCAAAGTCGGCCGCCTCTTTGGGATGTTTTGCTTTCTTGGGTATTACAAACAGCTGGATATCCTTGACCGCCACTTTTCCCGTGGCGGTGACCGGCGGAACCACTTTCAGTTTGGACAGGACATTGGGCGCGTTTTTCTCAATGTTGTTCAACTGAAACGAGCTGGCCAAACCGACGTGCGCCGTCAATCCGTTGTCAATGGTTTGTTGTAATTGCCGATCATCTTTTACCAGCGCTCCCGGAGCAATCGCCCCGTCCTTGTACGCCTGGATAAATTTTTCCACAAATGCGATATGTCGAGGAGAATTAAATACAGCCTTCTTCCCATCGGCGCTTAATATCGACAACCCTTCGGTGGCAAACGTTTCCAACCCAGGCAAGTCATTGGAGCCATAAACATGGGGCAATCGTTGATGAATTTGTTTGCCATATGCAAACAGTTCATCCCACGTTTGCGCTGGTTTGTCGGACGGAAGTCCCGCTTTTTCATACAGCTCGGTGTTGACCAAGCCGATTGGTGGTCCGGCATGGTACCAAGGAATGGCCATCACTTCGCCATCACGGTTGGTCACGCTTTTAACCAGCCCGTCAATATAAGGGGCCATTTTCTCTTTGGCGACAACCTCTGAAATCGGTCTTAATGCATGATACCCTTGCAAAACGGATAATCCTTCACTCGTCTCGTTGACCAAATCGGGAGCGCTACCGCTTGACAAAGCAGTGAACAACTTTCCGGTCATGTCCGCCCCGGGAACATCCACCCAATGGATATCCACATTGGGGTGGTTTCTCTCATACTCCTGGATGGCACCCTCGATGTAACCCGAGAAATTTTTCTTCAGGTTGATCGTCCAAAACTCCAGCTGAACCCGTTCGGATTTGTCAGCCGCCGGGTCGGAGCCAGTGCAACCTGTCATTCCCACAACCAACAAGAAGGACAAGACCCAAGTCGCCGCACGACTGATATTCATCTTTGTTTCCCCCTTGGCCCTCTTATTCCAATTTCATGCGGTAAAGTTGAACCAATCGTTCGATCTTGCCATTCCATAATGCCGCTGTTTCCTTTGGAATATGGATGCCCGTCAATGCGCGGATCTCAAGCGATAGGATACTGAGTGACTGAATAGCACTACGATTCCGTTCCGAAAAATGGGCGTCGATGGCCCGGTTCATCTTGTTCAACAGGCTGCGCTTAATCCCATGACGAAGATCAGCGTTGACAATCTCATCCTGCAACTTATAGGAAACGTAAGCGGCTTCGACCGCTCGGAACGCCTTTTCGCGGCGATTGGGGTCGTAAATGATATTCTCGCCGATCATCCCAGCGTAACTGCTGGAAATGCTCCAGCCGCTTTTCTTCTCAAAACCGCTGTTCTTCATCGCGAAACCGCGTGCGTTGAAGTCATCAAACCCGACATTGTCCCAATAATTTCTGACTCCATTTTTCTCATACAACCGGATCGTCAATGTCGCCGATGTTTTCCCAGTGAGGTAAGGGGTTAAGTCCAGATTCACCTCTTCCCACTGGCCGCTCACGGTGTTTTGGGCTACATCCTGCTCCCACACCACCTGCTCATCAATCAACAGTTGCTTGATGTGATAGCCCTCCAATTTGGGACCTTCGGCCATCGTTCGGAAAGAAAGCGCATAGTTGCCTGATCCATCCGGATGGATAACCTGGCTGGCGGAAACGTTATCACCCGGCTTGGTCGAAACCCCTGACGGCACAAAGAAGCTCATATAGCCATTGCCAGTAGCCGCCTTCTTGTCAGGCTCTGCAATAAACTCTTTCTCCAATTCATACGTGATCATGCCTGCCAGTTTACCTTTCCGCAGATTGTCCACTGCAGTCTGGACTGTTTCGCGAACATATTCTACCGATGGGTTGCCAGGCGTGTTGGTCAAGTACGAAGTGTAAACCATCCACACGAGGGGCAGATTGTATTTTTTTAACAATTGGTAAGCTTCGTCAATCTGTTGTTGCTCAGTAGACCAGACCGAGGTGTTGCGGTAAGGATCATCGCGGTAAGCCACAATCACACCATCGATATAGTCTCCTCTGGTTCTTAGAAATTCTTCTGTTAAAGCAGGGAAATACATGAGGGGCATAAACGAAGGCAAAAACTTCAGATTGGGGTTAATCACTGTGGAGGCTTCTCTCATCTTCGCCATATATTCTGGCGTGAAGAAATCAAGGTTGTGGTTGAAGTCGTCAATCGCCCAACCGATGAGATTGTCATATTGTACAGAAAGCTCGGCAATCGCTTTCCCCCACGCCACATAATCCGTGGTGTAAGGGTAAGATTTGCGGCTACCGGTCGATTCCGATGGGGGGACCAAATACAAAACAACATTGATGCCGGCTTCCTTGGCAGCAGGCAAAAACTCGTCTTTGAAGTCGTCCCAATCGGTCGGTTGGTACCAGTTCAGATAATAATACGTATTGACGTTTAATTCTTTCAGTTTTTTGATCATAGCCGGAGTGTCCACATGCCGGACCCCGTCGGCCCGTGGCGTGGCTTCCCGCTCAAATCCCGCATAATCGGACAGTTTGGCGTCTATGTGACTGCGGCTGGACACAGGTTCCGCTTTCACAACCGGGGGTGGGCCGATGTTCAACACCCCCCACAGGATGACAATCAGGGCCAACCAGTACATCCCTTTTTTCATTCTGCTCTCCCCTGTAAATGGATTTTAACCGCACAAGCGTAGCAACCACTGAGAAACCCAAACGAACCACCCGCATTCTCCGCTTCCCTCGGGATTTGACGAAGCTGGCTGTTTATTGAGCACCGATGTCAGCCCGGACATAAACTGCACGGCGAAATGACTTTAGCCTACTAAATGGGAACAGCAACAACTCCAAAATCATTCTATTCGGCAATGGGTTGGATCATGCGTTCGTCGGAACAAATCTCATGTGTCTGGCTTCGATGGGACATCACAGCAGGAAACCATCGATCGGGGGCAGGGTGGCAAGCCCGGAGCAACGCTTGACAGCCAGTCCGCCTGCGCCGCACAACGGGCACATGTCCACATGAAAAACAACAGGGTTAACATGGAAAACTTGTATGTTAATTTCAACCATATATATTTCAAAATATCATGAATTTTCCAGGTAGTCAAGGCCACCGCCTTTACTCTACTGGTTGGCCGCGTTCTGTTTCGCCTCCCTATACGCACGCATAAACAAGCTGGCTCTTTGGGCGATCACGGCATCATCCCCACCGGGCGCCACCCCTTTGGTCAGTTCCGAACCAACTCCCACCGCCGCCGCTCCGGCCGCGATCCACTCTCCTACTCTCTCAGGGGTAATCCCGCCCGTCGGCATCAGATTGGCTTGGGGCAATGGGCCCTTCACCGCGCGGAGCAGGCTGGGGGAAAACTGATTTGCAGGAAACAACTTTATTATGTCCACACCCATCTCCAGCGCTTTTTGCATTTCCCGCAATGTGACCGCTCCAGGGATCACAGGCACGCGATAGCGATTGCACAAGATGACGGTGTTTTCGTGTAAGCTGGGAGACACGATGAATTCGGCCCCGCAGAGGATGGCCGCTCGCGCCGTCTCCGGATCAAGTACCGATCCCGCCCCGATCACGACACCCTCGCTGGCGCACTCTGCTGTCAATGAGGCAATCGCATTTAAGGCGTTCGGGACAGTCATAGTGATTTCGACCGCTCTAATCCCCCCGCTGATCACATGCCGCGAGATGTTGATTGCTTCTTCCGCCGAACGTCCGCGCACGACGGCCACCACTCCCGCCTCCATCAATGACAGTACAGTTTTCAACTTCTTCACTCCCCGCCACCCCTCACCTTTCAATATGGTTGCGCGCACCAAGTGCTTGCTCGACTTTTTCCCATGTAGGTAATGCCTCCCAATCACCCGGCGAGCCAACGGCAATAGCTCCAACCACATTGCCCAAATGCGCCGATTCCGCAAGGCTTTTGTTTTTCAGAAGCCCGACGATGAATCCAGCGCAAAAGCCATCGCCCGCCCCCACCGTGTCTGTCGGCCGCTCAACTCTGACATGGGGGACAACCGTTATTTTCCCGCACTCGTGCACATAGGTTTCATTGGCTCCGCCTTTGATGATCGTAGCGCCTGGCAACGCTTGCACATGTTCCAGAATCTCCGCAAAATCGTCTGTTTGATAAAGCAACCGCAATTCCGGCAACCCAGGGAGGAAATAATCGGCCATTTTCGCCAACTCCAATAAAATCGGCCGTGCTTGGTTCATAGGCCAAAGTTTGAGGCGTAGATTAGGGTCGAAGCAGACTTTGACCTGTTGAGATTTGGCCACCTCGACTGCGCGAAGCACCGTTTGGTGACAAGAGTCGCTCAACGCGGGCGTGATTCCCGTGATGTGCAAAATTTTGGCGTTGGTGATGTACGCTTCGTTCAAATCAGCCGGCGACATCAAACTGGCGGCAGAATGTTTGCGGTAATAATAAACAGCGGACCTCCCAGATATCGTTTCCCTGAGCATGAGGCCGGTGTTTGCATCCGTTAAAAAACGGACTTGTGACACATCAACCCCCTCACCCCGCAATACCTTGCCTATGTGGCGCCCGATCGGATCGTCCCCTAACAAGCCGCACCAGCCCGCTGTATATCCTAGGCGCGCAATGCCGATGGCCACATTGCTTTCCGCACCGCCAAAGGATTTTTCAAACAGCGTGGAGTGAGCAATGTCTTTGCCACCCATCGGCATGAACAAACCCATCGTTTCACCAAACGTCACCACGTCAACGCGCGGAAAAGATTGATGCGAATCAGCCAAGCTCATCACATCCCCCTTCAAACGCCTCGTTCCCTTGTAATATCAAACCCCGGAATAAGCGGCAAAACCGCCGTCGACCGGAATCGTGACACCCGTGACGAAGCCGGACATGTTTTCATCGGCTAACCAGATCAATGTGCCAAGCAAATCTTGTGGAACACCAAACCTTCTCATCGGCGTGTGGGACAAAATTTTTTGGGATCGTTCAGACAACGACCCATCTTCCTTCATTAATAATGCCCGGTTTTGTGATGTCAGGAAAAAGCCCGGTGCAATCGCATTCACTCGAATCCCCGCTTCGGCCATGTGCACGGCGAGCCATTTGGTAAAATTCTCTACCGCCGCTTTGGCCGCGCTGTAAGCCGGCACTTTGGTCAACGGGCAAGAAGCACTCATCGACGATATATTAATTACCACCGCCCCTTTTCGGTTGACCATTCTCCTTGTGAAAACCTGTGTCGGAATGAGCGTACCCTGCATGTTTAGATTAAACACCGCTTGGAATCCTTCACTCGTCAAATCAAAAAAGGTGGTGATGTCCTCATTGTCGTCGTCTTCCGCTTTCCATGTTTCATGGGTCGTGGTTGCTTGCGGATGATTTCCGCCCGCGCCGTTGATCAATATATCGCATGCGCCCCAACGCCCTGATACGACCTCTTCCGCCTTTTTCACACTGTCTGGGTCCAGCACATCACAAGCGATGGCGATCGCTTCACCTCCGAATTGCACGATTTCGTGCGCCACTTGTTCACCGCGTTCCACCCTCCGGTTCAGAATGGCCACCTTTACCCCCTGCCGGCCGAGCTCCCGCGCCATTTCACCGCATAAAACCCCGCTTCCGCCCGTTATCACCGCCACTTTTCCTTTTAAGTTCTCGTTCCTTATCATGCACGTCTCTCCTGCCCTGCTTTTTCCAGTGCATCCCAGATCCCCCATAAATACATGATCCCGAGTGCCCGATCATACAGACCGTAGCCCGGCCGGCACTTCTCTCCCCAAATGTGCCTGCCGTGATCCGGCCTTGCATAACCCTTAAATCCGCTCTCATGATACGCCTTTACGATTTCGCAAATATCGAGCGAGCCGTCGCCAGTCCGATGCGATGTCTCAATGAAATCGCCGTTTTCGTAAACTTTCACATTGCGAATGTGGGCAAATGGGATGCGATCGGCAAATTCCCTAACCATGGCGGCAACATCGTTAGCTGGATTAGCTCCTAAAGAGCCGCTGCAAAGAGTTACTCCATTGGAAGGGCTGTCTACGAGACTTAGCACCCTTTTGATACTTTCCCTGCTCGTGATAATCCTGGGCAATCCAAACACCGGCCATGGCGGATCATCAGGGTGAATCGCCAACTTAATGCCATGCGCCTCCGCGACAGGTACCACTTGTTCCAGGAAATACTTCAAGTTGTTCCACAAGTCTTCTTCAGTCACATGCCGATAGGCCGCAAACAGTTTCTCCAGATCCTTCAATCTCTCCGGCTCCCAACCGGGCATCGTCAAATCGCGTTGATCCGCCATTCGCTTGACCAACTCGTTGGGGTTCATCTGATCCACTTTTGCTTTTTCATAAAAAAGCGCTGTTGACCCGTCTTCCATCTCTTTATACAAGTCCGTCCGGGTCCAATCAAACACGGGCATGAAATTATAGCAAATCACCTTCACCCCGACTTGCGCCAGTTTTTTGATTGTTTTTTTATAATTTTCAATATATTTTTCGCGAGAAGGGTATCCTAATTTGATATCTTCATGCACATTCACACTCTCGACAACCTCAATGTGTAAGCCATGCTCCTCGGCGACCCGTTTGACTCTCAATATATCCTCGAGCGCCCATTCTTCACCTGCCGGCACATCGTGCAGGGCCCACACAATCCCTTCCACACCGGGAATTTGTTTTATTTGAGCCAAACTGACTGTATCATTGCCTTCACCATACCATCGAAACACCATTCTCACTGTTGATCCCCCCATTCAGGCATGAAACCGCTAGGACACCGAATACTCTGTTTGATAGAAATAAAATCTTTCTATACCCCCTCCTTACCTCATCATATTCAAGTTGAATTATTCAATAACTTCTCGTTTAATGGGAAATTTCCTCTTTCATCCACCGGATCAGCAGGCGATACATCTCCACCGGTTTCCTCGCCGATATCGACCATCTGATGAAGTTAGGGATATTCGACCAATCACCCCATAAGCCCCAACGAAGAGATGGACGGCGTTTTTTTGGAGGAAGTGATGGTAGCGGGAGACTAAAGCGCTTCGTTACAAGAAGGGCAATCGTTGCTGTTCTGCTCCCCCACCGAGTGACAAGATGAAAAGAACCGACGCCTGTCTGTGTCGGTTCTTGTGCCATTCGCGCTGATGGTAATGCAACGGCTTGCTTTCTTCTTCTGTGCGCGCCTCAGATGGGATGTGTACATGATGCACCCAATTCTGCGGCCAATCCGCTAATTCTCGCCAATATCTGGTGCAGCTCTTCCGTGGTCGTCCCTGGGTGAATAGTGCAAAGACGCATGACCACTTTCCCTTTCAAGGTGGTGGTGCTCACCATTGCAAATCCCCTGTGAACGACTTCTTCCGCCAGTTGCTTGTTGAGCTCATTGATGGTGTCCAGTGTCGCCATACCCTTCGGCAGGTAGCGGATCGTGAGCACGCCCAATTGCGCGGGCGTCACCACCTCCCAGTCCTCCGTTTGGCGCATAAATGCCTCCGCCTGTTCAGCCAGCATGATCCCATGGTCAATTGCTTGGCGAAATGACTCAGCGCCAAACGCTTTGAGTGACAACCACACTTTGAGCGCCCGGAATCTGCGCGAAAGCTCAATGCCGCATTCCCCGAAATTGATTTGTTGTTCATTGCCGAGGTCGATATCTTGCAGATACTCCGGTGCCATGCTAAATGTTTCCCGCAAATGCCGCCGATTCCGAATCAACACGCAGCCGACGTCATACGGCTGAAACAACCATTTGTGCGGGTCCATGGTCAGTGAGTCGACGCGTTCAATCCCGCGCAACAGCTCTCTTCCTTTGTCCGTGAGAGCCACCGGTGCCCCATATGCTCCATCGGCGTGCAACCAGGCATCCACTTCGCGACAAACATCCGCCAATTCATTAAGTGGATCAACTGGTATTTGATTACATTAAATTACTTCGGGTTGGTAAATTGAAGGAGGTTGATTCATTTGAAGAAAAAAATGTTTTCACTCCTGGCATTAGCTGCTACTTTTGTAATGCTTGGCTCCTTCGTCGCATATGCAGCATCTGCATCAGTGTATTTACCCACCAACGTGAAATCCCGCCAGTCAGCTCTCATCTCAGTAAAAGAGGGAAATCTCCATGTCGCAGTAACTTCAAACAACCGAAGAAATGTTGGCTTTGAGGTCTATCGTTATGTTTCATGGGGCAGAGACCAATTTATTACAGGTGGGCAGACTACGAGCAGATCTGCCTATGCAAGAGCTGTCTCAAGTGGTCGCTACTACATCGTATTAACTTGTAAAGATGGCAATGGTTATGGATGCGATGCTAGAGGTAGCATTTCTCAGTAAAAACAACCTGAATGTGGACACGAGCAATTGTTCACATCTATGTGTAATATAAACATGAAACAACAAAACGAGAGCGTTCAGCTCTCGTTTTGTTGTTTCATTCGTTTATGACACCCTCTGGTGAAAGCAATGAGATATGGAAGTTAAATATGGAGACACTTCTCAGTATGAAAAAAACATTTTGAAGAGACCCTCTATGTCCCCTTCAATTTTTTTGTTGAATTTACACCAAATTTTCCTCACCTAATGGGCAGTATAATCGTGTTCGCCTCTAAAATAGTAGTTTGTCCATGAATCATCTAGATAAATTTCATAGCTAGCTCCCTTCATGTGTTGAATTGACGACTGTGATGAACTAACGACCCTACGCCGATTTCGTGATCGGTATATGTCCATTTTTGAAGAAGGTCAAAAAGAGAACCTTGCATACTACCCCGATGCTCTTCGTATTGTTACCCAAATGTATTTTCTTTTAGAGTATGCTACAGCAAAAAGGAGGCTCGTTTGAGCCTCCTGAGGCTGCTGACAAACTGCCTTGAAAGGCAGGGTCAGCAGCCTTTTTTGTCGAATCAATAAAAAACAATCTATAAGGAGTTTTTTCTATGTTTA